>NZ_CP021642.1:987721-1316962 GCF_003048375.1 Campylobacter concisus | reverse complement strand
CTCAAACACAGCTGAATATGGCGATTATGTAAGCGGTGTAAGAGTAGTTGGCGAAGAGAGCAGAAAAGCTATGAAAGAAGTTTTAAGAGAAATTCAAAATGGTAAATTTGCAAAAGACTTCATCCTAGAGAGAAAAGCAGGATATGTTAGAATGAACGCTGAGCGCGGTATAGCTGAGAGAAGCTTGCTAAATAAAACTGGCAAAAAACTTCGCGCAATGATGCCTTGGATAACTAATGGCAAACTTATAGATCAAAGCAAAAACTAAGCCTTGAGCGAAAAAAAGACTACAAAGAAGCGTCCTGCAAAAAAGAGTGCAGGTCGCTCTTATAATAAAATTTTCCTTGGTATCGGCGTCATTGCTGCCATTTTGATAGTAGCACTCATAGCAGCTCTTAGCATCAAAAACAAAGATGTTGAGCAGATAAGCAAAGTAAATGAGCCAAAGAGCGAGAAGCAAATTTCAAAAAAAGATGAGCAAAAAGTTGCTAGCAAAGATAAAAAACAAGAGTATGAGAAGAGAAAATACCCTCTAAAATTTGATGAAGATGAAAATTTAAGTAAAATTTTTACCGATCCTAAACATAAAAGTGAGCTTGCTCTAAAGCCAAAAACTGAGCCAAAAGAGCAAAAAAAGATAACTCCCGAGACAAAATCTGAAGTAAAAGTAGAAACTAAAAAAGAAGAGCCAAAAAAAGAGCAAAACGATACGAAAAATCTACTTGCAAATTTATATAAAAATATGCAAAGTAGCGCAGATGCAATCTCTGAAGCAAAGAGTGAAGAAAAGCCAGAGCAAAAGGTCGAGCAGGTAATCGAGCCATTTTACGCAGGCAAAAATGAGATAAAAACAGAGATAAAAACAGAGACAAAAACAGAGCAAAACAAAAGTGTTGAAGCAAATTTAAGCATAAAAGAAAATTTAAAGCATAGTGAAATTTTAAAACCTGAGCCTACTAAAAAAAGTGAGGTTGAGCCTAGTAATAAAGCCAAGAAGCAAATTTACAGCGAAAAGCAGCAAAAAGAGAGTGCGAAAAAAGATGACTTTGCAGTTGTGCCATTTACTCCAAATAGCAGCGTAAAAGGGCGTGCAAAGCTGGTGCTAATAATCGATGATGTGGCGACATTTGAGCATGCTAGCATGGTAAAGTCAATCGGTCTAAAGATAACGCCGTCCATTTTTCCAGCGACAAAAACTCATCCAGATACGCCAAACATCGCTAGAACGTTTGAGTTTTATATGATACATCTGCCGATGCAGGCAAAGCACTTTGATAGTCCAGAGATAGGCACGCTCACAGTAAATGAGAGCTTTGAGAGTATGCATGAAAAGATAAAAAAGATACGCAAAGACTTCCCGCGTGCAAAATATACAAATAACCACACAGGATCACGATTTACTAGTGATTATGACGCGATGGACAAGGCATATAGAGCGCTGATAGAGCAGGGCTTTATCTTTGTTGATAGTAAGACGATCGCTCAAACAGCCGTGGCAAGGGCTGCTAAAAAGTATAATCAGCCTTACATTTCAAGAGATATATTTTTAGATGATGATCCATCGGCTAGTGCGGTTAGACGAGAGCTTGTAGCTGCTGTAAATTTAGCCAAAAAAAGGGGCTATGCGATCGCCATCGGACACCCAAAAAAAAACACGATCGCAGTGATAAAAGCTAGCAAAAACAATATCTTAAAAGATGTAGAAGTTGTCTATCTAAAAGATATTTTATGAAGCTTGAAATCATCCCAGAGGCGCTAAATAGGCTAAAAAATCCCCCAAAAGAGCTAAATTTCATAGGCGATACCTCGCTTCTTAGCATGCCAAAAGTAGCAGTCGTTGGCTCAAGAAAGGCAAGCGTCTATACAAAAGAGTGTGTTACAGCACTTTGCGCAGCGCTAAAAAGCGCAAATGTCTGCGTGGTAAGTGGTGGAGCTATCGGCGTGGATATCACGGCGCACAAGGCTGCCATGCCGCTAACTATCGGTGTTTTTGCAAATGGACTTGACATCATCTATCCAGCACAAAACAAAGTAGCGATAAGAGAAATTTATGAAAAAGGCTTGGCTCTAAGCGAGTATGACGAGGGCGAGCCACCGATCGCGTATAGATTTTTAGAGCGAAACCGCATAGTTGTGGGGCTTGCGCAAGCCCTTGTGGTCGCACAAGCTGATCTAAGAAGTGGCTCGATGCAAAGTGCAAGGCTTGCAAATGAGCTTAAAATCCCTCTCTTTGTCCTGCCTCAGCGCATAAATGAGAGTAGTGGGACAAATGCCTTACTGGCTAGCAAAAAGGCCGAGCTTATCGATGATTACGTTAAATTTGCCTCACTTTTTGGCGAGGTAAAAGAGCAAGAAAAAGCTGATGATGAGATATTGAAATTTTGCAAAAATGGCGTTAGCCTTGATGAAGCATTGGCTAAATTTGGCGAGATCATCTATGAATACGAGCTTGACGGGCTAGTTGAAATTTCAAATTTAAGAGTAAAAAGCGCGTTATGAGAGAGAAATTTATGGCGATCGATGTTGGACTAAAGCGCATAGGGCTTGCTTTTGGCTTTGGAGAGGTCGTGACGCCCCTTGAGCCAGTTCTTAGAAAAAACCGCAACCAAGCCGCAAGAGATGTGAGCCAAAAAGTAAATGAATACGCTCCAAACACGCTAGTAGTGGGCGTGCCAATCGGCGGCAGTAGCGAAGATGAGATGAGAAGGCGCATAGAGCATTTTGTCTCGCTTCTTGATGTGCAGGCTAATATCGTCTATCAAGATGAGGCTTTTAGCAGCAGCGAGGCAAGTGAAATTTACACAAACACAAAGCGAGATGGCAGGCTTGATAGCGTCTCAGCCACTATCATCTTGAAGAGATATCTAAAAATTTTATAAATTTCTAGCCACTACTCCTAAAGTCTCGTGCAAGCTATCGCTAGTAAATGGCTGTCTAAGCGTAGTCATCTTCTCGCTTTTGATGCTTTTGGCTTCATCTTTGCTGATGATGACGATGTAGAAATTCTTAAGCTTTTGATAAGTTAGCATCTCGTCAAGCCTTGTTTTGTCGCTTAGATACTCCTTTTGCACGAAGATGATGTCTGGCTTAAAAATGGCATCTTTTATGTGTAAATTTAAACTCTCAAAGCTCTTTTGTTTGCTGAGCTTTAGCCCAGTAAAGCTTAGCTCATGGCTGAGCGTTAAAAATAAATTTTCATCATCGCAAGCTATTATCGCATTTTTGCCTAAGAGGCTTGCTATCTCGACGCTTTGCCTCTTAAATGTCCCGCTTTTTGGCAGTGGCACGCTTATGCTTATATTAAAGCCGTCCTCAGTTTCGCTCATCTTGGCATTTAGCTCTTTTAGTAGCTCGCCAGCTTCTTTAACTAGTCTCTCATTTGGCTTTTGCGGGCATGAAGTGCATTTTATATGTATGTCAAAATGCACTAAACTTAGACTATAACTTACTAGAGTAAAGGATATGAGCAGTTTTGAGTTGCTTACGTCATTTAGGTAAAATTTGCTTAAATTTTTGATCGCGCCTATTAGCTTATGCGCTTCAAAACTTAGATAGCGTGGGTAGTTTGGGTTGTAGTTAAAGACGATGGCGTTGTTTCTAGCTGTTGCGTCCTTAAAAAGTGCTTCTAAAAAAAGCTCCATTTGTGCGACAAAATCGACATTTTTCATATCACAAGCATCCCATCGCCATAAGAGTAAAATCTATACTTTTCGCTAACTGCCGTTTCATAAATCCTCATCGTCTCTTCAAGCCCTATGAAGCTAGTAACTAGCATGATCAACGTTGATTTTGGCAGGTGAAAATTTGTTAAAAGGTAGTTTTGCCTGATCGGTCTATTATTTAGGTTTAAAAATAGCTTGCAAAAGCCGCTTGGCTGCTTGCTTCTAGCAAACTCTTCAACGCACCTAGTAACCGTCGTGCCAACGCCGAGAATTGGCTTATTTGAGTTTATGATCTCTTGAGCTTTTTCGCTTAGCTCATAAAACTCAGAGTGCATTTTGTGGTCATTTATGTTTTGGCACCCCACGCCCTTAAATGTCCCAGCGCCCACGTGAAGCGTGATGTAGGCGACCTCGTGCTTTGCCTTTATCTGCTCTAGCATCTGCTCGCTAAAGTGCAGACTGGCTGTTGGAGCCGCGACTGCGCCGCTATTTTTAGCAAATATACTTTGGTACCAGCTCTCATCGTCCTTTGTATCAGCTCTTTTGATATATGGAGGGAGTGGGACGTGGCCGATCTTTTCTAGCTCGCTAAAAAGTCGCGCCGTATCTAAAATGACGCCATCTTTGGTGAAATTTACCACCCTTGAGCCATCGTCATTTAGCTCAAGCACATTTACCTTTATGCTATCAGCGAAATTTAAAACGCTACCGACACTTACTCTGCCCCTTATATATACGCTAAATTTATTATCGCCAACTGGCTGATTTAGCATCACTTCGCAGGCTCCGCCACTTTGTTTGTGTCCTAAAATGCGGGCCTTAACCACCTTTGTGTTGTTAAAAATGACCGCCGCGTCCTCTGGGATGAGACTGGCTAGATCTTTAAATTTATAGTGTTTTATCTCTTTTGTTTTTTTAATATAAACAAGCAGTCTTGCCTCTTCTTTTGGCAAAACTGGCTCTTTTGCGATGAGCTCGTTAGGCAAAAAGTAGTCGTAGCTTGAGATATCGTTTATATCACTCATCGCCTGCGTCGCTGTTTGTGTCGCTATCTTGTTCATCATCGTCGCTTTTGCCAGCTCTTTTGGCGACTATGATAGAAATTCCATAAAGTCCGATGAGTGGCAGTGCCATTAAAATTTGACTTATAACATCTGGCGGTGTGACGATGGCTGCAAAGATGAAAATGACGACTACTGCGTATCTAAAGTAGTCTTTTAGCATCTTGTCATCGACTAGGCCTATCTTTGCTAAGAAAAATGTAATGACTGGCAGCTCAAATGAAATTCCAAAGCCGATCAGCAGTTTCGTGAAAAAGCCCACGTATTCGCCGATACTTGGCAGTGCCGTAAAGAGCTGACCGCCAAAATTTACCAAAAATGTAAAGCCAAGCGGGATGACCACGTAGTAGCAAAACGCCGCCCCGCACGCAAACATAAATGAAGCAGAGAGGACAAATGGGATCACATATTTTTTTTCATTGTCATAAAGTCCAGGTGCGACAAATAGCCAAAACTGCCAAAAAATGATAGGCAAAGCAAGCACCAAACCAGCAAAAAAGGCGACCTTCATCGCAGTGAAAAATGGCTCTTGAATTTGCGTAAAGATGATGTTTGAGCCAGCTGGCAAGACCTGCTTTAGCGGCTCGCTCATCCATGCAAGCAGTGGATTCCAAAATGTAAAACAGATGCCAAAACAGACAAAAATGCTTACTATGCTTATAAAAAGCCTCTTTCTAAGTTCGATCAAATGGGGTCTTAGCTCTTCAAACATCACGCCTCTTTTTTATCGTTTAAGATCGCATCTTTAACTAAATTTGTTGGATTTTGTATATTTTCTACCGTTTTTTTGGTGTCGCTTACGACGTTTTGTATGCTTTCAGTGACGTCGCTTGCGCTTTTTTTGATCTCGTCAAGCTCTTCAAATGTGAGCTTTTTACGCACGCTTTGCGCACTTTGAGTTATGCTCTCTTTGTATTTTTGAGCGTCTTCTTTGAGCTCGGCTATCTTCATCTCTTGATCAAAAGTTGATTTTGCGTCGTTTATACCTTTTTTAAACATCTTTAGAAATTTGGCGATCTGCACCATAGCGCTTGGCAGCTTGTCAGGGCCCAAAACTAGCACGGCGATCACGGCGATGACCAAGATCTCAGAAAAACTCATTCCAAACATTTTTGCCTCTGTTAAATTTTATTTAAGCTTTGTATTTTATCTTGACTTTGCTCAAATTTTTATAAATTTAGCCCTCGATAAAGAGTGCGATCTCGTCGCTTAATAAGAAATTTGGGTTATAAAATTTGTCCTCTTTAAAGAGCAGTTTTTCATTTTCTACAAGTAAATTTGCTCTTTTTGTCTGAGCCTCGCTTAAACGCCAAGCCTCCACGCCCACGATGCTTCTAAGCCCTAAAAATATATGCTCTCTTACTAGCTCGCTTTGGCTTAAAATTTCTCTTTCTCTATGCGTTGGCTGCGTGATGTAGGCGTCTATGCTACTTTTGGCGTAGTATCTGGTGCCATCCACAAAGCCCACGCTAAAAGCGCCCACACCAAGGTAGTTTTTGCCCTGCCAGTAGCCAAGATTGTGCTTGCAAATTTCTCCAAAATTTGAAATTTCATATTGCTTAAAGCCAGCTCGCTGGGTCTGCTCTATCATAAATTTAGCCAAAGTGTCGCTATCCTTTTTATAGCTTTTTTTGCCAGCAAAAGGGGTGTTTTCTTCAAGCGTGAGCGAGTAGGCGCTTAGATGCGTGATAGCAAGGCTTTTTAAATTTTCAATCTCCGCCAAAAGGCGCTTTTTGGTATCAAATTTAGTGTCATAGATGAGGTCTAAATTTATATTGCTAAAACCAGCTGCGTGGGCATTTTCAACCGCTTTAAAAATTTGCTCCCTGCTGTGGATGCGCCCTAGAAATTTAAGCTTATCTTCAAAAAAGCTTTGCGCGCCAAAGCTTATGCGGTTTGCACCTAAATTTTTTACATGTTTTAGCCAGGCTAAATTTGCAGAATTTGGGTTTGCTTCAAGCGTGATCTCGGTTTTAGGCGTGCAAAGTGGAGCTAAAATGCTAAAAATTTCATCATAAAATTTGGTATTTACCGCACTTGGTGTGCCGCCACCAAAAAAGATAGTAGAAATTTCTTTTACATTTTGGCTTTTTAGCTGGAAATCTAGATCAAAGAAAAGTGCTTTAAAATAGGCGCTAACCTTGCTAAATTCATCATCGCTTGAGCCAAAGGCGCAGTAAGGACACTTGCTCTCGCAAAATGGCACGTGGATATAAACTTGCAAATTTCTCTCTTTTTTAAATTTTATCGATTATAAGAAATTTGGCATTTAGCGCAGTTTAAAAGTAGCTTTTTTGCCTTATTAGCTCGCTTGGTAAAAAACCAAAAGTGCCTTTAAAAATTTTTGCAAAATGCGCTGCATTTGTGTAGCCAACGATGCTGGAAGCCTCTTTTATGCTGATATCATTTTGCTTTAAAAGGGCAAATGCAAGCTTTAGCCGCTCTTTTGCTAAAAGCTGATAGATCGTATCTTTGAAAAAGAGTTTGAAATTTTTCTTACTAAAGCCAAAAGTCATTAGTGCCGCAAAGATGCGCTAGCTCCTTGATGCTTGGGGGATTTTGCATGCGAGTAAGTAAGATTTTTTTGGCTTTTAAAAGTACTTTTTCTTCGTCACTGCTAAAATAAATTTTCTCATCTTTTAAAGCTTTGCTCTTATAGATAAGCTCTAGAATTTTTGACTCTATAAAGATCTCTCTCATCATACCATCATATAAATTTGTCGTCTCAAGCTCGTTTAAAACGCAAATTTGAGCCTTATCTTTTTTGCATTTTATAAGATCAAATTTCTCTTCAAATTTTAGCTCATAAAAAATTTCAAGCTTATTTGCATAGTGCTCTTCAAAAAGCAAGGTTTTAGTTTTATAAAATTTATTTTGATATTCAAAAACGCCTTTTAAGCTGTCATTTACTAGCCCTATGCAAAACTCATCCCTGCTTAAAAGATACTCTTTTTTATCAAGTTTAAAGCAAAGGTTGTCTTTTGCTTCATTAAACATTAAAAATAGATATTTTTTATCTCCCTCGCTCTCTCTTTTGATGATTTCGTTGCATAAAATCTCGCTTTTTAGGTAACTGATGCCATTATTTTGTTTGAAAAATTCTACATTTATCCGCTTGTTGTTTTGTGAGGTTTTACTTATGCCATATCTTTTATCTAAATTTATCATTTTATCCCTTGAGCGTTAAATTTTATCCCTCTAGCGTTATGTCTGATATTGATAACGATTATTTTATTTTAGTAAAATGCGATTTAAATTTTAATAAGGAGTTTTTTGTGAGAAGTCTATTAAAAATTTCTGTTTGTGCGGCAGTTTTTATAAATTTACCGCTTTTTGCAAATGAAGATAAGGTTCTGCCAGAGGTCAAAGTAGTGAGCGCAACTGGCTTTGAGCAAAACATAAAAGACGCCCCTGCAACGCTTAGCGTCATCACTCAAGATGCGCTAGAAAAGAGAAATCACAAGGACGTTGAGAGCATGGTAAAAGATGTGCCAAGCCTTTTTGGAACGACTCCCGAAGCGGCAAATAGACGAGGAATTTCTATACGCGGATTCTCTCCAAGATTTACTAAAATTTTAGTAAATGGCATGCCAGTGCCAGGAGATAACGCTTACAAGGGGCTAAGAAGTGTTGGAGGCTCATATAGTTTTATCCCGCCAGCAAGTGCGATAAGCCGTATCGAAGTGATACGAGGTCCTATGAGCTCGCTTTATGGCAGTGACGCACTGGGCGGCGTGATAAATATTATAACAGACGAGTTTAGCAACGACTTTCATGCAAATCTTGGCTCAAGCTATAAATTTGCAAGAAATAAAAACATAAGCGGCGAGTTTTATAACAGCCTCTATCTGCACTCTGGGCTAATAGACGATGTTTTAAGCATCTCAGTTTATGGTAAAAATTTAAACAAGTCAGAGGATAAAATCTCATACGCAAACAGAGAGCAAAAGGATAGAAATTTTGGCACGAAGCTCTTTTTTAGACCAAATGAAAATAACGACATCACGCTTGAGCTTGCAAGAAGTGATGTGAAATATAAAAGAACTAAAGGCAAAACACTATCAACTGGTACTAACTCGGTTGCTAGCGAGAGAATAAAGGGCAATGTGATAAATTTAAGCCACGAAGCAAGGCTTGATAATATCTTGCTTCAAAGCTACCTCTCTTACGGCAAGATAAAAGAGATCGCGCAACAAAATTTAACGCTAAAAACACTAAATTTTGATACAAAAGGTTCATATTTTACTGATAACAACGCCTTTACTTTAGGACTAAACGCCAAAAAAGAAAAGCTTGACGAAAAGGCTACCACAGCAGACGCTGCAAATGTAAAAAGATATGACATTTCGCTTTACGGCGAGGATGATTATCACCTTACAAAAGACTTTATCTTAAGCACTGGCATTCGCTATAACTACGACGAGAACTACGGTTCGCACGTTTCACCAAGAATTTATGGTATCTATAACTTAAATGACTTTTTTGCCATAAAAGGCGGAGTTAGCACAGGATATGCGACGCCTGATATCAAGCAACGCACGCAAGATCTTGCATTGCCATTTGCTGGAGGACGTGGAGCACAGCTTGGTAGAAGCAGCCTTAAACCAGAGACAAGCGTGAGCTATGAATTTGGCGGCGTTTATAATGACAATGAAGGCTTTGAAACGTCTTTAACTGGCTTTTACACAAGTTTTAAAGATATGTTAAGCTATAGCCCTATCTGCTCAAGAGGCAGTGTTTGCAGACATAAAGGCAAAATTTATCCAAATGGTATTTGGGAGAGTGTAAATATCGGCAAAGCTGAAATTTACGGAGTCGAGCTAACAAATGAGTGGCAAGTAACAAACGCTCTTAGGCTAAATCAAAGCTATGTCTATACAAGATCAAAGCAAAAAGATGGAGCGGAGATAGGCAAAAGTTTAAACAACTATCCGCTTCATACATTTAAATTTGGAGCGAACTACGAGCTAAACAGATGGCTAAATTTCTGGTCTCAGATAAATTATTATGGTAGGACTAAAAACTCATTTAGCTATGCTGATGATATGAAGCCTTATGTGATCGCTGATCTTGGTATAAACTACAACGTAACTAAAAATTTCAGTCTAAATCTAAGCGTTTATAACCTCTTTAATGAGTACTTTACGACAAGATCTGGCAGATACGACATCTTGATAGCTGACGGACAAAAGATCGAGCTTGGCTTTAATCTAAAGTTTTAAAATGATAAAAATTTTGAAAAAATTTCATCTTATCTTGGCTTTTATCTTTGCCTTGCCGCTTCTTGTGCTTAGCATTAGTGGAGCGATCATCTCGTATCACGATGAGATAATCGATATCTTTAGCAAAGATGAGGTTGTGGCTGGTAAAAAGCCTTTAGAGATAGATGAAATTTTAAAAATTTTCAGCAAAAGCGAGCCAAATTTTAATCTTAGCTACCTAAAGATAAGAGCAGAGGCAAACAAGGCTTACGTCATAAGTGGAACTAATGAAAATGGCGAATTTGAGTCATTTTTTGTCGATCCTTATACTGGAGAAATTTCTGGCAAAAACAGCGCGGAGAAATTTATAGGGCTGGTTTTAAATTTGCATAAAAACTTAGCCCTTTCGCTTTTTAAAAATGAAAATTTGACCAAATTTGCAAGCGAGCTAATAGCACTCTCTACGCTTGCATTGCTTTTTGTCTTGATAAGTGGGGCGGTGATATATTTTTGGAGATTTAGAAGCAGGGTGTGGGAGGCTTTTAAGCTAAATTTAAAAGCAAAGAAATTTGCGTTTTTATACTCACTTCACGGCTTTTTTGGTATCTATCTTGGCGCTGTTTTAAGCGTGATTTGCATTAGTGGGCTTTACTTTTCTTACGAGAGCTTTGCTAAGGTTATAAATCAAATTTATGGCGAGGAGAAGGTCTTTAAAAAGCCAAATTTTACAAACAAAAATGGCTTTAGCTTAAGCGATGAGCAAAAGGTGGCAAACCTTAAAAAAGCTTATGAAATTTTCATTTCTAAATTTGGAGACGAGTTTGATGCTTTAAATTTTATAGCAAATAGCGGCGGCGTCAAATTTATGCTCTTTTACCTGCCAAAGGGAGCTAGCGAGAGAGATGGTGTTAGGCTTTTAGTAGATACTAAAAGCGAGCAAATTTCAAAAAATGCCATGCCAAAGTCATTTGAAATTTATAAATTTATGCTTGATTTGCACGCTGGATATATCTTTGGTGAGCTTGGTAAATTTATATTTTGTCTAGCATCATGCGGTGTGGTTTTACTGTTTTTTAGTGGAGGTGCGATTTATTACAAACGGCGCAAAAACTAACTTCATTTATCTATCTCTTAACTCTTTTTCGTTATCATCTCAAATAAATTTTTTGGAAAAGACATGCAAAAAAAATATAGACCAAATGTAGCAGCTGTCATTTTGTCTAGCTCTTACCCTTTTAAATGCGAAATTTTAGTCGCAAAAAGGGTTGATATGGACGATATCTGGCAGTTTCCTCAAGGTGGCATAGATGAAGGCGAAAGTCCAAAGCAGGCACTAAAAAGGGAGCTTAAAGAGGAGATCGGAACTGATAAATTTGACTTCTTAGAAGAGTATCCTGATTGGCTTAGCTACGACTTTCCAGCAAATGCGTCAAAGAAATTTTACCCATTTGATGGGCAGACGCAAAAGTACTTTTTGGTTAGACTAAAAAACGGTGCGAGCATAAATTTAAAGACTGAGCATCCGGAGTTTAGCGAGTATAAATTTGTAGATATCAACAAGGCTTTAGAGGGGATAAATCACTTCAAAAAGCCTATTTATGACAAAGTTTTGAGTTATTTTAAAGAGAAAGGATATTTTTGATGTTAATCGTTCAAAAATTTGGCGGAACTAGCGTAGGCACGCTTGAGCGCATCGAAGCTGTGGCAAATAGGGTCATAGAGACTAAAAACAGCGGCGCTGACGTGGTTGTGGTAGTTTCTGCGATGAGTGGAGTTACAAATCAATTGGTTGAATATAGTGAGTATTTCTCAAAGCACCCAGATGGCGTTGCTACTGATATGCTTTTAAGCTCTGGAGAGCAAGTAACCACCGCACTTTTGACGATTGCACTTAATGCAAAAGGCTATGCGTGCGTAGGGCTAACTGGGGCAATGGCTGGGATAATAACAGATGAAATTCACACAAAAGCTAGGATAGAAAAGATAGACACCACTAGGCTAAAAGCTGAGCTAAAAGCCGGCAGGATTGTCGTAGTAGCAGGCTTTCAAGGCATAGACGACAAAGGCGATATCACCACTCTTGGCAGGGGCGGAAGCGACCTTAGTGCAGTTGCATTAGCAGGGGCGCTTGAAGCTGATCTGTGTGAAATTTTTACCGACGTTGATGGCGTTTATACGACTGATCCAAGGATAGAAAAAAAGGCAAAAAAGCTAGAAAAGATAAGCTATGACGAGATGCTTGAGCTCGCCTCTGCTGGGGCGAAAGTGCTTCAAAATCGCTCAGTCGAGCTAGCAAAAAAACTAAATGTCAAACTAATCACAAGAAGCAGTTTTAACCACAACGAAGGTACATTAATAGCAAAGGAAGATAATATGGAAGCGGTTTTAGTAAGCGGTATAGCACTAGATAAAAATCAAGCAAGAGTAACTTTAAGAGGCGTAGTCGATAAGCCTGGCATCGCAGCTGAAATTTTCACAGCTCTAGCTCATCAAAATATAAATGTAGATATGATAATTCAAAACGTAGGACACGACGGCACGACAAATTTAGGCTTTACAGTGCCACAAAACGAGCTTGACCTAGCAAAAGAGACTATGCAAAAGCTCTCAGCTGCAAAACATGTCGAGTATGACGATGCGATCGTGAAAGTCTCAGTCATCGGCGTGGGTATGAAGAGCCACAGCGGCGTAGCATGTCTAGCATTTGAGACGCTTGCAAAAGAGGGGATAAATATCCAAATGATCTCAACAAGCGAGATAAAAATTTCAATGATCGTCGATCAAAAATATGGCGAGCTCGCAGTTCGCGTGCTTCACGATGCGTATAAGTTAGATAAATAATGCAAGATTTTATCCAATGGACGCTTGAGACTATAAGAAGCGAAAGATATATGAGCTGGATGGAGGAGAAGCGCGTCGAATGGACGCCTTTGCTCGCATCTAGGCTTAAATTTTTGCTTGATAGCAAGGCTTTTATAGTCATCTGCGACGATGAGCGAGAGTGGTTTGAAAACTATCTTTTAAGAAATATCAACCGCACAAAAAGCGAGCGTCCGTTTTTGCCATTTTTTAGCCTAAGATCGCTCTATCCAGCCTTTGACAGCATCGAGACAAACGAGCAAAAGCAGCTTTTAAAAGATATGCTAAGCCTTGCCTTTCCAAATGGCTACATCTTTTTTTACATCGGCAAAAGCATAGACAAGCGTGCAAATTTAGCCAAGACTGATGAAAACAGCTATATGTGGCTCTTTGATGAGCAGGCGCAAAATAGCTTCACGCTAAGCTCTAGCGATGAAAACTTAGACATCAAACTTCTAAATTTATATAAACTTTTTGACAAGAGCATAGACGCTGTGCTCTTTGCAAAGGTAATACTCTAAATGCTTAATAAAATCGTCATAACAAGCGATTTTGAAAATTTAAAAGCCAAGCTTGAAGCCGAGTTTGGCGTAAATAACTTAAGATTTTTTATGAGCGATGATTTTTTACTAGAAAATGCAAAAGAGGTCATCGCCGAAGCCTACATCGCCGAAAAAGATGAGAAAATTTTAGTCATAGAGGCGAAGTCTTTTCGCACCGAGGCTCAAAACGCACTTTTAAAGATCATCGAAGAGCCCCCAAGAAACATCAAATTTATAATAGTAACGCAGAGTAAAAATTTACTTCTGCCAACGATCAGATCGAGGATGCTTATAGAAAACAAGCTCACCAAAAAGCCAAAAATGAGTGTTGAGCTAAATTTAAAATCGCTTGGCCTAAAAGAGCTAACAAGCTTTATCGATCAAAAGATAGCAGAGGAGCAGGCGCAAAAATTTGGCAAAAACGAGCTAAAAGAGCTTGTGGGCGCTATCGTGACAAAGGCGGTTGATAGTGGGTATAAATTTAGCGGCGAGGAGATGGAGTATTTTTTCTCGCTAATAAAGCTTGCTGATCTAAACGCCAAGTCTCATGCCGTTTTGACGCCACTATTGCTTACTATCTTTGAGAAAGGACGACGTTGAAATTTTATAAGATAAATAACAAAAGCGACTTTGATCAAATTTGCAAGGCCGTCTCGCCAAGTCCGGCTGGCGCGAAGCTCATGCACGAAAAGAGCGAGATAAATTTTATTTTTATTGAGGAGATAAAAACCCCAGCGGCAAATATCCTAAAACAAGACGCCCTAAGTGTCGGCGCCGAGCTAGTGACGCATAATGATACGATTTTAGGCAAAGAGAGTCTAAACAAAGCCTTGCTAATGGCGACAAACGCGCAGCTTAGGCAGTTGGCTAAAAAGGAGAAGCTACAAGACTTTGGGCTTAAAAAGCTTGCAAGTTTTTTAGAGACTAAATTTATAAAGCCAGCAAAGCCTCTTATAATGGGCGTGGCAAATATAAATAGAGATAGTTTTAACGAGCAAAGCCGCATAAATACGCAAAATGGCATAGCTAAAATCGAAGCGATGATAGAAGCAGGTGCTGAATACATCGACCTTGGTGGCGTTAGCTCAAGGCCAGGGAGCGAGTATTGCGGACGCGAGGAGGAGTTTAGGCGCATAAAAGATATCATTGAAGAAATTTACAAGCTAAATTTACACGAAAAGGCGAAATTTAGCCTTGATAGCTTTGATGAGTATTGCTTAGAATTTGCGCTAAACCACGGCTTTAAGATGATAAATGACATCACAGCAAACGCAAATTTAGCCCCGCTTGCTGCAAGATATGATGCCCAGTTTTGCATGATGCACATGCAAGGTGATCCTGCTACCATGCAGATTGCGCCAAAGTATAACGACCTAATTGGCGAAATTTCAGACTTTTTTGAGCAAAAGATTGCCCTAGCTAGGGAGCTTGGCGCTAAAAAGATAGTGCTTGACGTGGGTATTGGCTTTGGTAAGACGGCTGAGCAAAATTTACTGCTTATTAAGCATTTGGAGCATTTTTTGAAATTTGGCTGCCCACTGCTAGTCGGTGCTAGCCGCAAATCAGTCATAAATCATTATTACAAAAGCGAGGTCAAGGAGCGCTTGCCAGGCTCACTTTATCTGCACCTAAAGGCTTACGAAAATGGCGCGCAGATCATAAGGACGCACGATGTGGCCGAGCACAAGCAGCTTTTTAATATGCACGAGGCGATGAGCCAAGCCACGCTTTGGTAGGGCGCAGGGCTAAAAGAGGCTAGATGAGAAATTTATTGCCGCCACCTTGGATCAAATTTCCAAGTATAGATCCATTTTCCATCGGCTGGAGGATGGGCGCTGGCGAGGATTATAGGTTTAAATTTAATGACTGGCTAAAAACACTCAGCCAAGATGAGCAGCGCGAATACCAGCAGCTCTTTTCTGAGCCTGCGACGTGGCGTGGATACTGGGATGAGAGGCTAGGCTTTGATGAGAGTACGCTTTTTATCAAGGGTGATTTTGTTACCGACCTTTGGGAGCGAGAGCCTAGATATGAGTTAAAGTGGCTTAAAAAGCGCTATAACGCTGGCAAGTCGGATAAATTTTTACTATTTTGGGGACATCAAAAGAGTGCAAATTTAAGCGCAAGCTGTCTTAGTCAGTGGTACGGCTCTAGTTTTTGTGAGGATGAAGCTAAATACATTTGCGCTGAGCAATATATGATGGCTAAAAAGGCTCAGTGTTTTGGCGATAAAGAGGCTTTGGGGCAAATTTTATCCGCCAAAGATCCAGCGCAGATGAAGGCACTTGGCAGGCAGGTGCGAGGCTTTGACGCTAAGGTCTGGGACGAGGTCAAATTTGGCGTCGTGCTAAATGCGAGCTATCTAAAATTTAGCCAAAATGCCCTTTTGCGAGACTTTTTACTTCAAACTGGGAGCAAAATTTTAGTTGAGGCTAGCCCGGTTGATAAAATTTGGGGCATAGGTTTGGGCGCAAGCGATGACAATGCGCAAAATCCTATGAAGTGGCGAGGGCAAAATTTGCTTGGCTTTGCGCTGATGAGGGCTAGGGACGAGATAGCAAAGGTCTATAAAAATGTCCATTTATGTGACGCCATAGAGCTAAATTTGGATCATTTATAAAGTATGTTTAAGATAAAATGCGGTGTAAATTTGGAGCAAAAATGACAAAACAAGAGTACGAAAAAGCGGTAGATACGCTAAATGCGTGGGCAAAGGCCTACTACGACGAGGACGAGCCACTTGCAAGTGACGAGGAGTATGACGCGCTATATCACGCGGTGCTTGAATATGAGAGGGCAAATCCCAGTGAAATTTCGCTATTTTCGCCGACTAAGCGAGTGGGCGGAGGCGTAAAAGAGGGCTTTAGCAAGGCAAGCCACATAAAGCGCATGTGGAGCATGGAGGATATCTTTAGTCTTGGCGAGCTTGATGCGTGGCTAAAGCGTGGCGATAAAGAGAATTTGACTTTTGTCGCTGAGCCAAAATTTGACGGAGCGAGCCTAAATTTACTCTATGAAAATGGCGTTTTAGTTAGGGCGATCACAAGAGGCGACGGCGTTACCGGCGAAGATGTGACGCAAAATGCAAGGACGATAAATTCTGTTTTAAAGAGCATTAACTACAAAGGGCTCATTGAAATTCGTGGCGAAGTCGTCATAAGAAAAGATGACTTTGAATTGCTAAACGCAGAGCGCGGAAAAGAGGGCGAGGCGCCACTTTCAAACCCTAGAAATGCAGCAGCTGGAAGCCTTAGACAGCTTGATAGTGCAGTCACTGCAAAAAGAAAGCTACTTTTTATACCTTGGGGCGTGGGCGAGCAGAGCCTTGGGCTAAAAGATCACAGCGAGGTGATGAAATTTGTGCGTGATCTTGGCTTTGAGAGGGATGAATTTTTTAAAATTTTAAAAAAAGATGAGCTTGAGGCCGCCTATAACGAACTTTTGGCAAGCCGTGAGGCAAAGAGCGTGATGATGGATGGCATGGTGGTACGTGTAAATGACCTTGCACGCTGTGAGCAGCTGGGCTACACGGTCAAATTTCCAAAATTTATGGTGGCGTTTAAATTTCCAGCCATTGAAAAGGTGACTAGGCTAAAAGATGTGGCACTTCAAGTTGGCAGAAGCGGCGTAGTAACGCCTGTTGGCGTGCTTGATGAGGTAAATATAGACGGAGCCAATGTAAAATCAGCCACCCTTCACAACTTTGATGAGATCGAGCGCCTTGGCGTCATGAAAAACGACTACATCGGCATCATCCGCTCAGGAGATGTGATACCAAAGATCACAAAGGTTTTTAAAGATAGGCGAGACGGCAGCGAGCAAGCGATAGAGAGGCCTAAATTTTGCCCAGTTTGCGGCTCACACCTGCTTGATGAAGGGGTCTTTGTAAAGTGTCAAAATTTAAGCTGCAGGGCAAGAGTGGTGGGCTCAATAATTCACTACGCATCGAAAAAGTGCCTAAACATAGACGGTCTTGGCGATGCGATCGTAAATTTGCTATTTGACAAGGGGCTGATTGCTTGCATAAAAGACATCTACAGCCTTAAATTTGATGACCTCATGGCGCTTGAGGGCTTTAAAGAGAAAAAGGTAAATAACCTTTTAAATGCCATTGAGGCTAGCAAAGGAGCGGAGCTATCGCGCTTTATCACGGGTCTTGGCTGCGAGCACATCGGCGAGGTGGCGGCAAAGAAGCTTGCAAACAGTTTTGGACTTGGCTGGCTTGATGCTAGCTTTGAAGAGCTAACCTCACTTGAGGGTTTTGGCGCGGAGATGGCAAATAGTTTAATCGACTTTGCCGAGGTAAATAGGGACGAAATTTTAGCACTAAGCCAGATCGTGCAGCCAAGCGTGACGCAGGTGCAGAGCATCTCAAACGCGCTAAGTGGCAAGACGGTCGTTATAACTGGCACGCTAAGTCGCCCAAGAGATGAGATAAAAGCCGAGCTTGAGAGCTTTGGCGCGAAGGTTTCTGGCTCAGTTTCTAAAAAAACGGACTTCGTCTTAGCTGGCGAGGAGGCTGGCAGTAAGCTAGAAAAAGCAAATGAGCTAGGCGTGCTGGTGATCGATGAGAGCGAATATGAGAGGCTAAAACTTGAGGTTTGATAACTACGTCGCAAGCGTTTTAAGCATAAGTAGAAATAAGGCTAGCGAGCTAATAAAATCTGGCAAGGTGCTAGCAAACGGCGAAATTTGCACCAAGGTCTCAAGCGAGGTTAGCGAGGCTAAAATTTCACTACTTGATGAAATTTACGTTGGACGAGGCGCTTTGAAGCTAAAGAGCTTTTTGGAGACGATGAAATTTTACCTAGCTGGCAAAAACGCACTTGATATAGGAAGCTCAACTGGTGGCTTTATGCAAATTTTGCTTGAGCGTGGCGTAAAGGGCGTGACTGGCGTCGATGTGGGCACTGATCAGCTAGATGCTAGTCTAAGAAGCGATGAGCGAGTGAAAATTTATGAGAAAACTGACGTCAGGGAGTTTGCTAAATCGCATCAAAATAAATTTGATCTAATAACCTGCGACGTGAGCTTTATCTCTTTGGCTGAAATTTTGCCTGCTATTTGCGAGCTAGCAAGCAAAAATTCGCTCATCATCACGCTTTTTAAACCGCAGTTTGAAGTGGGCGTTGGCGTAAAACGCAACAAAAAAGGCGTTGTCACCGACGCTAAGGCTGTAAATTTAGCTATGAAGCGCTTTGAAGTGCTAGCAAGCAGCTTGAAATTTGAACTGATAGCCTGCAAAGAGTGCGAAGTCAAGGGAAAGGAAGGAAATGCCGAGTTTTTCTACGCTTTTAACAAAAGATAATATAACTGCCGTCGCGATAGGACATTTTGACGGCGTACACAGGGGGCACAAGCAGCTTTTAAAGCAGCTAGGCGAGTTTGGCGGCCTTGTTGTCATCGACAAAAACAAAGCCAACATCACGCCAAAGCTAAAGCGAGCCGAGTACTCGAGCTACCCATGTTTTTTGTATGATTTTGACGCTATAAAGGGGCTTAGCGGCGAGGAATTTATCGCGCTTTTAAAGCATGATTTTAAAAATTTAAAAAAGATCGTTGTTGGATTTGATTTTAGATTTGGCAGAAATAGGGCTTGGGACAAGTATGATCTGGAGAGAATTTTTGATGGCGAAGTGGTCGTTGTAGACGAGGTTTGCTATGACGGCATGGGCGTGCATAGCTCGGCGATAAGGGAATTTATCAAGCAAGGCAAGATCAAAGAGGCAAACAAACTCTTAGGCAGGGAGTACTCTATCGAAGGCGACGTGATAAAAGGGCAGGGCATCGGCGCAAAAGAGCTGGTTGCGACGCTAAATTTAGAGGTTAAGAGCTATCTTTTGCCGCGCGAGGGCGTCTATGCTACAAGAACGAGAATGGGCTCATACACCTACGGCTCGGTCACTTTTATAGGCACTAGAGTTAGCACGGATGGAAATTTCAGCGTTGAGACGCACATCTTGGACGAGGTCGCGCCAAAAGTGACGAAGCACGTTGCCGTTTGCTTCATAAAACGTTTGCGCGATAATAAGAAATTTAACTCTCTTAGCGAGCTAAAAGAGCAGATAAAGTGCGATATATCAGAGGCTAGAAAGAGTGTAGGTGTCTGCGATCTATACTGCGACGAGACGATAAAGTATTTTGATGGAAGTGGAGCTGGGATATGAGAGATGAGAAGATGAGAGATGAAATTTTTAAAGAGCCCATAAGCAAGCAGTTTGAGTTTGACGACTTTGTGGCGAGCGTTTTTGACGATATGATCTCGCGCTCGGTGCCATTTTACGATGTGAGCTCAAATTTAAACGCAAAGCTACTTGCTAAAATTTTGCCAAAAGAGGCAAGTGTGTGCGACCTTGGCTGCTCAACGGCAAATAGCCTACTTTTGCTAAATAACCTTAGAAACGACCTCGTGCTAAGCGGCGTGGATAACTCTGATGCGATGCTAGCAAACGCTAAAAACAAGGCAAAGGCTTATGGCGCTAGTATAAATTTCATCCTAGCTGACATAACAGAGTGCGAACTAGCAGGCTTTGACGCGGTTTTGGCAAACTATACTTTGCAGTTTATCAGACCGCCAAAAAGAGCAAATTTGGTGCAGAAAATTTATGATGGGCTAAATGAAAATGGAGTTTTTTTGTTTAGTGAAAAGATCATCTTTGATGATAAAAAGCTCACCAAAAGTGTCATAGAAATTTACGAGGACTACAAACAGGCGCAAGGCTACTCACGCTACGAGATCGCCCAAAAAAGAGAGGCACTTGAAAATGTGCTGGTGCCATACACAGAGGAAGAAAATAGAAACTTAGCCCTAAGCGCTGGCTTTAAGCGTGTCGAGAGCACGTTTAAATGGGGAAATTTTATGAGCTTTTTGGCGTTTAAGTAAAATTTAAAAATATCTTCTTGTGTATTTCAAAATAAAATTTAATCACAAATAGTGAATTTAAAATTTAGATTTTTGCTTTGCAATGTCAGCATTTTTGGATAATGAAATTTAACAATAAAGAATTTTAGCGGGATAGCTCCCGCTAAATTTACTCATTTATCGCTGCGTTTCCGTGGTGGTGGAAGTCATCGTAGATGATCTTAGAAGTTTGGAATTTCTCGCGTTTTAGCTCGCGAACTCGTAAAAATTCCTCTTCATCGATCTTTTTGATCTGAATAGCTGCTTTAAATGTCGGAGTCTTACTGATGTAGTCCCAACCGCTGCTTGTTAGCTCGTTGCAAGAGCTCTCCCAGTAGTGGAAAGTCATCTGGATGATGCCATCAGGCACGATGTCTGTTACTTCAGCTTTTACGACGATGTAGCCGTATCTACTCCAAGCTTTGATAAAGTCGCCTTGTTTTAGTCCGTATCTCTCTGCAAGCGCTGGGCTCATCTCAGCGATAGGTCCGATGCTATCTCCGCCTTCTTCGATGGCACGTGAGCGTCTTGTCATGGTGCCAACGGTGTATTGATAAACTTTTCTTGTAGTTAAAAGCTGTATCGGATACTCAGCGTCAGTCTTCTCATCGACTGAACCAGCCATGATAGGATACTCAGGCGACATATTCATCTTCTTAGCAAACTCAAGTTTTGCGCTCTCGATCTCATCAGCTTTATCCACAAATAGGCATGGTACAAAGCGACCTTTGCCATCAGGTGTAAAGAATTTTTTATCAAGATAGAGGCTTTGACCACCCATATCATCTTCAGTTGGGCATGGCCAGTGAAGTCCGTGATATTTTTTAAGTCTATAATAGCTCATGCCGCCGTAGCGTCTAGGGTCGCATTTTCTAACTTCTTCCCAAATCTCTTCTGGTGAGTTGAAGTTAAAGCCCTCAGTTGCGCCCAAACGACGTGCGATCTCGCAAACGATCCACCAGTCTTGTCTAGCATCGCCTGGAGGTGTGATGACAGCTTCGTTATGCTGGACACGGCGCTCTGCGTTTGTGTAAAGACCCTCTTTTTCACTACTTGCAACGCCAGGGAGTACCACGTCAGCTTTTAGTGAAGTCTCAGTTAAAAATAGATCTTGAACCACGTAGAAATCGACATTTGCGATGCCTTTTAAGAAGTGGTTTGTATTTGGCTCAGAGATGACTGGGTTTTCGCCGATAGTCCAGAAGAAATGCACTCTGCCATCAAGGATCGCATCAGGTACTTCAGTTTTATGGATACCTATCTTTGAGTTTAAAAATCCAGGCTCTAGGTGCCACATTTTCTCAAACCAAGCTCTTTGCTCTGGGTCGGTGACTGAGCCAAGATTTGGGAAGATATTTGGTAAAACGCCCATGTCGCAGCAGCCTTGAACGTTCTCTTGACCTCTAAGTGGCAAGTCGCCTGTGCCAAGCTCGCAGATATTGCCAGTTATCAAGAATAAATTTGATACATCACAAACTCCGCCAACGCCGTGGTTGAAGTGAGTTACACCCATGCCGTGAGTGATGACGGCTGGTTTTGTGGTGGCATACATTCTAGCAGCTGCTCTGATATCCTCTGGATTTAGCCTTGTGTATTTAGCTACAACCTCTGGGGCATAGTCTTTTACAGCTTCTTTAACGTATTCGATGCCTATTGTGTGATCTCTTACAAATTCCTCATTTACAAGGCCTTCTTCGATGATAGTGTAAAGAAGTGCGTTGATAACAGGGATGTTGTGCTCAGGCTCTAGCTGCAAGTGGATGTCTGCTCTACTTGCAAACTCAGTCTTAATAGGGTCGATAACGATCAGTTTTGCACCGCGGTTTAGCGCTCTTTGGATGTGCATAGCTGCGATTGGGTGACCATTTTCTGGGTTTGAGCCTATCATTAATATACAGTTACTATAAGTGCCAATCTCTGTAAAGCTATTTGTGGCAGCTCCGTTTCCGATTGTTTTAGCAAGTCCTGCTACTGTCGGAGCGTGTCAAATTCTAGCGCAGTGGTCGACGTTATTTGTACCAATTACAGCGCGCATTAGCTTTTGAGCGACGTAGTTGTCCTCTAATGTACAGCGTGCTGAGAAGTTTCCTGCTAGTGAGTCAGGGCCGTATTTCTCTTTTGCCTCTTTCATCTTTTCTACGACAAGATCAAGCGCCTCGTCCCAGCTGGCCTCTTCAAATTCACCATCCTTTGAAAAGACCCCGTTTTTCTTTCTAATAAGCGGCTTTGTAAGTCTGTCTGGACTTGCAACGTAGTCCCAGCCATAAAAGCCCTTTAAACATAAATTTCCTTGATTGACTGGATTGTCTTCGACGCCAGTAGCGGCACGAACGACGTTGTTTTCCACGTGCAAGGTTACTTGACAGCCTGTCCCGCAATAAGGACAGATGACTTTGCCTTCTTTCATCACTTTCTCCTTCTAATTATGCATTTTCTGCATATTTATTTTGAGTAATATTACTAGCGCGAAACTTAATCTTTTATGAAAAATTCTTTATTTAAAAAATAAATTTTAATTTTAAGTTATATTTTATATAAAATTTAAAAAGCCGAATATATAGGAATTTAAAAAATATGCTAAATTTGCATGAATTTCTAAAATTTATCAAATAAGAAATAAATTGTGTAAATTTGACACAGAAGCTGAAAGATGAAAAATTAAATTTAAATTTAGTTTGAGACAAGCTGTTTCAACTATAAAAATAAAGAAAAATTTTGAAAGTAATAGTGAAATTTAAAAGGAGAGCAGGTCGCTCTCCGTGGGATTATTTATCTCTTAAGCCAAGCTCAGAGATTAGTTTTGAATATGTAGCGTAGTCTTTGTTTTTAAGATACTTTAAAAGTCTTTTTCTTTGACCAACTAGTTTCAAAAGACCTAAACGTGATGAAAAGTCTTTTTTGAAAATTTTAAGGTGTTCTGTAAGTTCAGTTATTCTAGCTGTTAAAAGAGCTATTTGAACTTCTGGAGAGCCTGTATCTCCCTCTTTTCTAGCGAATTTCGCAACTATTTGAGCTTTTTTAGCCGAATCCAAAGCCATGATGACCTCCTGATTGGTGAATTTTGGAAGAGCGATTATAGCATTTAAAACATAAAGTTAGATAAAATTATGCTTTTTAAAAATTAATGAAAAATGCAGTAAAAATTTAATAAAATTAGGGCTATTTAAAGAGTTAAGGAAGATAAATGCTTTTTACAAAGGCAAGCGAATACGCTCTACTTTCGCTTATTTTAATATCTCAAAAATCATCGCCAGTTGATGTTGATACGATCTCAAATGAGCTTAAAATTTCAAAAAGTTTTCTGGCAAAAATTTTACAAAATTTGGCAAAAGATGGAGTTTTGAAGTCATTTAAAGGAGCAAATGGCGGTTTTGCACTAAACGGCGAACCTGAAAATTTAAGTATAAAAAAGATAATCGAATGCGCCGAAAAGCGCGAACTAAGCGTCTTTGAGTGCTCATCTTCAGCGCTTGGTTGCCCGTCAAACAAAGCCTCAAGCTGTCAAATTTGGTCGATGTTTAGCGGCCTTCAAGGCAAGATCGACGAGATGCTTGACGCGATAAAACTAAGTGACATCGTTAAGAAGTAAAGTTGGCAAAGCAAAAAAATAATATCTTGACTCTTGTCGCACCGTTTCTTGCGCCAATTGTCAAATTTAAAAGTCTTAGCATCGTTGGCATCATCGTTGCCATCCTTGCTATCATCATCGTTCCGCTTCCAAGCGCGGTGCTTGACTTTTTCTTGGCACTTTCGATCTCGATTTCAGTGCTTATTATTTTGATATCTATTTACGTGCCAAAGCCAACTGATCTTAGCACGTTTCCAACTCTCATTCTCATCATAACGCTTTTTCGCCTCTCGCTAAACATAGCAACCACGCGTATGATCTTAAGCGAAGGTCACAACGGCCCAGAAGCGGTCAGTGAGATCATCTCAAGCTTTGGAAATTTCGTCGTTGGTGGCAACTTCGTCATCGGCACCATCGTCTTTTGTATCTTGGTACTCATAAATTTCATGGTCGTAACAAAGGGTTCAACCCGCGTGAGTGAGGTGCAAGCACGTTTTACACTTGATGCGATGCCTGGTAAGCAAATGGCGATAGATGCGGATCTAAACGCAGGTTTAATAGACGAAAAAACGGCGCGCGAAAGACGTCAAGCCATCATCGGCGAGGCAAATTTTTATGGCGCGATGGATGGTTCGTCTAAATTTATAAAAGGTGACGCTGTCGCTGGCATCATCATCACTATCATCAACATTATCGGCGGCTTTGCTATCGGCTCGTTTCAACACGGCCTTGATATGGCGACATCAGCTCAGTATTACACGATCCTAACTATCGGTGATGGCCTTGTGAGCCAGATCCCAGGACTTATCACTTCAACAGCAACCGCTATCATCATCACAAGGGCTAGCAAAGACGACGAGGACTTTGCAGAAGGCACGCTAAATCAACTCTTAGGCGATTACAAAACCTTGCTGATAGTAGGCTTCATACTATTTATGTTTGCCCTTGTGCCAGGACTTCCAACCCTATCTCTTGGCTTTATCGCGCTGCTATTTTTGGGGCTTGGCTACATCATCAAGCAGACAAAAGACGGCGGGCTAAATTTAAACCTTGCGCCAAAAGAAAAAACGGCTTCTAAAAAGGCTGGAGCCGCTACGCCAAGTGGGGCAGGGGCAGCAGCTGCGAGTGGTGGGGCTGCTAAGGCACCAAAGAAGAGCGACGAAGAGATCGCAAGAGAAGAAGAGACAAAGATAAATGACATCTTAAAGCTTGAAATTTTAGAGCTTGACCTAGGATATGGCCTGCTAAAGCTAGCTGATGTGGATCTAATAGAGAGAATTCGCGCTATGAGGCGAAATATCGCTTCAAGCCTTGGCTTTTTGATGCCAAAGATAAGGATCCGCGATAACCTCCAGCTACCACCAAACGAGTACCGCTTCAAGCTAAAAGGCATCGTGATCGGCCAGGGCGAAATTTATGCGGATAAATTTCTAGCGATGGATAGTGGATTAGTGAGCGAGGATATTGAGGGGATTCCGACAAAAGAGCCAGCTTTTGGGCTGGATGCTCTTTGGATCGATGCTAGCGTCAAAGAGGACGCCATACTTAGTGGATATACGATAGTTGATCCTGCAAGCGTCATCTCAACGCACATGAGCGAGCTTATCAAACAAAATGCAGCAGAGCTTTTAACTCGCCAAGAGACGCAAAATTTACTAGACAAACTAAAGATTGACTACCCAGTCGTGGTCGAGGATACGCTAAGGATCGCACCTATAAATTTGATCCAAAAGGTCTTAAAAACGCTGCTTAAAGACAATATCCCGATCAAAGACCTACTTAGCATACTGGAAGCCATCAGCGACATCGCCGAGGTCAGTAAAAATTTAGACATGATCATCGAGCACGTGCGTGCAGCGCTTTCGCGTGTCATCACCTCGCTTTATGTAGATGAAAAGGGTCAGCTAAATTTCTACATCCTAGACACCGCCGCGCAGCAAAAGCTGATGGATGCGGTGCAGTATAAAGACGGCGCCTATCACCTGATGATAAACGTGGCGCAGACATCTTCGATCGTGCAGGCGCTAAGGCGCGAAAAAGAGAAGCGACCGATGAGCCAGCACGGAGAGATGGTGCTTTGCGTGGAGCCAAGCTTGCGCAAATTTATAGCAAATATCTGCGCAAATTTTGCCATCGACATAGTGGTGCTAAGCTTTGCTGAGATCTCGGCAAATACGCCATTTGAAACAGTTGGCGTCATAGAAATAGAAAATTTATAAAGGAAAACGATGAAAATTTATCACCTCTCACACACCGATCTTGACGGATACGGCGCGCAATACATAACAAATTTTTACTTCAAAGATGTGAAATTTCTAAACTCAAACTACGGCAGAGAGATAGATGATAAATTTGCTCAAATTCTATCTGAGATAGACGACTCAAACGATGATAAAAACGTCATTTTGATCACCGATCTAAATTTAAGCCTAGCTCAGTGCGAGAGCTTTGAGGAGATGATAGATGGTAAAAATATAAAGCTATTTTTGCTAGATCATCACCAAAGCGGTGCCGAGTGTGCGAGCACTTACTCATGGTACTTTTTGGATAGCTCAAGGTGCGCTACAAAGATCACTTACGACTTTTTTGCGGGCATTTTTGGTCAAAACAAAGAGCTTGAAATTTTTAGTGACGTCGTAAATGCCGTGGATATCTGGCTAAAAGATGATAAAAATTTCGAGATGGGCAAGGTCTGCTTGGGGCTTGTGGCAAACGCCAAAGAGATAAATAAGGTGATGTTTGAAGCTGAAAACAACCTCTATATGGATCACATCTTAAAAGAAGCGAGCAAATTTTTTAACGAGAAAAACGACTATATCGGCCTTGATATGCAGGTGCATGCCATTAAAAAGTCATTTTTCAAAGAGGATAAAGACGATACGCTAAGCAACCTGATCTCAAACTACGTCGTAAAAAAACTTAGTGAAAATAAAGAGAAATTTAGCATAAGCTATAAAGATCATAAAGGAATTTTAACCTACAATATCGGCAATGTTTCAGTTATCGGCAACGACTTTTTGGTGGCAAATCCTGAATTTGACTTCTTTATCGACGTGACAAATAAAAAGACGCTAAGCTTTCGCGCAAATGGCAAGCTAGACGTTAGCGCCATGGCAAAACACCTAGTTGGCGGCGGCGGACACGTGAACGCTAGCGGCGGGCTATTTACAAATTTCAAAGATGGCTTTAGCTATGAGCCGATCAAGGCGCAGATAGTTGATCTAATAACTAAAAAAACACAGGAGGAGATATGAAAGAAGAAGAGGTAAGCGTAGAGGAGCTTAGCTATGAGCTTAGCATGGTACTTGAAGCGATGTTTTACTATGCTGGAGTGAAAAAAGAGAAGCTTGAAGAGGCGGCAAATCTCTATGTAGAGTGTATCGACGATGCGCTAGAAAACTCTGACGCTAGCGGTAGCGACGAGGTTATAGAGATAGTTGAATATATGAAAAAACACCATCCAAAGTTATTTAAATAAGGAGAAAATATGAAGAAAATTTTAGTTGTAGCGGTAGCACTTTTTGCACTAAATGCAATGGCAAATGAAAATTTAGACAAGGCAAATGAGCTTTATGCAAAGAAAAATTTTGAAGAAGCCTACCTTTACTTTAATAAAGCATGCGGAGAGGGCGAGAAAAAGGCTTGCACGATGAATGCGATCATGCTATTTAACGGCGATGGCGTGGCAAAAGATAGAGCTCAGGCTGAGAAAATTTTTACGAAAATGTGCGATGAAAATGAGGGCATGGCCTGCGAAAAACTAGGCGAAATGACAGCTTATGGCCTTATAAAAGGCAAAGACGATAATGAAGCAAAAAGCGAAGAGAAGGCAAAAGCTTTGTTTAAAAAAGCTTGCGACAATGGCTACAAACCGGCTTGTGACTTTGTAACAAAATATATCAAAAAGGGCTTAAAATGAGCTACAAACATAAAGATTTGGTGGGAACTAGAGAGCTTAGCAAGGAAGAAATTTTATATTTTCTAGAGGCGGCGAAAGAGTTTAAGGAGCTAAATTTAAGCCAAGTGAAAAAAAATGACTACCTTCGTGGAAAGACCACGATCAACGCATTTTATGAAAACTCGACAAGAACTAGGACATCCTTTGAGATCGCAGCAAAGAGGCTTGGGGCTGATACGATAAATTTCAGCTCGTCAAGCTCTAGCGTGACAAAGGGCGAGAGCCTAAATGACACGATGAATAACATGGCTGCTATGAGAACCGACATCATCGTGCTTCGTCACCCAAGCTCTGGTGCGGCGAAATTTGCAGCTGATAGGACAGAGGCTAGCGTTGTAAATGCAGGGGACGGCACAAATGAGCACCCAAGCCAAGCTCTGCTTGATCTTTTCACGCTAAGAGAGCATGGCAAAATTTTGGATAAAAATTTAAACGTGGCGATCATCGGCGACATCGCTAGAAGCCGCGTGGCAAGGTCTGACATCTGGGCGATGAAGAAATTTGGCATAAATTTAAAGCTATTTGCGCCAAGGATGATGATGCCAAAAGACGCTGAGGTATTTGAGTCTCAAATTTGCAAAAATATGGAGGAGGCTTGCGAGGGCAGCGACGTCATCATCATGCTTCGCATCCAGCTAGAGCGTGGCGGTGCGGACGTGGCGTTTCCAAGCTCGAGGGAGTACTCGAAATTTTTTGGACTAAATAAAAATAGGATAAAGCTAGCAAAGCCTGACGCGATCGTGCTGCACCCAGGACCGATAAATAGGGGCGTGGAGCTAAACTCAGACGTGGCTGATGGCACACACTCAGTCATACTAAATCAAGTAGAAAACGGCGTTGCGATAAGAATGGCGATACTAAATACGCTTGCAAAAAATAGGGGCTAACGATGAAAATAGCAATAATTAACGGCACTATCGTAAATAGCGACGAGAAATTTAAGGCAAATATCCTAATAGAAAACGGCAAAATAGCCAAAATCGGAAGTGAGAAATTTGAGGCTGATAAGGTTATCGACGCCACAAATAAGCTCGTCATGCCAGGATTTATCGACATGCACGTGCATTTTCGCGATCCTGGTCAAGAGTATAAAGATGACATCATCTCGGGCTCGCAGGCAGCGGTAGCTGGAGGAGTGACCACCTGCCTTTGCATGGCAAATACAAACCCAGTAAATGACAACGCTTCAATCACAAGGGCGATGATAGAAAAGGCCAAAAACTGCGGACTAATAGACCTTTTGCCAATAGCAGCTATCAGCAAAGGACTTGGGGGTAACGAGATCGTTGAAATGGGTGATCTTATAGAGGCTGGTGCAGTTGCATTTAGCGACGACGGACTACCAGTTACAAGCTCAAGCGTGATGAGAGCGGCACTTGAGTACTCAAGTATGTTTGGTAGCTTTTGCATAAGCCACTCAGAGGACTGCTCGCTTTGCAGGCAGGGCGTCATGCACGAGGGCAAGGTCTCGGCCATACTTGGACTTCGCGGCATGGCGAGAGAGAAAGAGGAGATCGCAGTGAGCCGCGATATGCTGCTTGCAAAGCTCACTAAAGCGCACATTCATATCGCTCACGTAAGCTCGGAGTACTCGCTAAAGATCATAGAAATGGGCAAAAAAGAGGGCATAAACATCACTTGTGAGGCCACACCACACCACTTTAGCTTTAGCGACGATGAAATTTTGAAAAATGCTTACGATACAAATTTCAAAATGTCACCGCCACTTCGTGAGATAAGCGACGTAAAAGCGGTAAGAGAGGCGCTAAAAAGCGGACTTATAGATGTTATCGCTACCGATCATGCGCCTCACCACACGGACGAAAAGATAGTGGAATTTGACAAGGCGCCATTTGGTATCATCGGACTTCAAACCCTTGTGCCACTCACTCTTAAACTCGTAAATGAGGGCATTATAAGCTTAGAGCGCATGGTGGAGCTAACATCTACAAACGCAGCTAAGATGCTAAATTTAAAAGATAAAGGAAGACTTGCTGAGGGCATGCTAGCTGATATCGCGGTGATAGACCCTGAGATCGAGTATGTTTATGACGAGAAGATAAACCGCTCAAAATCGATAAATTCTCCGCTCTTTGGCAAAAAGCTAAAAGGTGCAGCGACTACTACTATAAAAAGTGGCAAGATCGTTTATGAGTTTGTAAAATAATCTAAATTTACTCGTGCGTGCGAGTAAATTTAAATCTACAAGAGCCAAAATTTGCTAGAAATTTCTAGCAAATTTTATTTTTATGAGTTATATTTTTTAACGATACCGCGAACGACTTTTTCTATAAAAAGCGCAGAGGCTACTTCGCAGTGCTCTCTTGTAGAGTGAGGTGAGTAGATATTTGGTCCAATAGAACATGCACTAAGACCTGCTTTTTTCTCTAAAAGCACTCCACATTCAAGTCCAGCATGCACAGCTGTTATCCTTGCATTTGGCTTATAAATTTTAAGCTCTTCTAAGATATCGTTTGCAAATTTATCATTTATAGGTTTCCAAGCTGGATTTCTATCTTTTGAAATGACGTTAAAACCAAGCGCTTTTGCAAGCTCAGAAATTTCAAATTCCATTCTATTTAGCCCATCTTTACTCATTGATCTTGCGAAAAACTCCACTTCAAGCGTGCCATCGTCTTTGATCTTTGCAAGTGAGAGATTGACGCTATCTTGTGGTATGCCTAGTTCGCAGTTATAGGCTCTTACGCCTTGTGAAAATGAGTTAATAAGTGCTAAAATTTTCTCTCCGTTTTCTAAAATTTCATCCCCCTTGCCAAGCTTTTTCACGCTTAAATTCTCACACTCGCTCTTTAGCTCCTTATCGCTTAAAACTAGCGCAGTTGCGCCACTTGGGATAGAGTTGCTTCGCTCCCCACCTTCAAATTTAACAAGCTTGCAGCCATTTTTAGTAACAAATGCAGCTAAAACCTTGATCGCATTTGGGATATTTTTATGTATCTCGTTGCCAGAGTGTCCGCCAGGTAGGCCGTTCACTTTCACTTCATAAAGCGTGCTCTCTTTTGTTTTTTTGCTATTAAGCGCTATAGTGGCAAATAAATTTACACCACCAGCGCAGCCAATAGTGACTCTATCGTCCTCTTCGCTGTCTAAATTTAAAAGCTTATCGGCTTTTAGATCGCCGCTAAAGCCAGCAGCTCCGACCATGCCGACCTCTTCGTTGTTTGTAAAAAGGCACTCAATGTCATCAAATTCGCTTATCATCTGCATCATGATAGCCACGCCTATGCCGTTATCGGCACCTAAAGATGAGTTTTTAGCCCTCATGTAGCCATCATCGCCATAAACTATCTCAATCTTTGGTGCGTCGCCCATGCAGACCATATCGTAGTGGCTTTGCAAGCAAATTTTTGGCTTGCCTTTAAATGCATGAACGTTGCCAAAACTATCGACCACGACCTCACAGCCCTTATCTTTTGCATAGCTAGCCAGAAAATCACGCATCTTATCAGTCTCGTAACTGCAGTGTGGTATCGACGCAAGTGTCTCAAATTTCGCTAAAACTTCGCTCTTTGACATATTTGCCTCCTTTAAATTTATTTTATCTCGCCCTTATAGCCAGTCGCATCGACCGCCTTTAAAAGCTCCTTTTCATCGACCTTGTCATCTGCTATAACGACAGCTTTTCGCTCTTTTAGCGATACATCTGCCTTTTTTACGCCCTCAACGCTAAGTGCGGCCTTTCGAACTATTGCTGTGCAAAGCGGACAGTGCATGCTAGGCACTGAAATTTCTATCTTTTTATCAGCGTAGCTTGCAGCCACCAAAAGGGCTAAAACTAAAATTTTACGCATAAATTTCTCCTAAAAGCTCTGGGTATGTAAGGAGTAAAAGCAAAATCACTCCAAAAAGTATATATATAAGTATCCATTTTTTCTTTTTATAGCTTAGGTTGCAGCTTTTTGGCTTGTAAAATAAAGCCACACCTGAGATCACAAAGCAAATGACCGCCACGACGCTTAAAGGGATGCGGTACTCGTATAAATTTTGTGTCCAAGATAGAAAAGAAAAAGATGTGCCAAAAAGCAAGAAAAGAAGTGCTGGTAGGCAGCACAAGGTAGCGCCGATAGCACTACCTATGGATGTTAGTATCAGCCAAAAGGCTCTCATTTTAGCTCTGTTGAGACGTAGTCGTAGCTAAATTCTTTTGGCGAATAGTAGTTTTGTGTGTTGCCATCAACTTCAGCGTATGGATAGCCAAAGTTGTTTAGCGGAGTTTGCTCTGGGGTTGGCTTTAAGATAAAGTCACGTCCGTAGTTAAAGCCTATCCAGCACATCTCCCAGTTGCCAAAGCAATAGTCCCTAATAGCTTTGATCTTAGCGTCGTCGTTTGTTAATTTCTCACCCAGTCTTACCTTCGTAACGTCAGCTGGATCAACCGGTATCCAACCATAGCCTTTTAGATAAAACTCAGCCCTGCAGTGCTGTCCGCCTGAAATTTTAGCCACGCCGTCTTTTGCGCTACCCATCTGGTCTGAAAATCTAGACTGACCAACTCTAATGCCAAAAATTTCTCTTGCTGGGATGCCAACTGATCTGCAAAGTCCCACAAAAACTGAGTTTATGTCGGTGCATTTACCAACTAACTTGCCACTTTCTAGTATGGCTTTAACATCGCCTGTACCACATCCAAGGACGCTGTTATCACGCTGCATAGTGTTTGCAACCCACGTATAAATAGCCTTTGCACGCTCCAAATCGCCTTTAGTATTGCCAATAATCTCAAGCGCTTTTGCTCTTACGACGCCATCTGTTGGGATGTGTGAAGTTGGTTTTAAAAACTCCAAAACAGCAGGATCGACCTTCTCATTTGGATCGAAATTTACCTTGCTAAAGTCGGTATTGCGCTCTGTTGTTTGAATTTTAAACTGGATATTTAAAATAGGTCTTTGCTCATTTTCTTCAAATTCGCCATACATTGTTGGTATTAGCGTGTCTGAGATATAGACGTTTTTAGCAGTTGTGTTTATGACGTAGTCTTGGGTTAGTTGCTGATAAGTGGTGCTTAGTGGAAGGGGCAACCAAATTCTCGAGCTTTTGCCCTTTTCAAGCAGCAGATGTTTGAAATTTACGTCAAAATTTCTAACTACAGGGTTTGCTGGCTCGTCGTTAGCTAGAGTGACACTTGGAAGCAGACTTGCTGCACCTAAAAAACTACTGAATTTAAAAAAATCTCTTCTTTGCATAAAATGCCTTTTGCTTAATCTTAGCCAAACTTGGCTCTAAAACTGCCTGCTATTCTAGCATAAAATTTTTATTTATGATAAAATCCGCCACATGAAAAAGATTATATTTTTAGGCTTTATAGCGCTATTTTTCAACGGTTGTCTTTATATGAATGAGCGCGGAGTTTCGACGCAATATTATAATGATTGTAAAGAGTATTATGACGCGACTGGCACCTACCAAAAAGAGTGTCCGCACAACATCGTAGACTGGAAATAGCGTGGATCTTAGCAAATTTAACGAGCAGCAAAAGCAAATTTTAAATAAAATAAAAAATTTAGCAAATTTTGACTGCGAATTTAGCCTCTCTGATAGCGTAAATGTCAAATTTAAAAATTTAGATCAAGCTAAAAAAGATGAAATTTACAACCTCGCCCTTAGCCTAAAGCCTTGGCGAAAAGGGCCATTTTTACTTGATGATATATATATAGATAGCGAGTGGCAAAGCTTTGTTAAATTTAATATCTTAGCTCCTCATCTAAATTTAGCTGGCAAGTGTGTGGCTGATGTTGGTTGCAATAATGGATATTATATGTTTAAGATGCTTGGGTACGGCCCAAAAAGCATAACTGGCTTTGATCCTAGCGTGCATACATATTTGCAGTTTGCTTTTTTAAATAAATTTATCCGCTCAAATATCAACTATGAGCTGCTTGGCGTCGAGAGCTTGCCAGAGTTTGGAGCTAAATTTGACACCATTTTTTGCCTTGGCGTGATATACCATAGAAGCGATCCTATTAAAATGCTAAAAGAGCTAAAAACCGCGCTAAATCCTGGCGGCGAGCTATTTTTAGATACGATGTATATAGATATGGATGGCGACTTTGCACTTAGTCCAACAGATAGATACTCAAAAATTCCAAATATCTACTTTGTGCCAACGCTTAACGCGCTTCAAAACTGGTGTGAGAGGGCTAAATTTAAGGATTTCACCCTACTTGATACAAAGGCGACTGATCTAAATGAGCAGCGAAAAACGCAGTGGATAGACGGAGAGAGTCTTGGAAATTTCTTAGACCCAGATGACAGCACAAAGACCATCGAGGGCTATCCAGCACCAAAAAGAGCCTATGTAAGAGTTAAAATTTAAGGATAAATATGGCAGATGAAAATATTTTTGAAGCAAAAGACGAGTCGCAAATAATCCTCCCAGAGGACGAAAACCCGCTAAGAAACGAGATAAAAACAGCTCATTTAACAAAGCTAAATTTTAGTGGAACGGCATTTTTACTTGAGAAAAATCACGCAAAAACTAGATTTTTTACCACAGCTGACATGGTAAGTGATGCTGAGGGGCTCATACATAGCGGCTTTGTCTTCATGGGGGCAAACTACGCAGCACTTTTAGCTATAAATGAAGAGTTTTGCGTTAGCATCGGAGCTAGGATAAATTTCTTTGGACCGCTCAAACTTGGCGATGTGGTCGAATTTGACGCACAAGCAAGGTTTGAAGAGAGCAGAAAAAGAGAGGTAAAAGTGATAGGCTACGTAAAAGAGATCAAGATCTTTGAGGGTGTCTTTCAGCTAGTCACGCTCGAAGAGCATATCTTTGTCACTCAGCAAAAAAATATCCAAAAAGAAGCCGCTATAAGACAAAAGAAAGAGCGCGAAGAGGCGCAGGGCAAAAACAACGGCTAAATTTAAATGATGAGATATAAATTCTCATCTTTTAGCTTCAAATAAACTCAAATTTTTAAAGACAAATCTTATCTTATTATCTTATTTTGGTAAACGATCGGTAATAATTTTTGAAATTTTTAACGAAATTTAAGCAATGAAATTAATTTTCTATGATAATATCCTTTCAAAACATTTTTATCAAAAGGAGATTTAGATGAAACTTACAAAAGTTAGCTTAGCTGCTTTGGTTGCTTTAGGTGCATTTTCAAGCGTTGCAAGTGCAACTCCACTTGAAGAAGCTATAAAAAATGTAGATCTTTCAGGATACGCAAGATATCGTTATACAAACGATCATTTTAAAGATAGCGCTGCCTCTGACACTAAAAAATCAAGCATAGCTGCTCATACATTTAGAATGCAAACAGCATTTAAAGCTGCTATAGACGACAACTTCTTTGGTGTTTTAAATTTAAGATACCAAGCAAATGATGGCTCAGGTGATAATCAAGGTGTAGGAAAATTTGCTGATAGATACAAGTATGTTAGCGGCAATGGCACAGATAAAACAGAAACAGCTAAAACATTTGCTGTGTATGAAATGTATCTAGGATATAAAGTAGGTAACACTACTATTACAGCTGGTAAACAACTACTTGGCACTTTCTATGATGCTAAAGACCTAGTAGGCACAGGTCTTAAAGTAGTAAATACTGATGTTTCTGGTCTTACTCTAGCAGCTGCTGCATTTGATGCTATAGAGTCAGAGGGTATAGATACAAGTGGTCCACTAGTAGGTGATTTAGTAGATAAAAAAACTTTTAGCGATTCACCTGCAAATATCTATTACTTAGCAGCTCTTGGTAGCTACGATCCTCTTTCATTTAAAGCAGCTATCGCAAATGTTCAAGAAGTAGCTACACTTTATGGTGCAGACGTTGGAGTAGACTTTAGTATAAATGATAATGTAAGCATTAATGGTAAAGCTCAGTATGTTCACAATGACGCAGACCATAAAGCTGTAGCCAATGCTGACTTCTGGGCACTTCAGGCTGGACTAAAAGCATTTGGTGCTAAATTTAACGCTGGTTACCTAGACTTTGATGCTAAAAATAAAGATACCGATACAAAAAATAAAGATAAGGCATCATTTGTAACACTTGATGGAAATGGCGATCTAATCAATCCAGCAAAAATCCTAAATGGCGGAATGAGTGGTAGCCAACAATTCTATAACCACATTAAAGGAAATAATGACTACTGGTTTGTTAATGGTGGATACAGCATAGATAAATTTGGCTTTGGTGCTGGATATACTAAAGGTAAAGGTCATAGCTGGGCTCTTGGCAAAGATAGAGCAAAAAGAGACGAGTGGTATCTTGATGCTAGCTACAAATACAGCAAAAAACTTACATTCCTTTCTTGGTATGCAGTTGCTAAAGACAAAAAAGATGGCGAAAGCTTTAAACAAGATCGTATCAGATTTGAAGCAAAATATAGCTTCTAAAAACATTTATCCGAGCGAGCTTTCGCTCGGACCACTCTTTTAAATCTTAACTTAAATCAGCAATTCTTTCAAATAAACCCAATATAATGCCAAATAAAAAGGCAAAAAATGTATCTTTTTTCTCTCATTACGCATTTAGTTTGCGCCATTATCTTTATAGGATATGTATTTTTTGATGTTTGCATATATCCATTTGCCAAAAAAACGATAAGTCCTCAAACTCTTGAAGCTGTCAAAAAAGCCTACACAAAAGGCAGTGCAAATGTTTTTGGGACAGCATTTTTACTACTTTTGATAAGTGGAGCATATATGGCAAAGGACTATCTTGGAGGCGAGCATGGTTGGTGGCAAAGCGACTTTCAAAAGCTCTTGCTAGCAAAGATCGCAGTTTTGCTTCTCATGTGCCTTATCACTTTCATCTCTGTTTTTAATGTCACTATCTTAAAAAAACCAGATCCATTTGGTAAATTTTCACACCCCATAGCCCTTGTGCTTTGTCTGATAATGCTCGTTTTGGCTAAATTTATGTGGTGGGTTTAGCAGTAAAATTTGGCTGTAAATTTAAGCCCAAATTTGCAGCCAAGTCTAATTTTCAGTCGATACTTTTTAGCTTATCTTTATTAAGCCCCTCTTCTATGCGCTTGATCTCCTCGCTTCCATCTCTTACGACGCTTTTGTCGTATTTTAGATACTCATCTATCTTTTTTGGATATTCGACGTGAGTTAGGATAAATTTAAAGACATTTAACCTCGCCTCTTTTTTATTGTCACTTGAGACGATCACCCACGGCGAGATGCTATTATGAGAGGCTAGCAGCATCGAGTATTTGGCGATGGAGTACTGATCCCAAAGTTCTTGCGCTTTTTGATCTACTGGAGAGATCTTAAACTGCTTTAGCGGGTCGTTTAGACGCTCTTTAAAGCGCTTTTTTTGCTCCTCTTTTGTGATTGAGAGGTAAATTTTAAAAAAAATGATGCCTGAGTTTATGATCATCTCTTCAAATTTTGGCACTTCACGCAAAAACTCCTTATGCTCAGCCTGTGTGCAAAAGCCCATCACTGGCTCAACCCCAGCCCTGTTGTACCAGCTCCTATCAAAGATGACAATCTCGCCAGCACTTGGTAGATGTGTCACGTATCTTTGAAAGTACCACTGCGTCTTCTCGACGTCGCTTGGTTTTGTAAGCGCTACGATACGGCAACCACGTGGATTTAAATGCTCTGTTAGACGCTTTATCGTGCCGCCCTTGCCGGCTGCGTCTCGCCCCTCCATTAGCATAAGCACTCTAAGTCCCTTGTCTTTGACATGATTTTGGAATTTTAAAAGTTCTATCTGAAGCAGTCTTAGCTCATCTTCGTAGCCAAGTTTATCGCTTTTTTGGTGTTTTTTATCCTTTGACATCTTCGCTCCTTCTAAAATTTTCAAGATTTTACTATAAAATAGAATAAATTTAAGAATTTAGACTAAAATCATCTCTTTTGATTTAGTAAGGATTAGCATGTTTTTTAAATTTATTTTTTCTCTCATTTTATTTGCAAGCTCGCTTTTTGCCGAGGTTTTAGACGTCAGTAAGGCATTTGTTTTAAGCTCAAGTATCGACGAACAAGGCGTTGAGATCAAGTTTAAATTTGGTGAAAATATCTACCTTTATAAAGATAGCTTTGAGGTTAAGCTTGGCGAAGAGAAGATAAATTCTTTGCTAAATATGCCAAAGAGTGAAAACACTGGCGAATACGAAATTTACCCAAAAGATTTTTCACTGTTTATCCCACTAAATTTAGTAAAAGAGCATCTTAAAAACGGCAATGCTAGGCTAAATTTAAGCTATCAAGGCTGCGCTAAAAATGGCATTTGCTACCGCCCGCAAACTAAAATTTATGACATCTTTGAGAAATTTGGCAAATTTAGCATCATAGCCTTTGAAAAAGAGCAAAAAGATGAAACCAATCCTGAATTTACCGAGCTTTCAGAAGATCAAAGCATTGCAAACGAGCTAAGCAACAAAAACTTTTTTATCTCGCTTGCGACATTTTTTGGCTACGGCCTCCTACTCTCGCTCACACCTTGCGTATTTCCGATGATACCGATCTTATCAAGCATCATCGTCTCAAAGGGCGGCAGCCTAAATGCTAAAAAAGGCTTTTTGCTCTCGCTAGTCTACGTCGTTGCGATGAGCCTTGCCTACGCTCTTGCTGGCGTTGGGGCAAGCCTGCTTGGCTTTGGCATCGCAGGGGCTTTGCAAAACATCTACGTACTTGGCGCATTTGCGGCCATTTTTGTCATCTTAAGCTTTAGTATGTTTGGCTTTTACGACATCAAACTGCCCTCTAAATTTGAAAATATGATCAGCAAAAAGTCGCAAAACAGCTCAGGCCTCGTCGGCGTTTTCATCATGGGCTTTGCCTCAGCGCTCATCGTCTCGCCTTGCGTGGCAGCACCGCTAGCAGGCGCACTTCTTTACATCGCGCAAAGCGGAGACGCCATTTATGGGGGCATTATGCTCTTTGTCATGGGGCTAGGCATGGGCGCACCGCTTCTTGTGATAGGGCTAAGCTCTGGCAAGCTCCTGCCAAGACCTGGTGGCTGGATGGATGAAGTTAAAAAACTCTTTGGATTTTTGATGCTCATCATGGCAGTTTGGATCCTAGCACGCGTGCTTGGAGCGTTTTTTGAGCTACTTGGTTATGGTGTCATAGGCGTCTTTGCAGCCATTTATCTTGGCGCTTTTGAGGCAGCAAATAGCGGCTGGGCTAAATTTAAAAAAGCACTTTGTATACTTGTCTTCATTTACTCGCTCATGCTAATAATCGGCGCATTTTTGGGTTCAAAAGACGCGTTTTCGCCACTTTCTGGGCTAAATTTAGCCAAAAACGAGAGCGAGCTAAATTTCAAACAAGCTAGGAATTTAAACGAGTTAAATGAGATGATAAAAAGCTCAAGCAAGCCAGTACTTGTCGATTTTTATGCTGACTGGTGCGCGAGCTGCAAAGAGATAGAGCATATCACTTTTAAAGACGCTGGCGTGAAAAATGCTTTGGCGAATTTTACGCTTGTTCGCATCGACGTGACAAGTGGCGGGGCGCAAAATGATGAGATGTTGAGAAATTTTGGTCTCATAGATCCGCCTGCACTTTTACTTTTTAAAGACGGCGAAGAACAAAAATCACTTAGAACGATCGGCTTTATAAATGCTAAAAATTTCCTAGCAAAGCTTGAGAAAATTTAGATTACAAAAGCAAATTTGGCTGGAATTTGTAAATTTATCAGCCAAATTTCTCTAGGCTTTGCAGACCTTGCAACTAACTAGAAATCTAGCAAAAAATAATTTTGGGCTATCAAATTTATATCGTGCGGTGACGTGAGTAAAATCGCAAAAGCAAAACTTGCAATCATCTTAAATTTATCAAATTTTAAAATATGCCAACGAATAAAAATATAAGCCAAATTTAGCTTAGCATCAAGGCAGCAACGCAACTAAAATTTAATCAATTTTTTGCCAAACAGTATGCGGACAAGACTACGATGCAAAAACAAAACTTAGTAAAATTTGTGGTTGTCTTAGTTTTAGAACATCTCAGCAAATAGACAAAATTATTCAAATAAATTTAAAATATGAAGTTTGCAATAAATTTAACCAATAACAGGGCTAGAGTGAGCTAGACCACAAAATCAAATACAAAATATCAGCCAAACCATTACCCAAATTTATAAAATTTAGAATTTGCTCTGCCTTAGCAAAAACGCCAAAGCAGAGCAAATTTAGGCTCATTTGCCAAATTTAGCTAGCGCTCTTTGGTAGTCCTCTTCGCTATCGATGCCGATACTTTGACTTTCAACCTCTAGCATCGCTATCTTTTTGCCATTTTCTAGGGCGCGCAGCTGCTCGAGTTTCTCGGTATTTTCAAGGCTTGAAGGCAAGAGGCCGCAAAACTCTTTTAGGCTCTTTACGCTGTACCCATAGATGCCAAGGTGCGCCTTGTAGCTTTTGCACTCGCTTCTGTTAAATGGTATCCTCGACCTTGAAAAATAAAGCGCGTAGCCCTCAAAATCAGTCACCACTTTGACTAAATTTTTATCATCCGCAAACTCATCGTCCATCTTTTTGTAGCAAGAAAACATAAAGGCATTTTGCCTGTTTTGCTCGCAAAAAGCCCTAAATTTAGCGATATTTTCAGGCTCGATAAATGGCTCATCAGCCTGAACATTTATGATGATCTCGCTCCCATTTAGCCCCAAAATTTGTGCCGCTTCATTTATCCTGTCAGTGCCACTTTGATGATCTTTGCTAGTTAGCACAGCTTTTATGCCGTGAGCCTTGGCGATATCAAGCATGCTTGGCTCATCCACCGCAACCGCTACGTCATCCACGCCGCTTACTCTAAGAGCCGTCGCCACAAACATCGGCACGCCGTTTATCTCTTTTAAAATTTTATTACTAAACCTTGTTGAAGCAAGGCGGGCTGGGATGATTATCATCGCTCGATCCATTCTAGGACGCACTTTTCGATCTCGTCCTCTTTTATGATATTTTTATGTAAAATTTTCGCACTAAATAGCGAGTTTATCGAGCTTGGCACGCTGTCATTTAAGATTTTAGCAGTCTTTGCGAGCGCATCTTTTTCATCTTTTGTATCTTTGATCTGGCACGCTTTGATCATGCTTGGCGTAAATTTCACCCAGTGCGCGGTCGATGTGATGACATTTATGCGGCCAGCATCCACAATTTTAAAACAAGTAGCCGTATGCGGATCGATCGCGTAGCCGTCCTTTGCGAGCTTTGCTATGTATGCCTCGCACTCTTTATCGTCGCACCAGCTAGCCTCAAAGTCCTCTTTTAGCGCTTCAAGCTCTTGCTTGCTAAGCTTATAAAATTTGTTTTTAGCTAAGCTTTGCATGAGCTCATTAGTTCTAACGCTACCAAATTTATCAAATAGCAAGCGCTCGACGTTTGAGCTTATTAAAATGTCCATGGCTGGGCTTATCGTCTTAACCAGCTTTTTGTCTCTTAGGTCGTAAACGCCGGTGGTGAAAAACTGCGTCAAGATGTTGTTTGCGTTTGAGGCGATCTTGATCTTGCCGATCTTTGCGCCCATTTTTTTAGCGTAGTATGCCCCAAGAGCGTTGCCGAAATTTCCGCTTGGCACGATGATGTCAAAGCTCTCGTTTGCCTTAAGCGCCTTTTGTTTTAGCAAATTTGCGTAGGCGTAAGCGTGATAGATGATCTGAAAGAGAATTCTGCCAAAATTTACCGAGTTTGCCGCGCTTAGCTTAAGGCGCTTTTTCTTAAGCTCAGATTTAAATTTATCATTTGCAAGCAGTGTTTTTAGCGCTCTTTGAGCGTCGTCAAAGTCGCCTTTTATGCCAAAAACCTTTAAATTTTCACCCTGCATGGTCTGCATCTGAAGCTTTTGCACCTCGCTCGTGCCACCATCTGGATAGAGGCAGACGACCTTGATATTTTCATCATTTGCAAAGGTTTGAAGTGTCGCAGGGCCAGTGTCGCCGCTAGTTGCGCACATGATAAGGTATCTTTCGCCTCTTTCATTTGCTAGTTGGCTAAGCAGCGAGCCAAAGGGCTGAAGCGCCATATCCTTAAATGCCCTTGTTGGGCCGTGATAGAGCTCATTTACATATAAATTTTTATCTATTTTTTTAAAAATGACTGGGTGCTTTGGGTTATCAAAGCTTGCATATCTCTTGACCGCTTTTTTGAAAAACGCCTCTGGCACGTCAAATTTAAATAGCGAGATGATATAAAGTGCGAGCTTTTCGTAGCTTAGGCTTGAGAGCTCTTGCCACTTTGCCTTTGTGATCTTTGGTAGCTTCTTTGGCGCGTAAAGTCCGCCGTGAGCGGAGCTTGGGCTAAGCATGGCTGTGCTTAAATTTACATTTTTTACCTTTTCATCTTTCACGCTTCTAGTTGGTGTTAGTCTCATTTTTTGCCTTTTTTGGTTGATTTTTTTATCCAATTTTCATATTTTTTAAAAACATCTTTTGGCTTAAGTGCCAAAATTTCTGGGGTTTCGTAGCTATGGTGCTTTCTTATAAATTTAGCTACTTTTTTAAATTTCACGTCCGTTTTTATGAGTAAAATTTGCTCTTTTTCATCACAAAGCTTCTCTTGCCAAAGATAAATGCTCTTTGCGCTAAAGCCACTCACGCAAGCTGCAAGTCCCTTTTTCACGAGCTTTTTGCTTAGTTTTTTTGCCTCTTTTTTCTTTGCGACTGAGGTGATTAAAATTCTCATTTTGATCTAAATTTTCCTTTTAAAAAGTGGCTCATTATAACAAAATGGGCTTAAATTTGCTTCGCCAAAACCTTTTTAAACTCCTCGCTTAGCGTAACTTCAAGCGTTATAAGCGATACTCTCAGCCCAAAATCCTTTACCTTTACATAGTCCTTTTGCGTCATCAAAAGCGATGTGGCGCCGTAACTTTGCAAAATTTCACTTAGCTCCTCTTTTGAAAAGTCGTAGTGATCGGGGAAAAATACCTGTCCCACGCACTCGCCAAAAAATGCTTCAAGGCGCGCTGGGTTTGCTATGGCGGTAACTAGCACCATTTTTTCGCTTTTATTTAAAATTTCACTCTTTCTAAAGTGAGTTTGCCCCTCACGTGCGATAAAATCTCCAAATTTATAAAAGCTAAATGGATATCTATAAGCCCCGCTTGGCAGGCAAAGCTTTAGCTTTGGCTCTGGGTTTGGACGCACTAAGATATCAAATTTAGCTATGTCAAATTTAGAAAATCCATCATCCAGCAAGATATACTTTGCGCCATGCTCTTTGGCGTAGTTTATGGCTATTTTTCTATCTTCGCTTACGATCACATTTGCGTTTTTAAGGCTTGTGGCATATATCATCGCCTCATCGCCACTTGCCACTACGTCAAGTAAAATTTCGCCATCCCTAGCGACAACTTGCATGCCTTTGCTCTTTCTTTTATAGCCTCTAAGGATGATAAAAGCGCCTTCGAAATTCTTAGCGATAGCGACGCAAAGTGGGGTCTTACCGCTTCCTCCAAGAGTTAAATTTCCAACGCTTATTATCTTTATACCAAACTCTTTTTTTTGCGCGCTAAATTTCTTACAAATAACGACTAAAGCGTAGATAAGACTTAGTGGCAAAAGTAAAAATGCTAGTAAAATTTGAAAGAAATTTGGGCGAAAGAAGTAGTCATTCGCCCAAGAGTGTAAAAGGATGTTAAATTTCTTAAACACGAGATTTAGAAATTTCTTTTACCGTGTTGCAGATGTATTGCACCTCTTCGTCGCTCAAACTATGATAGATAGGTAGCGACAAGACTTGTTGATACGCTTTTAGAGCATTTGGAAAGTCATTTACTTTAAGCGAATATTTATTTTTATAATAGCTTAGCAAATGTATCGGTATGTAGTGCAGCGAAGTGTGAATTCCACGCTCCAAAAGCTCTCTAGCAAAGCTGTCGCGATTTTTATTTATCTTGATGATATATTGAGTGTAGATGTGCTCGCGTTTTTTGACTGGAGTTGTGATGTTGTGACACTCTTTAAGCTCTTTATCGTAAATTTCAGCGATCTTTTTTCTGCGTTTTATAAGCTCGTCTGTCTTTTCAAGCTGAGCGATAGAAAATGCCGCATTTATCGAGTTTATATCGTATTTTAAACCGATATCAACAACGTCGTAGATATAGCTTAAACTACCAAATTTATCTATACCATTTACAAGGGCATAGTTACGAAGTAGTTTTGCTTTTTTATATACCTCTTCGTCATTTGTCGTGAAAAATCCAACTGTTGAGATAGGATTTTGCACGCGTGAGTTTGTCTGAAAGCATGATAAAAACGAGTCTGAACCGACTTTTTTGCCATTATAAGTTAGTCCTATGCCTCGGTTTGCATCATCTAAAACGACGATGCCATATTTTTCGCAGATAGCCTTTATCTCATCAAGCCTAGCGCTTTGTCCAGCGATGTGTGAGATAAAAGCACATTTTAGTTTTTTGTGATTTTGCTCTTTTAGCACCTTTTCAAGGGCTTCTGGGCTGATGTTAAAATCCTCTTCATCGATATCAACAAAGATAGGCTCGGCATCAAAATGTCTAACAGCCTGAGCCACGCTAGGGAAGGCATTTACCGAGCAGATGACCTTGTCACCGCGCTTTGTATCCATCGCACTTAGTGCTAGATGGTGCGCTGCTGCGATGTTGTTTGTAGTAACTACAAATTTAGCACCAAAGTACTCTTTTAGCTTTTCTTCAAATTTAGCAACCGTATCAGTAGCATTTTCAGAATGCAAAGCCTCTTCGATAAGCTCACTCTCACGCTCAGTGATAGTTGGTTTGTAAAACGGAATTTCTCTCATCTTTAATCCTTTAAATTTTCACTATCAACGGCATTTGTCGTTTAAACCTGTTTGACACAACTCTATTTTCTATATCCAAGACCGCTTTTAATCCAAACTTTTTGATGGCTTGCTCCTTGTTATTTTCTAAATTTTGTAAAATTTCATCAATGACAGCGTAGCTGTAACCTATGTCGCCCTCGTCACTTTGCCCATCCCAAAGATCAGCTGAAGGTGCTTTTTTGATAAAATTTTCATCAACACCAAGATGTTTTGCAAATTCAAAAATTTCACTCTTATAAAGCTCTCCGATAGGATTTATCGCGCACGCCAAATCCCCAAATATCGTGCCATAACCAAGCATAAGCTCACTTTTGTTGCTTGTGCCGATGACTAGAGCGTTTATACTAGATGAATAATCATAAAGCAAGCTCATTCTAACTCTAGCTGCTAAATTCCCTTTTCTTAAATTGCTTAAATTTACATCTATCGTTTCGTAAAAGGCATTTAAAATGCCCTCTATAGATAAAACCTTATATTTTATGTTTAGTTTTTCACATAAATTTAAGGCGTCATCCATATTTTGTCTGTTTGATGATGCTGTTGGCATAATGAGTGCGTGAGTTTCATCTGGCTTTGCTCTCGCACAAAGTGTCGCAACCACAGCAGAATCAATACCGCCGCTTACGCCTAATAGTAGTTTTTTACCTTTAGTTTTATCTTTTAAGCTAAAAACTAAGGTTTCTTCTATTTTTTGATACCCCTTCATTGTCCCTTTGCCTAAATTTGCTTCCTTTTGCAAAGATTATACTAAGTAAATTTAAAATTTTTCTTTAAGTTTAAGTAAAAAGATGTAAATATTTAAGAAATAATAAATTTAAGGTAAGAAATGAGAGTAATGCATAAAAGTTTTGGCGATTTTGGGACAAATTGCTACATCGTTACCAAAAATGGCTCAAGTTTAGTGATAGATCCAGGCGATGGGGCAAAAGAGTGGGTTTTGCAAAATGCACAAAATTTAAAGGCGATACTTTGCACTCATGGGCATTTTGACCATATTTACGACGTGAGCGAGCTAAAAAATGAGCTAAAAATCCCAGTTTATATCAATAAATTTGATGCTTTTATGTGCGAGAGTGACATTTTTGGCTATATGAAAAACACCTTTGTGCCAGACATTTTAGTTGATGGCGATGAGAGCTTTGTAATGGATGAATTTTCTTTTAAATTTCACCATTTTCCAGGGCACACACCGGGCTGCTCGATGATAGAGATAGAAGATACGATGTTTAGTGGAGATTTTTTATTTAAAGGTAGCATCGGACGCTGGGACTTTCCATATTCGGATAAAAATGAGATGCTAAAAAGCTTAGAAAAATGTAAAAATCTAAATGGTGACTTCGTACTTTACCCAGGACACGGCGAAAGTAGCACACTAAAAGCCGAGCAACAAGAGCTTGATAGATGGGTGGAGATCGTTAAAAGATCTTGATTTTTGAGTGCGGCTAAATTTTTGCATTTTAGAAATTTATACTTTTTATCTTATAAGATGATGTCGCGAGTGTGCGCTAAGAAGTGTTTAGAAGTTTAAATTTAACCTATAAATTTAAAAGAGCAAGGCTGGTTGCCCTGCTCTAGGAGTTTTACTCGACTTCAGCGTCTATAACGTCGTCGTCTTTTTTGTTGCCGCCGTTTGCACCAGCGTTTTCATCTTTTTTATACATAGCTTCTGCTAGTTTATGGCTAGCTTTGCTTAGAGCTTCTACTTTTGCATCGATTTGCTCTTTTGAAGAGTTTTCATCTTTTAGAACCTCTTTTAGATCATTTAGCGCAGCTTCGATGTTGCTTCTATCTTCAGCTGGCACTTTCTCGCCAAGCTCGCTCATGCTCTTTTCAGTTTGATGAACTAGTGCGTCTGCTTGGTTTCTAGCTTCAACTGCGTCTTTGCGCTTTTTATCCTCTTCTTTGTGAAGCTCAGCATCTTTTACCATGCTATTTATCTCATCTTCGCTAAGACCGCTTGATCCTGAGATAGTGATGTTTTGGGCTTTGCCAGTCGCTTTATCTTTTGCTGAAACGGTTAAAATTCCGTTTGCGTCGATGTCAAATTCAACTTCGATTTGAGGCACACCTCTTGGAGCTGCTGGGATGCCCTCTAAGTTGAAGTTACCAAGTGATTTATTATCCCTTGCAAACTCACGCTCACCTTGTAAAACCATGATAGTAACGGCACTTTGGTTATCTTCAGCAGTTGAGAAGACTTGACTTTTCTTAGTTGGTATAGTTGTGCCTTTTTCGATGATCTTAGTCATCACGCCGCCAAGTGTCTCGATACCAAGGCTAAGTGGAGTAACGTCAAGAAGTAGCACGTCTTTTACGTCGCCTTTTATAACCGCACCTTGGATCGCAGCACCGATAGCTACGACTTCATCTGGATTTACGCTCTTATTTAGCTCTTTGCCAAATGCTTTTTTAACCTCTTCTTGAACAAGTGGCACACGAGTTGAACCACCGACCATTACGACCTCTTTGATGTCGCTCTTGCTTAGACCTGCATCTTTGATGACTTCATTTATCTTAGTGATAGTCTCGCCCACAAGTGAGTCGATCATGCCTTCAAATTTGGCACGAGTTAGCTTTTTGACAAGGTGTTTTGGACCAGTCGCGTCAGCTGTGATAAATGGTAAATTTATCTCAGTCTCTTGAGCTGAGCTTAGCTCTTTTTTAGCATTTTCAGCGGCTTCTTTTAAGCGTTGAAGCGCCATGATATCGCCTTTTAGATCGATACCAGTTTCGTTTTTAAACTCACTTACTAGCCAGTCGATGATCTTGTTATCAAAGTCATCACCACCTAAGAATGCGTTACCGCCAGTTGCCAAAACTTCAACGATATTATCGCCAGTTTCAAGCACTGTAACGTCAAATGTACCACCACCTAGGTCATAAACTAAAATTTTCTCAGCCTCTTTTTTATCAAGACCATAAGCAAGCGCCGCAGCTGTTGGCTCGTTGATGATACGAAGTACGTTTAGCCCTGCGATAGTTCCAGCCTCTTTTGTAGCCTTTCTTTGGCTATCGTTAAAGTATGCAGGCACAGTGATAACCGCGTCTGTTACCTTTTCACCAAGATATGCTTCAGCGTCTTCTTTTAGTTTGATGAGAATTTTTGCTGAAATTTCTTGCGGAGTATAGACCTTACCAGCGATCTCAACCGCGCAAGCACCGTTTCTATCTACGACGTGATATGGCAAGCGAGCCTTTGCCTCTTCAGCATTTTTTTCATTACTCATCAAACCCATAATACGTTTGATAGAATATATCGTTTTTTCAGGGTTTGTAACTGCTTGACGTTTTGCAACATCACCTACTAGAATTTCACCTTTGTCTGTAAAAGCAACAACAGATGGAGTTGTGTTTTTGCCCTCTTTGTTTGGGATAACCTTGCTCTCGCCGCGCTCAAAAACGCTCACACAAGAGTTTGTTGTACCTAAGTCTATACCTATAACTTTTGACATATTTTTCCTTTATTAGATTTATTTTTTAAATTTAGTTTGCCACACTGACCATAGCTGGGCGCAAAACCCTACCATTTATCATATAGCCTTTTTGTAAAGCTTGCACGATCTGACCGCTTTGCTTCTCCTCGCTATCGACCCTTAAAACGGCATTATGCACATTTGGATCAAACTCGACATCAGTTGCGATCTCGCTCACGCCATGCTTTTCAAAACATTTCTTAAACTGATTTATCGTTATCAAAATGCCCTCTTTGATCTTTTTGGCAAATTCATCATCCTCTGGGTCAAAATTTGCAGCGATCTCAAGCGCATCGATGACTGGTAGCAAGTCCCTAGCAAATTTCTCATTTGCATAGCTCGCAACGTCTGCTTTCTCTTTTTCATAACGCTTTTTGATATTTTCAAACTCAGCATTTGCTCTGTAATATTTATCAGTGATCTCGCCAAGCTCTTTTTCGAGCTTCTCCACTTTTGAGATATCGCCAAGTGCATCTAAATTTATGCTATCACTAGCTGTCTCTTGCACAGGCTCGACCTCAGGTAGATTTTGCTCTTTTACCTCTTCGCTCACGCCGCCTCCTTTATTAGATTTATAAATTTCACATAATCAGTATAAACACTGCCAGCACAGATCATCTGCGCCTCGTTACCAAGGTAGTTTGCTTTAAATTTAAGCCCCATGTAATTTTCATCAAACATAGGAGAAAATGTAAGTTTTTCATCCATTTGCAAGCTAAAACTTGGGTCAAAAACCATCTTAAAGCGTCTATCCTTAAACATATCAAAGGCTAAAATTTCGTTTTCTTGGAAGTAAATTTTAGTCCTTTTAAGCTCCCTAACCTTGCTTCTTAGTTCGCTTAAACCAACTTGAGAACAGATAAGCTCAAGCTTGTCTAAATTAACTCCAATAAGGTTGTTTAAAAATTTATACGTCCTAGCGTCAAATTTGATAACGATCTCATCGTCACTAAAATTTAAAACCAGATATCTATCATTTAAATTTAAAATTTCTAGCAACTCCTTATCGATCGTGCCAAAAATCATACAATAAAGTTCAAACTCATCACAGAGCATCTTTAAGCTTCTTGGATCGTTTATCTCTAAATTTATGTCGCTTTGACTAAAAATTTCACTCCAATATCTCCTCATCGCAGCGATAGTTGGGATCCTGCCGCCACTGATGTGAAGCTTTGTGATCTCGCCCTCATCTGAGAGCTTTTTAAAATAAACACGTATCGTTGATGCCGGTATCGCCACGCTCATGCGAGAGCCAAGCTCGTTTGAGCCAATAGGCGCATTGTCCTGCAAATAGGCTTCAATGATAGAATTTAGTATCAAATCGCGTTTATTTGTTTTACTCACTTTTAGCACTCTTTCTTTTTAATTGCTAAGCGGATTATACAACTTTAGTTTATCAATGTCAAGTATATAAGTTAAAAAAATTTATTTATATATATTTAGCCTATATAACTAAACTTTTCTAATGCCTATATTATAAGCTTTGCGTAAAAAGAAATGAAATTTAAAACAAAATAAAAATTTAACTTCAACATAAAACCCAAAATTTCTAATTTTATTCAAGAATTTAAAAGATTTTATACGTTTTAACGTATATTATAAATAATTTTTAGTATGTTTAATACTTAATTTTGATATTTATATACTATTTTACATTATTTATATAATATTTTAGGTATATTTAATGATAAATAACGTATAATTCTTCAATGATTGAAACAAGTGATATATTTAATTTGCTTCACAATGCAGTTGAGGCAAAAAATATCGGTAAGAAAATTTCACAAGCAAAAATGGCAGAAGATCTTGGCGTGCCTATGAGGACATATCAGGACTGGAGACTTGGAAACTCAAAGCCACAAGCTGCTGCTGCTGTTTGCAAACTGCTATGTGAGCTTGACGATGATGAAATATTATTTGTTGTCAACAAGATGAGAAAATTGCTAGGAAAATAGATGGAAAATTTAACACAAAAAGAGAGAATCGACCTTGAGAGCGTTTTTGCAGTCATTTGCACTAAAAAAGAGTCAAAAATTTTGGTTACTTATAAGGATCTATGCTCGGCTGCGGCTTCAAAATTTCATGTAGTTAAAAATAAGATCAAAAAAGTAAGAGAAAAAAGAGCCAAAATTTAGTATTTTTGGCTTGAAATTTAATTATTTTATAAATTTCGTAGCCAAAAATGCCGTCAAATAAATTTCATCCTACCTATTTATATAGGGTTTTGCTCCGCTTATCTTAACGAGCATCTATCTTAGCTATCAAAATATCTATAAATGGTGGCTCCAGCAGCCTAACATAAATTTATCAAACTCAATGTCACTATCCTACCTTCTCCACTTCTTTATTGCGTATTCTTTTTACATTTCTTATCTATAAATTTTGAAAGTTTTTTGCAAGATCAATGAGTAAAGACGGGCTAAATAGGATGGAATTTGAAATTTCAGAGCTTGCAAAAGCGGTTGGTTTTAACGTCATTAGTAAAGACAGAAACCCAGCTTGGAAGCCTATAAATGATAAATTTGCAAATGACATTTTAGAAGAGCTTAAAATTTATAAGCCAAATGCAAGGATAACAGCTGTGCATGCTGGACTTGAGTGTGGAGTGCTTTTAGAGAAAAAAGCAGGTCTTAGTGCATGTTCTATTGGACCAAATATCTATTCACCTCACTCTACAAGAGAGCACTGCGAAGTAGCTTCTGCGCTTTTTATAGAAAAAGTAGTTCGCGGTATCGTTAAAAAATATAACTCATAAAAAGTAAAATTTGCTAGAAATTTCTAGCAAATTTTATCTATATCACCTTATCTTTGCTCTTACAAAGATCGCTTAAAATGCACTCAAAACAAAGCGGCTTTTTAGCCTTGCAGGTATAGCGTCCAAAAAGCACCATCGCTTGATGAAGCTTGCCAAGCTCAGTTTTAAAAGCAAGACTTAGATCCTCTTCTGTCGCTTCTGGCGTCTTTGCGCTGCTTAAGCCCAGTCTATGTGATACCCTAAAAACATGCGTATCAACAGCCATTACGTTTGCATTTGTCGCCTCTAAAAGCACGACGTGAGCGGTCTTTTGCCCAACTCCAGCAAGGGCTTTTAGCTTCTCTTCATCAAGCGGAATTTCTCCGTTATAAAGCTCAACCACGCTGTTTGCCATCTTGATCAAATTCAGAGCCTTATTGTTAAAAAAGCTGCATGAGTTTATCATGAGTTTTAGGCTGGCTAAATTTGCACTAGCTAGCTCAAAAACATCTTTATACGCCTCAAATAGGGCAGGTGTGATCAAATTTACCCTTTTGTCTGTGCACTGAGCTGAGAGCATGACGCAGACAAGAAGTTCATATAAATTTCTAAATTTAAGCTCGCTTTTGGCGTCTTTAAACTCTTCTAAAAGCCTCTTTTTTATCTCTAAAATATCTTTTTTTGTTCTCATTTGGTTATTTTACCTAAAATTACAAGTTAAACGAAAAGTTACCGCATTATTTGATATAATCTCGCCCATAAAATCAATTTTTTAAAGGATTTATATGAAAAAAATTTTGTTTCCAGCAGTTTTAAGTTTAGCTGCAGCTGTCACTCTAAACGCAGCAGTAGTTGCAACAGTTGATGGCGATGCTATAAATGATAGCGATATCTCAGCACTTTTATCAGCAGCTATGCCAGGATTTGACGCTAGCAAGCTTCAACCAAATGAGAAAAAACGTATAATCGACGATCTAATCAATAGAAAGCTTCTTTTAAAAGATGCAAAAGCGACAGGCATTGAAAAAGATGTTGATTACATCAAGGCTGTAAAAGCTGCACAAGAGGGCATCGCAGTTGAGCTTTATATGAGAAAACTATTTGACGGTATAAAAGTAAGTGATAGCGATTTAAGAGATTTTTATAACAAAAACAAAGCTAGCATGAACCAACCAGCTCAAGCAAGAGCAAGACATATCTTAGTTGAAGATGAAAAAACAGCAAACGACATCATCGCTCAACTTAAAAATTTAAAAGGTGAGGCTCTAACTAAGAAATTTGCAGAGCTAGCAAGCCAAAAATCAATCGACAAAGGCTCAGCAGCACACGGTGGCGAGCTTGGCTGGTTTGGTCAAAGCCAAATGGTAAAACCTTTTGCAGACGCAGCATTTTCAATGGCTAATGGCACAGTTTCAACTAAGCCAGTTAAAACTCAGTTTGGCTACCATGTTATCTTAAAAGAAGATGGCAAAGCTGCTGGTACTGTAAGCTTTGAACAAGCAAAACCAGAGATCGAGCAAGCTGTAAAAATGGAGAAATTCCAAGCTGCTGTTAGACAAAAAAGTGAAGCTCTACGCCAAAAAGCAAAGATAGAATACAAATAAAATTTGGAGGATAAAATGGGCGTTTTAGATATCGTAAAACCTGGTGTTTTAAGCGGAGATGATGTAACAAAACTTTATGCTTATGCCAAAGAGCAAGGTTTTGCAATACCTGCTGTAAATGTCGTAGGCAGCGACTCAGTAAATGCTGTTTTAGAGGCGGCAAAGGTTGCTAACTCGCCTGTTATCGTTCAGTTTAGTAATGGCGGTTCAGGTTTTTACGCTGGTAAAGCCTGCGAAAATGCAGCCGTTCTTGGCGCGATCGCTGGAGCAAAGCATGTTCATCTGCTTGCCAAGGCTTACGGCGTGCCAGTCATTTTACACACTGACCATGCTGCTAGAAAGCTTTTGCCTTGGATAGATGAGCTAGTAAAAGCAAGCCATGAGTATAAAAAAACTCACGGCGTGCCACTTTTTAGCTCTCACATGCTTGATCTTAGCGAAGAGAATATCAACGAAAATTTAAGCACATGCGAGAAGTACCTAAAAGAGCTTAGCGAGCTTGGTATCAGCCTAGAAATCGAGCTTGGCGTCACTGGTGGCGAAGAAGATGGCGTAGATAACACAAGCGTTGATAACGCGCTTCTTTACACTCAGCCAGAGGACGTCGCGCTTGCTTATGAAAGACTAAGCAAGATAAGCGATAAATTTAGTATCGCAGCTAGTTTTGGCAACGTCCATGGCGTCTATAAACCAGGCAATGTCGTGCTAAGACCAGAAATTCTCAAAAACTCACAAGCCTATGTGGCAAAGAAATTTAACACAAAAAGCGACAAGCCAGTAAATTTTGTATTTCACGGCGGAAGTGGTAGTGAGCTAAAAGATATCAAAAATGCTGTAAGCTACGGCGTTATCAAGATGAACATTGACACCGATACTCAGTGGGCTTTCTGGGACGGCGTACGCGAGTATGAGGCTAAAAATAGAGCATACTTGCAAGGTCAGATCGGCAACCCAGAGGGCGATGATAAGCCAAATAAAAAATACTACGATCCAAGGAAATGGCTAAGAAGTGGCGAGGAGAGCATGGTTAAGCGTCTTCAGACTGCTTTTAGCGACTTAAACTGCCTAAATAGGAACTAATCCTATGCAAAATCAAAATGATTTTAGTGAGCTAAGCGTGCCAAAGGAGCGCCAAGCTCACTCTTTCTTTGTCTTTTTTAAAGTTATCTTTATCCCTTTAGCTATCTATATCTTGGCGATACTAGCGTATCTTGGCGTTATAAATTTTCAGATGAAGCTTCACACCATCGTGATGATGGGCGTTATACTCTTTGTCGCTTTTGTGTTTTCACGCCACAGCGCCTTGGTCGCTTACTCAAATTTCTTAGCAAATGCCAAAGACTACAAGATAAGGCTAAAAGAATTTATCATCGCTCACCTTTTTGAAATTTCAGGCGTCAAAAAGGCAAACGCTAAATTTGAAGATTTTTTTGAGAGTTACACAAGAAATTTTAGAAATGACAATCTAGCAAACATCGGCCAAGCAGTCTTTCCTATGCTTGGAATTTTGGGCACATTTATCAGTATCGCTATCTCTATGCCAAGCTTTAGCTCAAGCACTGCAAACGGACTTGAAAAAGAGATCGCTATACTGCTAAACGGCGTAGCTACGGCATTTTATGTATCGATATATGGCATATTTTTAGCGCTTTGGTGGATGTTTTTTGAAAAGATCGGCATTAGTAAATTTGAGAGATTTTACAGCGAGCAAAAAGAGCTAAGCCGAGAGTTTTTCTGGCAGGAAAATGAGCTAAATGCAAATTTCATGAAAGCGAGTGTGGGCTACTTTAAAGATAGTCACGACGCCTTTAAAATGGTGCTTGATGATAAATTTATAAAAGAGCTAAGCGAGCAGACAAATGAGAAATTTAACAGCCTAAAAGAGCTTTGCGAGGTTGAAAAAAATATCATCAATCAAAGCAAGGCAGAGCTTAGCGCAAGTTTAAAAATGTTAAATGAATCTGGGCTAAAACAAGATGAATTTGTAAAAATTCACTCCGATATATTAAAGGCAGTTGGCGCGTTTTCTAATGCCTTTAAAGATATGGAGGTTAAAATTTTAACCGAGCATGCAAAGCTTGGCGAGATTTTTAGCAGAAATTTAAACGCCACAAAAGAGAGCCAGCTTAAATTTGAGCAGACTATAAAGAGTTTTGATGCCATTTTAAAAGAATTTTCTCTCTCTTTGATGAAAGAGCAAAACGAGGCACTAAAGGCATTTAGAGCCTCGCTTGTGGAGAGTGCTACGATATTTAAAGCGGCTTATGAGCAAGAGGGCAGGAGCTTGGAGCGCGAAAAAGAGCGCGAGAGCCTCATCGCTGAGCTTAAGAAGAACATAGACGAGATCGATAAAGAAGCAAATTCTGTAATAGAAAAAATCGAAAATCTAGTGCAATGAAAATAGACAAAAATAACGAAGATCAATCGAGCTTTTGGGTTTCGTACGCGGACTTGATGGCGGGTCTGCTCTTTGTTTTTATGCTGCTAATCGGCGCTGTCGTCGTAAAATACGTCCTAACTCAAAACACCCTTGAAAATAAAGAGCAAGCCATCATTACAGCTTTAGCAAATTTAAAAGACGCCCAGGGTAAGAATTTTACCCTTGAAGAGCTAAATGACGCCCTAAAAAGCGAGCTTTCAAAGATAAGCGACGAAAACATAAATTTAAAAAAATCAAATGAAATTTTTGTCATCCAAATAGACGCCCTAAAAGAAAAACTAGCCCAGCTCATAGAGGAAAACAAGGATGCAAATGCGAGCATAAAAGAGCTAAATGCTAGCATATTTGATCTAAATCAAAAAATGATCGTGCTAAATGATGAAATTTCATCAAAAGATAGAGCGCTAAGCGACGCAAATGCAAGTAGCGAGAAAAATTTAGCCAAGATCGCCTTTTTGCTCGAGCAAGTGAGCAAAAAAGAGGCTAGATATGACGAGCTTTTAAGGGATCTAAACGTCACCCGTGATAGGGTCAAAAACCTAACTGGCATAAGGGTAAAAGTGATCTCAGCCTTAAAAGATAGGCTAGGATCGAGCATCGAGATCGATCCAAACTCAGGCGCGCTAAAGCTTAGCTCATCAGTGCTTTTTGATAAGGGCAGTGCGGTCTTAAAAGAAGAAGTCAAAGAGGAGCTAAAGGCCACGCTTAGTAAGTATTTTGACGTGCTTTTAAATGATAAAGAGATCGCCTCAAACATCGATCAGATCGTCATAGAGGGCTTTACAGATAGCGATGGAAGCTACATTTACAACCTAGAGCTTTCGCAAAAAAGAGCCTATGCGGTGATGGAGTTTATAAACTCATTTAGCAACGATGCGCGCCTTAGAAAGCTGCTTGTCGCAAGTGGCAGAAGCTACAACGAGCTAGTTTTTAAAGACGGAGCCGAGGATAAGGACGCTTCAAGGCGCATCGAGATCAAATTTTCACTCTCAAACAAAGAGGCTATCAACGAGATAGAGAAATTTTTGGAGTTTAAGGGTGATTGATAAAATTCGCTTAAGAGAGCGAGAATTTTGGCTTTTAAGAGATGATCTGCTAGGCGAGTTTAACGGCAACAAAGCAAGAAAGCTAGAGTATTTTCTAAAGGCCGATCTTAGCGGCATCAAAGCGATCGTATCTCATGGCTCAAGCCAGTCAAATGCCATGTATAGCCTAAGTCTTTTTGCCAAACTAAAAGGGCTTAAATTTTACTACGTCGTCTCTCATCTAAGCTCAAATTTAGAGCAAAATCCAGTTGGAAATTTCAAATTTGCACTTGAAAATGGCATGGAAATTTTTGTGAAAGATGAGCGTGAGAAATTTGCTAAAGAGCTAGCAAAGAGCCAAAATGCACTCTTTATAAACGAGGGCGTGGCGCAAAGTGAGGCTGAGCTTGGCTTTATCACGCAAGCACGTGAGATAAATGAGTGGAGCAAAAAAAGTGGCATAAAGCCTGATATCTTCTTGCCCTCAGGCACAGGTACAAGCGCATGCTACCTAGCAAAACACACCGATCTTAGGGTTTTTACAGCCCCTTGTGTAGGAGACATCGACTATCTAAAAAAGCAAATTTACGAACTAGATAAAAACAGCAAAGTGCAAATTTTAAATCCCCCAAAGAAGTATCATTTTGGAAATTTATACCCTGAGCTTTATGAAATTTGGCTTGAAGTGTGCAAAAGTGGCGTGGAGTTTGAGCTTATTTACGACCCAGTGGGCTTTATGACACTTTTTGCAAATTTAGACAAGCTTGGGAGCGAAATTTTATATATCCACCAGGGCGGAATTTTAGGTAACATTACACAAAAGCAAAGATATGAGAGAAAACTAAAAATAAAGGATCATAAATGAAATTTTTACACAGCAGCGACGCTGACTTCGAGAGTAAATTTTCACAGCTTGTTAGGCGAAGTGACAACGACATGAGTGCCGTTATGCCAGTGGTTACAGGCATAATTGACGAGATAAGAAAAGATGGTGATAGCGCGCTTTTTACCCAGATAAGTAAATTTGATAAATTTAGTGTCACAAGCAAAAGCGACATAATAATCGACGTAAAAGAGATGGAAGCGGCCTACAACTCGCTAGATAACGCCCTAAGAGTGGCTCTAAATTTAGCCCATGATAGGATAAAAAGCTATCATGAGCGCACAAAACCGAGCGACTGGACCTATAAGGACGAGCACGACATCTTGCTAGGTGCTAAATACACTCCGGTTGATCGCGCTGGCCTTTATATCCCAGGCGGCAAGGCTGCATATCCTAGCTCGCTTCTCATGAATGCTATCCCAGCAATCGTGGCTGGCGTAAAAGAGATCGTAGTTTGCACCCCAGCACCAGGTGGCAAGGTAAATCCTCTACTTCTTGCTGCGATGCATCTATGTGGCATCAAAACAGCCTTTAAAATAGGCGGTGCGAGCGCGATCGCAGCGATGGCTTACGGCACAGCAACCGTGCCAAAGGTCGATGTCATCACAGGACCTGGCAACATCTACGTAGCGACTGCTAAAAAGCTAGTTTATGGCGACGTAAATATCGATATGATCGCAGGTCCAAGCGAGATAGGCGTGATCGCTGATGATAGTGCGGACCCTCGCCACATAGCGATCGATCTACTCTCGCAAGCCGAGCACGACGAGATTGCAAGTGCCTTTTTGATAACGCCAGTGGAGGCCTTCGCAAGGGCGGTGCAAAGACACGTGGAGGACGAGCTAAAAACTCTAAAACGAGAACCAATCGCTAGTGCTAGTATGAGAAACAAAGCCGCTATCATCGTTGCAAAAGATTTGCAAGAGTGCTTTAAGCTGATGAACGAGCTTGCTGTGGAGCACCTAGAGATCGCTACAAACGACGCTTTGAGCTATATGGACGAGGTAAAACACGCTGGAGCGATATTTTTTGGACACTTCACGCCTGAAGCGATGGGCGACTACATCGCTGGACCAAACCACACCTTGCCAACTGGCGGAAGTGCGAGATTTTACTCGCCGCTTGGAGTTGAAAATTTCATGAAGCGAAGCTCTATCATCTCAGTTAGTAGAAAAGGTATCATGCACCTTGGCAAACCATGCATGCAGCTAGCCGAAGCCGAAGGATTAACGGCTCATAAAAGATCAATTGCAGTGAGATTAGAAGACTAAAAAGGGCAAAGAATTTAGGAAAATTAAGTTTTTCTAAATTCTTTTTAAAAATATTTTTTGCTTTAAGAAATATTTTTGCAACTTTTTATGAAATTTATAGTAAAATCCATCACGAAACTACTAAAAAAGGAGTTGATATGAAGTTAGGAACTTATACTGCAAACCAGGCTTCAGGAAACTATTATTTAGATCAAGCTAAAAATAGCGAGAAAAAGGCGCTAAACGCCATCTCTGCAAATAGCGAGATCAAAGCATCAGGTGCAAATTTGCAAATCGCAGAGAGCTTACTTTCGCAAACAAATGTCCTAAATGAGGGCATGGCAAATGCAAACGATATGATCGGTATGCTTCAGATCGCCGACTCAACGCTTTTAAATTTAAGCGAGAGTGCGGATAAGATCGGCGAGCTATCAAGCAAGCTTTCAAACCCAGCTCTTTCAGCGAACGAGCAAAAGGGCATAAAAGGCGAGATAAATGCGCTTAAAAATGCGATGAGCGACAGTGTAAAAGAGGCTAAATTTAACGGTAAAAACGTTTTTGACGCCGAGCTTGGCTTTTTCACAGGCGAGGGCACAAAAAATATAAATTTAAGCACAAATGCTCTTTTAAATGTTAAAGAGGATGGCTCAAATTCTAGCGATATTTTGAAGAATATAAATTCACTTCGCTCAGAGATCGGCTCGACACAAAATGCTGTATTTAAGGGCATGAATGCTCTAGCTGCTAGAAGCGTAGCAAACGCTAATAGTGTAGAGAACCTTGATAGTAGCGACATCGCAAAGAGCTTGGAAGAAAATTTACAAGCAAATTTAAAGCTACATGCTGCATCTTTGGCTAAAGCTCACGACACTACGAGCTTGGCTGCAAAACTAGATAAACTTCTAGGCGAATAAATTTTTACCGGTCTTGTGCCGGTAAAACTCTCTTTTTTTATTTCTACTTTTTTAACTTATATAACATATTTGTAAATTAAATTTTTTATTCTTTTTTTGGTTATGGTTTTTAGAATTTAGTTGAAAATTTATAGCACATATACTTTCAAAATAGAAGTTGAGTTAATTATGCTTTAAGATGAGAGCTATATGTAATGTTTAAAACAATTTTTTGGTATAGACGCTATAAATTTTTCAAAGAGAAAGTCCTTTAAAGGGTATAGATGCTAATAAATTTCCCAAAGAAAAAAGCTGTTAAAGCAATAGTATATACACTAAAGTAGGGTAAATATACAAAAACATTAAATTTTTGCTTATCTCTTTTGGTGCTTTGGTCGCAAGAATAACTTAATTATGGACTAGAAAGTAAATTGCAGAAATTTGCAGAGTTTAGATGCGGACGCCCAAAAGGGCAGGGCTTGTTAGCCCTCGATGTAGTTTTTGAGTTTTCTACCAACTTTTGGGTGTTTTAGTTTCTTGATAGCTGAGCTTTCTATCTGACGGACGCGTTCACGAGTGACATTTAGCGCCTTGCCGATCTCTTCAAGCGTGCGGTCGCTCTCATCTTCAAGCAGACCAAATCTCATCGAAATAACCGCTTTTTCGCGCTCATTTAGCTGTGAAAGCACATCGTCGATCTGCTCTCTAAGGTCACTTTTTAAAATTTGATCTATCGGTGATAGAGAAGTTTTGTCCTCGACAAAATCTCCAAATTTACCGTCTTCTTCGTTTGCGATCGGAGCTTCAAGGCTGATAGGCTCTTTTGTGATTTTGATGACTTGCTTTACCTTATCAACGCTTAGCCCAACTTCTTTTGCGATGACGCTTACGTCAGGCTCTTTGCCTTCTTCTTGGAGGTATTTGCGGTTGATTTTGTTGATACGATTGATCGTCTCTATCATGTGGATAGGTATCCTAATCGTCCTTGCCTGATCAGCGATCGCGCGCGAGATAGCCTGGCGGATCCACCATGTGGCGTAGGTTGAAAATTTATAGCCTTTTCTATATTCAAATTTATCAACCGCCTTCATAAGACCGATGTTGCCCTCTTGGATGAGATCAAGAAATGGCAAACCCCTGTTTGTATAGCGTTTTGCGATACTTACGACTAGACGGAGGTTTGACTTGGCCATTCTAGCTTTTGCTTCGTCTGAAATTTTCTTTCCGCGTTTGATCTGCTCTAAAATTTCTTTTAGCCTTGCTGGCTCAAGGTCAAAGCCTTGTTTGCTCGCCTCTTTTGTCGTAAAAAGCTTTTTGATCTCGACGTATGTTGAGACCATCGTAGCCTCTGGCACGCGAGCTGCGATCTCTTCTTTACTAAGTTTGATGATATCTTTTAAGATGCTTTTGTGATTTTTCTTAAGCTCGTCACTAAACATCGGCAAGCGATACTCCAAGCGTTTTAGCTCTCTATCAAATTCATCGTCGCTTTTAAGAGCCGTCTCCATTGATTTTACGATCTCGCTGATTAGCTTACTTGTTGGACCAAGATCCATCAGCTTCTCTTTTAAAATTTTCTTTTTAAACGCAAGCGTCATCTTTGAAGCTGTGTCGTCGCTTTCAACTTTATCTTGCTTATTTGCTGTCTTTAGCCACTCTTTTTTAGCCTTTTCAAGGGCTTTGAAGCTCTCTATAACTTTTTCTGCACGCTTGTCGTTTTTGGCTGATTTTTTAGGAGTTTCGTTCTCTTCGTTCTCCTCATCCTCTTCGTCTATATCCTCTTCGCTCTCTTCATTTTCATTCTCGCCCTCGTCTTCAAAGCTTTTAAAGAGCTCTTTTACACGGCGCTCTCTGTTGATAAGCGGCTCTTTGTAATCAAGTATAAAATCGATCAAAAACGGCACCGAGCAAAATGCATCGATGATGATATCTTCGCCAAGCTCGATCCTCTTGCTGATCTCGACCTCTTCTTCTTTTGTAAGAAGTGCGATCTGCCCCATCTCTCGTAGATACATCCTTACTGGACTATCTGATCTTGACCACTCTAAAAGATCGCTCTCGCCTGAAAGATCGAGGTCCTCGTCGATATCTTGGTCGCTTTTTTGAGCGTTTTCTTGACGTTTTTTAGCATCGGCTAAATTTCTAAGCTTTGCAGCCTCAGCAGATGTGATGAGCTGGACTTTGTTTGTTTTTGCTAGTTGTTCTATCTTTTTTACTACCGTAGCCGTCGGAGCTTTGTCTAATAATTTTACTAATTTTTCGTATGTCAAAAAGCCTTTTGCATTTTCGGCAAATAGCTCTTCTATCTGAGAAAAAGAGTCTTTTGCGGCGCTCATAAATTTCCTTTCAAATCGTATCATTGTGATTTAAGTGTTGGTTAAAAGAAAGTGGATTATACCCAAATTTTTTTAAATGTCTATAAAAAGAAAGTTGGAACGATGATTGCTTAGTAATTCTAAAAAATCAAATTTTGATTAGGAAAATTTATGCAAAATGGTTATTATCAAGCCACTGCTGGCATGGTAACGCAGTTTAACAGACTAAATGTCATCTCAAACAACCTTGCAAATGTAAATACGATCGGCTACAAGCGAAATGACGTAGTCATCGGCGACTTTGCGAGAATTTTTAAAGAGACACAAGATGAGCTCCCGCTTAAAAATCACACAAAAGACGGAGCTAAATTTCTAAATAGAACGCTTGATCGCGTGCCACAAGTGAGCGAAGAATACACCGACTTTAGTGCTGGTGGCTTTAAATACAGCTCAAATACGCTTGACTTTGCGATAAAAAGAGACGATGCTTTTTTCTTAGTCGATACTCCAAATGGCGTAAAACTAAGCAAAAATGGCTCTTTTAGCCTTGACGCAGACGGTTACATCGTCACAAAAGAGGGTTATAGGGTGTTACCAAGTGGCTATGAGGCGCAAAATCCTGGTCAAAGAGGCATCCAAGTGCCACAAGGCGAGGTCTTAACCTCTGATAAAAATGGAAATTTATACTCAAATAACAATCAATTTTCTAAATTTTACATCGCTCAGCCAAGAGAGATAAGAGATCTAAAAAAGGTCGGCGACAACCTCTTTGAAACGAGAAATTTTGACGACATAACCGAGCTTGACGAGGCTGATAGCGTGATGCAAGGCTACGCTCAGATGTCAAATGTAAATCCAGTCTTAGAAATGGTGGGTCTAATAGAAACCCAACGCTTAGTTGATATGTATCAAAAGGTTATGACAAGCCACATGACTGACCTTAACCAAGATGCTGTTCAAAAACTAGCCCTAAAAGCTTAATAAAAGGATAAAACTATGATGAGATCACTTTACACTGCGGCCACTGGCATGATCGCCGAGCAGACGCAGATAGACGTAACCTCACACAACATTGCAAACGTAAATACCTATGGATATAAGAAAAATAGGGCTGAATTTGCCGATCTTATGTATCAAGTCATGGAGTACGCAGGCACGGCGACAAGCCAGACTACCACAAGCCCGACAGGCATCGAGGTTGGTCTTGGCGTGCGCCCAACGGCGATAAATAAAATTTTCTCTCAGGGCTATTTTAAAGAGACTAGCAACAACCTAGATATGGTCATAGCTGGCAACGGCTTTTTTCAAATTCAGCTCCCTGACGGCACGACGGCTTATACTAGAAACGGCGCATTTAAGCTTGATGCAAACGGCACGATCGTAAATAGCGACGGCTATCAGCTCATCCCTCAGATCACAGTCCCTGCAAATGCGACGCAAATTTCAATAGGCACTGACGGCACCGTCTCAGTTTTGCAGGCTGGCGAAACAGACATGGCTCAGATAGGTCAGATCGAGTTAGCAAATTTCATAAATCCAGCCGGTCTTCACTCGATGGGGGATAATAATTACCTTCAAACAAGCGCTAGTGGCGACGTGGTGGTAGGTGTAGCTGGCCTTGACGGACTTGGCACCATTAGACAGGGCTTTGTCGAGATGAGTAATGTTCAGCTTGTTGAAGAGATGACTGATCTTATCACCGGCCAACGCGCATACGAGGCGAACTCAAAGGCGATAACTACGAGTGATTCGATGTTAGAGATAGTAAATGGACTTAAAAGGTAGGTAATATGGACGCGACTTTGGCTATTGTTGGACTTATACTCGTTGCTTTTACGCTTGATGTTTTTTACTTTTCAGATAGGACCCCAAAGGGCAAGGGTCCAAAAAGTCAGGTGCATTAAATTTATAGAGCATTGTAAATTTGGCAGTCTTCGTCGTTGCCTAGTTCGCAGGACTTGCCAAAGTACTTTTTAGCTAAATTTTTATCTCCTTCTGTTTCATAATAAATAACCCCAAGGTTGTGACAACCATCTCCAAAGCCCATTTCGCAAGCTTTTATGAAGAGTTTGATAGCTCTTTTTTGATCTTTTTCTACATATTTTCCGCTATGAAGCATCATGCCAAGGCTATTGCAGCCAGCAGCATGACCCAGATCGCAGCTTTTTTCAAAGAGCTCTTTTGCCTTTTTGGCATCTTGCTCTACGCCATTTCCGTCATAGTATAAAAGCCCAAGTCCGTAGTATCCGTCGCCATCTTTTAGCTCGCAAGCTCTTAAAAATAGCTCTTTTGACTTTTGATAGTTTTTATCTAACGTATAGACAAAGCCAAGCCTTGCGCAGCCAAAGCCGTCGTTTAGCTCGCAGCCCTTTTGGTAAAATTTGGCTGCATTTTTGTTATTCACATCCTTTATGTAGTCCATGTCGTATAGCACGCCCACGCTGCTGCAAGCGCCTGCGTGTTTTAGCTCGCAAGCTTTTTTATAAAATTCGCCCGCTTTTTGGTAGTTTTTGCTCTCCTCAAATTTATTACCAAGCTCAAAGCAGCTTTTAGCGTCGTTGTTTTGGCACCTAGACTCAAGCGTTTTTGGCTCTAAATTTGCGCCCCACAAAAGCACCGCAGAGGCTAAAAATAAAACAACCTTTTTCATTGCTTGCCTTTTAAAAAATTTAAATAAGTTTAGATAAAAAGCTTTAAATTTATAGTAAATATCAAATTTAATACCCAAGCTTATCTAGTAAATTTCTCATATCGCAGCCCTTTTTAAAGCCTAGCTCGCATGATCTTTGAAAGTAGCTTTTGGCAGTCGTTTTATCCTCTTTTTTTCCGTTATCTAAAAGCGCGTAGTTAAGAAATCTTGCATATCTATTTAATATGATAGTTTGATTAAGCTCGCTATCAACGTCGTTGTAGCTATTTAGATAGATGAGCGCAGCGCTGTAACAACCCTCTTTCATATCATTTTCGCAAGCTAGTAAAAATATCTCTTTTAGCTTTTTAAAATCTTTATCATCGCTTGAAGAGTTATAAATTTTTGTAGCAGCCTTGTAGCAGCTCGTTAAATTCGCTCTTATATCGCCCTCGCTTTGGCACATCTCGTCTAAATTTTTTGCATTTAAAAGCATAATGAGGGATAAAAACAAAATCAAATTTTTCATAAACGCTCTTTAGTGAAAATCTCTAACTATCTCGCAAGCCTCTTTAAGGCCTAGTTTGCAAGCTTTTTTAAGCTCTTTTTCTGCCAGCTTTTTATCCTTTTTTGTCCCTATGCCATGATAGTAAAAGTATGCAAGATGTTTGCACCCACTTGCGCTATCTAGCCTGCACGCTTTGTTGTAGTATCTAAACGCCACTTCATCATCTTTTTCTACGCCAAGTGCGTCGTCGTAAAGACTGGCTAGGTTATTACAAGCATCGGCAAAGTCAAGCTTGCAAGCTTTAAAATAGAGCTTACTGGCCTTTTCATACTCTTTTTGCTCTTGATATAAGCTCGCTAGGTTGTAGCAAGAGATGCTAAAGTCGCTATCACAAGCCTTTTTGTAAAGCTTTATCGCTTCTTTGTAGTCGCGCTTTACACCAGGGGTGTTGTGGTATAAAACGGCTAGGTTGTAGCATCCTTTATAGAAATTTTGCTCGCAAACTTCTTTGTAAATTTTAGCAGCCTTTTTGTAGTCTCTTTTTATGCCGCCGCCGTTATTATATAAAACTGCGACGTTAAAACAGCTTTGTATAAAAGCTAGATCGCAACCTTTTTTAAAAGCTTCTAAAGCCTTTTTGTGATCTTTCATCTCTTGATACTCAACACCAAGGTTGTGGCAGGCAAATTTGTTATTTTCATCGCAAGCTTTGTTAAGAATTTCTAGTGATTTTGTCGCGTCTTTTTTTACGCCAAGTCCGCTTTTGTAAAACTCAGCCAGATAGATGCATGCGTCTAAATTTTTAACCTCGCACTCACTTTTGTAAATTCCAAATAGCCTTTTATATTCATCGTCGCTGTATCTGCGGCTAAAATCAATGCAGTTATCCTCGATATTGCAGCTATTTGCTTGAGGGATTTTGATCTTTGGATTTGTTGTTAAAGCTATTAAATTTAGTGTTAAAAATATTAGTAAAACTATCTTTTTCATAGAAATTTTCTTTATAAATTTTGTTGTTATTTTATAAAATTTAGTTTTAAAATGCGAGCAAGCAGTTAAATTTATAAAAGCAAAAACGCCTCTTTAAATTTAAATTTTTAAATTTTTGCTAATATTTCGGCTTTTTATGAAGGTGAAATTTGACATTTAACTACGTTTTTAAACTATCCATTCCTATCTTTATGGGTTTTTTCCCTCTTGGAGTTGCTTTTGGCGTGCTGGCAAAAAGCATGGGAGTGAGCGCATTTATCGCTGTGGCACTTAGCACGCTAGCATACGGTGGCGCAGCGCAGTTTATGATGCTTTCGCTCTTTAGCGTCGGCACGAGCTATGTTGAGGTCTTTATCGTGAGCTACCTTGTAAATTTGCGCCACACTTTTTATGGAATTTCACTTTTAAAAGAGTATAGCGGGATCAAATTTAAGCTCTTAAACATCGCTTTGCTAACAGATGAGACCTTTGCGATATTTAAAAATTTAGGGCTAAAAGATGCAAGTGATCGAAGTTTTGTCTTTACCTGGCTAAATGTGCTTTCTTGGTCATACTGGGCGGCTGGAACGCTGCTTGGAGCGATACTTGGCGATTTTATAAAGACCGATACAAGGGGACTTGAGTTTAGTTTGACCTCGCTTTTTATAGTGGTCGTCATCGAGATGTTTAAAAATGATAAAAACTACCGCGTGCTCTTTGCGGCGGTCTTTTTTGGCGTGCTTGGAGTGAGCCTCTTTCCAGCTAAATTTGTGCTTGTTGGCTCGATGGCGCTTTGTTTTGTATTTTTGCTTTTGTTTAAGGATAAAATTTGATAAGTATAAGCTCAAGCGAGATGGTGCTTTTTGTGGCGGTGCTTTTAAGCGCCTTGGCTACTTTTATAACAAGAGCGACGCCGTTTTATGCGTTAAGAAACTATAAGTCAAACCCTTATTTGGACGCTATCGAGAAGCACATGGGTATGATGATAATGGTCGTTTTGGTCTGCTACGGGCTAAAAGATACGAAATTTAGCGAGTATCCATACGGCTTAAGCGAGATAATGGCGGTTTTTACGGCTATTTTGGTGCATTTGAAATTTAAAAATGCCCTTCTTAGCATAGTCGTTTCGACTGGAATTTATATGCTTTTGATAAGAATTTTTAAATAAATATAAATTTTGAAAATTAATAAATTTTTTAAATATATGACGTTATAATGCTCTAGCAAATTTTAATGCAAAGGAGCTAAAATGCGTTTAATCTTTAAGGCGGTGTTACTCATGATTTTAGGTGCTACTTTAGCGGTTGCTAAGCCAACCATCTACATCCTAGCTACTGGTGGAACGATAGCTGGAAGCGGCTCAGGCTCGCTTGATTCTAGCTATACTTCTGGAACTGTTACGGTCGATAAACTTATCGCAGCCGTGCCAGATATCAACAAGATCGCTACCATAAAAGGCGAGCAAATTTCAAATATCGGCTCACAAGATATGAACAACGAAGTTTGGCTTAAGCTTGCAAATAGAATAAACGAACTTCTAAACAGCGGCAAAGCTGATGGTATCGTCGTTACTCACGGCACAGACACTATGGAAGAGACAGCTTACTTTCTAAATTTAGTCGTTAAAAGCGACAAGCCAGTTGTGCTTGTAGGTGCGATGAGAAATAGCGGCTCACTAAGCGCAGACGGCCCACTAAATTTATTTAACGCTGTAAATGTAGCTATCAGCAAAGATAGCGTAGGCAAGGGCGTTGTAGTGACAATGAATGATGAAATTCACGCGGCTCGTGAGGTGACAAAGACTAACACTACAGGCGTTGATACATTTAAATCACCAAACAGCGGTAAAATCGGCACAGTCTTTTATGGCAACGTAAAATACTATATGAATCCGATCAGAAAACACACAGCAAGCTCAGCATTTGACCTAACTGGCGTAAAAGAGCTTCCAAGAGTCGATATTATCTACTCTCACGCAAATGACAACCCTGACTTTGTAAATGTGGCTGTTAAAAACGGCGCAAAAGGCATAATTAGTGCTGGTCTTGGCAACGGCAACCCTTACTTTAGCGTGTTAGAGGCTCTTGGCGAGGCTTCAAAAGCTGGTGTAGTGGTAGTTCGTGACTCACGTGTGGGAAGTGGCGAGACAACCATGAACGGCGAAGTCGATGACGCAAAATACGGCTTTTTAACAAGCGACAACCTAAACGCTCAAAAAGCTAGAGTGCTTTTGATGCTTGCTCTTACAAAAACAAGCGACAAAGCTAAAATTCAAGAGTTTTTCTTAACTCACTAAGTTTAATTTTAGCGGAGATATCGCGAGTGCTTTTAAGTGAGCTTTGATTTTTCTCATTTAGTAGAAAAATTATGCGTAACATTTAAAATCATCTCACGATATCCGCTTGTGGCGGATCTGTTAAATTTATAGCTCCGCCCTCTCTTTTTTTAAATTCACATTAAATTTAAGGCTCTAAAATGGGTATCAGCGCGCACTACTACGCCTACTTGCAAGATGATATAGAAAAGATCAAAAATGGCGACAGTGGCGAACTTTTGGACGAATACGACTTGGATAATTTTTGGGACGCGATGTGTAAAATGCTAACTGGCAAAAATTTCAAGCAGAGGCTTAAGGCTGGCGATATTTTTAGCTCAAATGAGCCTTTTAGCTGGGCTATTTTTGGGCGTAGTGCGCTAAACGAAGAGCTAAGCGAGATGATCTCTTATACTAACGCTTCGGATGTAAAAGAGGTGGCTATGGCGTTGAAAAATGTTGATATTAGCGCACTTTTAGCAAAGATAAATTTAAAAGAATTTGCTAGCTCAAAGACGTATCCTGATATCTTTGGGCGGCAGAGCGAATTTGAAGATATAAAGGCGAGTTTAAAAGAGCATTTTACTGGGCTTTTAAATTTTTACCAAAATGCCGCCGACAAAGGGCTTGGCGTGATAACAGTAATAGCCTAAATTTATAAATGAAGTGTTAGTTATTTTGCTCTAAATTTAGCTAGCTTTGAAAGCAAATAAATTTATAGAGTGCCTACGTGGCAAAAGATAAATTTATACAAAAACATACTTGATAAATTTGCTATCTATCTAGGCTGCGAGGCATATACAAAATCGCCTTTGTTTTAGCGCTAAATTTATTAAATTTATATGCCTAGCGCCAAAAGTCAAATTTCTCACGTCCAAAAGCAGGCTAAATTTGCTAATAAAGCGCTCTTTTATCATAAATTTATAGATTTTGATTTAGCATTTCATTAAAATTTCAAGGCCTCTTATGAATTTCTTGCTATTTTTTATCACCCTTGCGCCCATCTCGATGATGCCAGGTATAAACATGACTTATGCGATGAGCGTTGGTATGAGCTTTGGCTACAAACACTCGTTTTTCGTGATGGCTGGGCAGCTTTTAGCGATTGCTTTTGTATCGTTTAGCTGCATGCTTGGCGTGGGAGCGGTGCTACATCATTTTGATTACGCATTTAAGGTGCTAAACATCATCGCAGGCCTTTATATGCTCTATCTTGGCGTGATGCTCTTTTTTGGCAAGGGCGAGCTTAGCATCACAAATGTCTCAAATTTGCCAAGCAAAAAGCAGATGTTTATAAATGGCCTCATCGTTAGTGTCTCAAACCCAAAGGCGTGGATATTTTTCTCAGCCTTGCTGCCTACATTTTTGGATAAAGAGGCCCCTTTTAGCCTCACTCGCATGTGCGTGATCACCGTAACGCTCGTTTTCATCGAGTTTTGCTCACTAAATATCTACGCACTTGGCGGAGCTATGCTAAAGAAATTTTTACAAACTCACCTAAGGCTACTTGAAATTTGCACCGCCATCATCGTCTGCACGATCGGCGTGCTCTTGCTTTTTAGATAAATTTATCCTCTTTTTACCTAGCTTGGCTAAAATTTGTCCAGTTTGCACTACATTTTTAGCAAAAGGATAAGAGATGAAAAAATTTCTATTTATACTTACAAATCAGCCATATAGCGGCACAGACAACGCTTACAACGCACTAAGGCTAGCTAGAGCGTTAAAAGAAAAGGGCGAAGAGGTTAGGATCTTTCTTATGAATGACGCGGTCGATCTTGCGCGAAATAGCACTAAAAAGCCAGAAAACTACGACATTGATCTAGTAGCGATGCTAAAGGAGCTTTACGCTGGTGGCGCGATGCTTAAGGTTTGTGGCAGTTGCCAAACAAGGTGCGGTTTGCATGTGGGAGAGCCTTATTTTGAGGCTGAGGTGAAAGGCAGTATGGATATCTTGTCCGAGTGGGTGAGAGAGTGCGATCAGGTGATGACATTTTAGAGCAAAAAGGAGAATTTATGAGTTTGACATTTAGTGTAAAAAATAAAAAGAAGCTACTTGGCGGATATGCAAAGGCGCTAAGCGAGCGTGAAATTTCAGCTCTTGTTGAGGGACTTTTCTTTTTTAACAGCGAGCAAGAGGAGCCAAGCGCAAATGAGCTGGGCGCTGACGTGATGATAGCGGGCGTGTGGAAAAAGAGCGTTCGTGGCTTTGAGCTAAATTACGAAGATGGCGAGTATATCGTGCGTGTTTATACTCCAAGTGGCGTCGGCGACTGGCAGATCGCACTTGAGCTACTCTCAAAGCTCTCAGCCCAAACTGGCTCAAAAATAGAGTGCGATAACGAAAAAATTTATGATAGTGAGCAAATTTTAAAATTTGACTACGAGGCTGACATCATGTGGGGGCTTGAAGCGTTAAAAGATATAAAAGAGAAAAATCAAACGCTTTACATCTCTGGCGTGGAGCGAGACGTGGCGTTTGATGCGGTTATGGTAGATGAAATCTTTGCCAGTGCCAGCCCTGCGGCTAAATTTGATGAGATGATGAGACGGGTGCAGTATCTTGACGCATACAGCGCAAAAGAGCACCTCTATCAAGACAAAGACGGAAGCGAAATTTTTGGCGCATATACGCTTAGTGAAAACTTACCGACCATCTTGCCTTACGCTCCAGCTCCGTCGTGGCAGGCGCAAGAGGCGCTTGGGGATCGCAAGGTCTCGCGCTGGGTGCTAACGCTGGTTATAGGTGTGCACGATAACAACGCTCACGTGCTTGATGAGTGCGAATATGGAGCTTTCATGGCAAATTTGCCAAAAGAGAAATACTACTTCATTGACGCTGCAAACGTGCTTGTTGAGCCACTTAGTGAAGATGAGATGAAAGAAATTTTGCAAAAGGCAAAGGCTTAAATTTATTAAACCCCAAAAAATGTAAATTCACCTCAGACTTGCTTAAAACTTAAGCCAGCTTAAGTGCATTTTTAAGCTCATAAAAGCCAGAATTTTACTGACTATGCCGCTTTTTGAGTATGATACGCATGGTTTAAAAAGGATAAAAATGAAAATTTTAAAGGCTATTTTAGCGGCAGCATCGGTGGTTTGCTTTCTAAACTCGGCCGTTTTACCGCAAAACGACTGGAGTAAAAGAGAGCTAAAAGGCGAGGTTAAGAGCATGACGGCTATGGAGCACGAATACTCTACGGACGGCTCTGGCACGCTAGAAAACACACGCGTAAAGCGAACGGAGTTTAACGAAAACGGCTATATAGTGCAAGAAACCGAACACATAAACGGCATACCAAATAGCTCGGTTTTGTTTGAATACGGCAAAGACGGACTAGTGCGCAAAAAATATCAAGATAGCGCCGTTTATCTCTACGAATACGAATTTGACGGCGAAAATTTAGTCGCGACAGCCAAAGAGCAGCATGTGGAGGATAAATTTTACCCGCGCACGGAGAAAACCACTTACGGCAAGGACGGCAAAATGATCGCCCAGGCGGTATATTCGGGCGGGACGTTAGTGACGGACGATAGCTATATTTACGACGAAAATGGCACTTTAATGCGGATAGAAAATAATATGGAGCCGCGCAACGGCATAGTGATAAGCTTTGAGCGCAAACCAAATGGTGAATATGAAAAAATCACGCAAGCCCCAAACTCAAAATGGGTTTATTACTACGCAGCAAATGGCGATGAAATGGAGTATACGTCGGTAAATTACTTTGGCTCTGAGGCAAAAATCTGGCAAATCTTGCAGTTTAAGGATATAAGCAGGGACGAGCGGGGAAATTTGACACATAAAACCTCGGTCAAATTTAAGCCAGCTGACAAATACTACGAAAACGGCGACATAACGGAAATCGGCCTATATAAAAAGCTAGAAATCAGCTACGAATACTACAAATAAAATAATCGCTCTTAAATTTACAATCCTGCTGGCGGAGGCTAGCTGGCTTGATAAAACTGAGCATCGACATTAAACTGCTAAACTGGGTGGCGCATGTTTTTATTTTTGCTTTTTAGCTCATACGCATCGCTTAAAAGACCTTAAATTTACCCACACTAACCGATAGCTGCCGAGTTTTGATTATTTATTTAGCTTCTTTTGGTTAAAATCAGCCCAAATTTACAAAACTAAAGGTTAAAAATGAAACAAGGCAAAGTTTGGAAATTTGGCGATAATATCGACACTGACATCATCATCGCCGCAAGATATTTAAACACTTCAGACGAAAAAGAGCTAGCAAAACACATCATGGAAGACGCTGATCCTAAATTTAGCTCAAAAATAGCAAAAGGCGACATCATCGTAGCTGGCGAAAATTTTGGCTGCGGCAGCTCAAGAGAGCACGCCCCATTAGCGCTAAAAGAGGCTGGCATAGCAGCTGTTGTGGCTAAGAGCTTTGCGAGGATTTTTTATAGAAACAGCTTTAACACAGGGCTTTTGATACTTGAGATCAAAGAAACCGATGAGATAAACGAGGGTGACACGCTAAAGATCGACGTAGATAACGGCGTCATCGTAAATGAAAGCACAAAAAAAGAGTATAAATTTAACGCTATCCCGCCATTTATGCAAGAGCTTTTAAACGCTGGCGGCCTTATTGAATACGCAAAAGCGAAGATGAACTAAGGAGCGGCGATGAAAAACTATAAAATTTGCGTTATAAAAGGCGATGGCATCGGCCCTGAGATCATCGACGAGGCGATAAAAGTTTTAGACGTCGTAAGTGCTGAGTTTGGTATCAAATTTGAGTATGACTACAAGCTTATGGGCGGCGCAGCTTACGATGTTTTTGGTGAGCCGCTGCCAGATGAGACGCTAAGCTCTGCGCTTAGTAGCGACGCTGTGCTCTTTGGTGCGATAGGTGGCGAGAAATGGGACAGCCTGCCAAGACATCTAAGGCCAGAGAGCGGGCTTTTAAAGATCAGAAAAGAGCTAGAAGCTTATGCAAATTTACGCCCAGCCATCATCTTTGACGAGCTAGTAGATGCTAGCACGCTAAAGCCAGAGGTTTTAAAGGGCGTTGATTTTGTCGTGGTTCGCGAGCTAACTGGCGGGCTTTATTTTGGGCAGCCACGTGAAAAAGGCGAAGATAGAGCGTTTAATACGATGGTTTATTCTAAATTTGAGATCGAGCGCATCGCAAAGATCGCCTTTGAGACGGCTATGCTTCGCAAGAAAAAGGTCTGCATGGTCGATAAGGCAAATGTCCTTGAGACAAGCCAGCTTTGGCGCGAGGTGACCAGCGAGGTGGCAAAGGGCTATCCTGAAGTAGAGCTTAGCTTTATGTACGTCGATAACGCAGCGATGCAGCTAGTAAGAGCGCCAGCAAATTTTGACGTCATACTTACTGAAAATTTATTTGGTGACATTTTAAGTGACGAAGCGAGCATGGTTTGTGGCTCGATAGGCTTACTACCAAGCGCTAGCATGGGCGGCAAAGTGGGAATTTATGAGCCTATCCACGGCTCAGCTCCAGACATCGCAGGGCAGGGCATAGCAAATCCGATCGCGACCATTTTAAGTGCAGCGATGATGCTAAGATACGCTTTTGGCGAGAGCGAAGCTGCAAATGCGATAGAAAATGCCGTAAAAACAGCTCTTGCAAAGGGATATAGAACAAAAGATATCGCCGCTTTTAACGCAGTTGAAATTTGCTCAACAAGCGAGATAGGCGACGTGATAGCAGGATTTATCAAAAAATGAAAAACACGATCACTGAAGCACTGATCTACGAGGCGCAAGGGCTAAAAGACGATGCGCTTGAAATTTACAAGAACATCTTAAAACAAGACCCATCAAATAAGGACGCCCTTAGCGCGATAAACCGCCTTAGCGGACTTCGCAAGGAGCGCGTGATAAAAAATGAGCAGATGAAAGAGTTTTTTATCAGGATGAAAAGTGACGAAGAGATAAATGAATTTAAAAGGTGGTTGATAAGATTATGAAGCTTGATGATATCGCTAGGATGGCTATTAGTGAGGTTAGCGCCGAGCTTGAGAAGATAGAGGCACTGCAAAACAAAAAGCAAGAAGAGCTTGAAAGGGAGAATCTAAAAAAAGAGCTTTTAGCAATAGAAACTGCTGATGAGCAAGTGCTTGAAGAGCCAAAAGTAGAGGCAAGCGTGCTAAGCGTGTCAAGTGCGCAAAGCGAACCAGAGCCAAAGGTGACGCAAATTTTGCCAAAGAGCAGGGAGATAAGTGATGAAGAAATTTTCTTAGCAAACCTTGCTGAGCGCATCGAGGTGCTTTTTGAGGGGCTTAAGCAAACTAGCGAGCAAGACCTTAGTCAAAGGCTCGAGCTAACTACTAAATTTTTAGAATTTACCCTTGCAAACATCGAAAATAGACTACAAAATCTCTCAAAATAATAAATTTGAGGCAAAAACCGGTACAAGCATTTACAAAAATAGCGAGCTAGACTTTTTTAGATCGCTATTTGCCCCTTTTAGCAAGCGCGTCTATCTAGTAGGTGGCTGCGTGAGAGATGCGCTTTTGGGACGAGAAATTTATGATTATGACATCGAAGTTTATGACATCGAGCCTCTTAAATTTGACGAGCTAATGGCCGGCATAAAGGCTAGTGGTGTTGGTAAAAGCTACTTCATCTACAAATATAAAAACTACGATCTTGGGCTGCCACGAAGCGAGAGCAAAACTGGAAATTCGCACAAAGACTTTGCCGTAAGCTACATAAATGATCCAGCTCTTGCAAGCCTAAGGCGCGATTTTACGGTAAATGCCATGATGATGAATATCTTTAACGGCGAAATTTTAGACTTTCATGGTGGCAAAAAGGACCTTGAGAGCAAGACACTAAGGCACATCGATAGTGAGAAATTTAAAGAAGATCCGCTAAGGGTGCTACGTGGCGTGCAGTTTAGCGCTAGGCTTGGTTTTAGCATAGCTGACGAGACGCTAGAGCTTATGAAGACGCTTGATCTAGCGCATCTAAGCAAGGATAGGATAAATACCGAACTCATTAAATTTTTTCGCTCAGAGCATCTTGAAAAAGGGGCGTTTTATCTTTTTAAACTTTCGCTTTTTAAAGAAATTTTTGGCGTGCAAATTCGCAAGAATGATGAGTTCTTGGCTGAGCTAAAGAGTGCTAGAAATTTCGTAGATGATGAGAGGCTGTTTTTGTATATGCTTTTTGGTAAATTTGAGCTTGACGCAAAGGAAATTTTAGAGAAAATGCGCCTGCCAAAGAGCTACTTTTCTATCTTAAAAGAGCCCTTTTTTAAAGCTATGCCAAGTGATAGAGAGCTACTAGAAATTGCTCTAAATATGCCCTTAAAATCGTGGCTTGGAGCTTATAATAAAGAGCGCATAGAGCGCGCAAAAGAGCTTGGGATTTATGAGCGTAAATTTGAGCCAAAGATAGATGTGAGAGAGATCTTGGCGGCTGGCTTTAAAAACGAGATGATAGCAGCTGAGATAAAGCGCGCTCAGGAGCTTGAAATTTCAAGATATCTTAGCGAGCGCAAATTTAGAAAATCTTAATCTTTAAAACTCTTAAAAGCCCATTTTGGCTAAAATGAGCCAATTTATAACACTTTTTTAAGGCAAAAATAAAGTTATGTTTAACATAGTCCTAGTCCATCCTCAGATACCGCAAAACACCGGAGCTATCGGCAGAATGTGCGTAAATGCAAATTTAAAGCTGCACATCGTTAAGCCAACTGTCTTTGACCTGAGCGAAAAGGCTGTTAGACGTGCTGGGCTTGATTATTGGAAAATCCTAAAGCCACAAATTTGGCAGAGTCTAGATGAGTTTTTGGAGGCAAATTTAAGCCACAAAGAGCGATTTTTCTTTGCTACGACTAAGACAAACAGACTTTACTACGACGCTAAATTTGAGCCAGGAGATTTTATATTTTTTGGTGGAGAGAGCACAGGACTGCCAAGAGAGTTTATGGATATAAATTTTAAAAATGCCATAACGATCCCGATGGGGAAAGAGGGCAGGAGCTTAAATTTAGCCATGAGTGCTGGTATCATCGCGTATGAGGCGATCAGGCAAAACATCTCTAAATTTGACTTTAGGAGCGAGGTTTGAGAGCGCTCTTTGCATTAGTTTTTGCCGTTTTGATGGCGTTTGCTAGCGAGATAAGTATCGCAACTTATAACGTGCAAAATTTATTTGACTGCAAGGACGATGGCAGCGAATATCCCGACTTTAAATCTAACACTTCAAAGTGGGACTGCGAGGCGGCTAGCTCAAAACTAAAAAGAACAAGGCAGGTCATAGATGCCCTAGATACCGACATCATCGCACTTGAAGAGGTTGAAAACGAGCAGGTTTTAAAGGCTTTGGTTGATGGCAGCGAGTATAAATTTATAGCCTTTAGCAAGGCAAAAAACTCTCCAGTTGGGCTAGCTCTCATATCAAAGATAAAGCCAAGTGGCAGTGAAATTTTTGAAGTGCCAAATGTAAAAACTAGAAACATTTTAAAGGTTATTTTTGAGGTGGAGGGTAAGAAATTTGGCGTTTTTGTTAATCACTTCCCAGCTTATAAAAACGGCATAAATATGCAAAAAAAGGCTGAAAGAACGCTAAGAGCTGCTCTTGGTAACGAGCAAAATGCCATAGTTTTAGGCGATTTTAACTCACCTTATGGGCAAAAATCCATCTTAAATGATATCATCGCAACTCGTGGATTTTACGATCTTTATAGCTTTTTAGCCCCAAAAGATAGATACTCTCATGCAGTCCATGGCAAAAAGCGTGCCATTGATCACGTTTTGCTCTCGCCTAGCTTTATGGCAAATGGCGATCTAAGCTACGTTGATGGCAGTTTTGAAGTCTTTAAACCAAGCTTTGTGCTTGATGAGCATGGCTTTGCAAAGAGCGATCTTTATTCAGACCACTTTGCGCTCAAATTTAAAATCTCAACCAAACCAAGTCCTGCTAAATCAAATGAAAATTTAAAAAAAGAAGCTAAAAAAGTAGAAGATCAAAACTATAAAAAAGCTAATATAGAGACGCTTTTTGAGCATCCTGAGGCCTTGCCAGCACTTGTGGAGCGAGCTGTTGTCATCTTAAAAGATAAGCATGGCTTTATTGTTTCAAAAAATCGCCGTGGAATTTACGTTTATGATCCTAAAAATAGCGTCGGCGTGGGCGATGAGCTTGACGTTTTGATCAGGCGAGTGAAATTTTACAAAGAGACGCTTGAAGTAAGCTCTTATGAGATCATAAATGAGCATGGCACAAAAGATGTGAGCGAAAATTTACTTGATAGCTCAAAGCTAAGCATTGCAAGAAGCGGCGATGTAATCGATAAAATTTCAGGTAGGCTAGAGAGCGGCTACTTACATACGCCGCATGGCAAGATCAGAGTTTATAGCAAAAAAAGGCTAAAAGATGGCGAGTATAGCTTTGAGCGGGCAAGGATGAAAATTTATAAAAACGAAAAAGAGATCGTTATGGAGTAGATGGTGCAAATTTTAGATATTTTTATGATCGCAGCGTTTGTTTTGTTTGTGATATTTATGATAAGAGGCGTCATTTTGCAGGCGCAAGATAAGGAGAGAGCAAGAGAGATGATAAGAGAAAAAAGAGAAAATTTTAATAAAAAGAGTGAGATATGAAAGAGTTGTTACTAGAGATCGGAGTCGAGGAGCTCCCAGCGATACCATTTTTAAGGGAGCTGCCAAACATCAACGCTAAATGGCAGGCTGTGCTTGAAAAATATAACATCAAAAGCGAGTTTAAATTTTACTACACGCCGCGCCGTTTGGTCTTTTTCCATGAAAAATTCCCGCAGGCTCAGCCAGATAGCGTGGCTAGTTTTGTCGGCGCGCCAAAGCAAGTAGCGCTAAAAGACGGAGCTTTTACAAAGGCGGCGCTTAGCTTTGCAAATAAATGCGGCATAAGCGAGAGTGAACTTAAATTTAAAGAGATAGACGGCAAAGAGGTGCTTTACTACGAAAAAGAGGTAAAGGGCGAGCCGGTTGCTAAGATAATGGGCGACATGGTCGAGGAGTTTTTAAAGAGCCTTAGCTTTGGCAAGTCTATGCGCTGGGGCAATGGCGAGTTTGAATTTATCCGCCCGATAAGATCGTTTTTGTGCTTGCTTGGTGATGAGGTCATTAAATTTAACAAATTTGGCGTAGAGAGCAGTAACTCTACCTATCCTCACAGAAGCATCAGCTACGACAAGATAAAAATTTCAAATATAAAAGAGTATTTTGAAGGCTCAAAGAGCCGTGGGATCGTGCTTGAAGCGGACGAGAGAGAAAAGATAATCCTTGATGAGTTTGAAAAGATCAGTCAAAAAAGTGGGCTAAAGATCGAGATAGATAAAGAGCTGCTAGCTGAAGTAGTGGCGATCACCGAGTATCCAACAGCGCTTCTTGGCTCGTTTGAAGAGGAGTTTTTGGAGGTGCCAAGCGAGGTCATCATCACATCGATGAAAGAAAATCAGCGCTACTTCCCGGTCTTTAAAGATGGCAAGCTCGCAAATGGCTTTGTGGTCGTTAGTAACGCCATAACGCAAGACTACTCACTCATTATTAAAGGCAACGAAAAGGTGCTAAGAGCAAGACTAAGTGACGCGATGTTCTTTTGGCAAAGCGACCTTAAGGCCGAATTTAGCCCAGAAAAACTAAAAAATATAACCTACCTAAAAGAGCTTGGAAGCATCTATGAAAAAGAGCTTAGAGAACTAAAAGTGGCTAAAAAACTAGCTAAGAACTATGATGAGCTACTTAAAAAAGAGGCTGGCGAGTACGCGGCTAAGCTGGAGCGAGCTGTGATGCTAAGCAAGGCTGATCTTACAACGCAGATGGTTTATGAATTTACCGAGCTTCAAGGCATCATGGGTGCTTACTACGCAAAGGCTAAAAATGAGGATGAAAACGTCGTTTTAGCGATAAAAGAGCAGTATCTGCCAGACGGAGAGGAGGCGCAGTGCCCAAGCAAGGTCTTTAGCTCGGTTGTGGCGCTTTCAAATAAGCTTGATACGCTAATGGGGCTCTTTAGCATCGGCAAAATACCAAGCGGCACGAAAGACCCATACGCTCTAAGACGCGCGGCAAATGGCGTGATAAAGATCGTTTTGGCGCATAATCTGAAATTTAACGTAAAAGAAATTTTAGAAGACATTGCAAAAGATTATAAGAAATTTGACGTCGAAGTGCTTATAAATTTCATCCTTGATAGGCTCTATACATTCTTTGACGCAAATGCTTCTATCGTAAAAGCGTGCATAAAAAGCGGCGAAAAGGACATCTTGGAGCTAACTAAGATGATAGAGGCACTTGCTAAAATTTCAAGCGAGCCAAATTTTAGAGAGAATTTCTCGACATTTAAGCGCCTTGCAAACATCATAAAAGATGATAAATTTAGCAAGGTCGATGAGAGCCTCTTTGAGATAGATGCAGAAAAGGCCTTAAATGACGCGTTTAAAGCAGTTGATAAGAGCCTAGCATACGAGCCAAGGCTAAAAGCGCTATTTGCTCTAAAGCCGCAGATAGATGAGTTTTTTGACAAAGTTATGATAAACGTTGAAAACGAGAAAGTGCGAAATAACCGCGTCGCGATCATCGGTCAAATTTATAGCGAGATACTAAAAGTAGCTGATATAAAAGAGATCAGCTTTTAAATTTGCGCCAGCTTCAGGCTTTGCCTAGGCTGGCTTTTAAATTTACTCCCTAAAAATATCAAATTCTGGCTCGTAAGCCTTAGTTTTTACCCCAAAATATCCAAGAACTGAGCTAAAGATAAAATCATGCGAAAGGCTTTCATCTCTCTTACTTCTTAGCCTTTTTAAAAGCTCGCTATCGCTTGAAAAGACGATGGCTGGGATATGTTTTTGCTCATCTGGAGCGATGGAGTAAGGCAGGCCATGTAAATATATGCCATTTTCGCCTAGGCTCTCTCCGTGATCTGAGAAAAAGAACATGGCAACTTCAAATTTATCTTTTTTTGCTTCAAGGGCGTTTATCAGCTCGCTTTGTAGATAGTCCTCATATAAAATGGTGTTGTCATAGGTGTTTGCTATCTCATCTGGCGTGCATTTGTTTAGCTCGGCGGTGTCGCAGGTTGGGGTGAATTCTTTAAATTTACTTGGATAGCCTTTGTAGTAGATAGGGCCATGTGAGCCTTGCAAATGTAGCACGATAAATGTAGTGGAATTTACATCTTTTATGACCTTTTTTGCCTCATCAAATATCACTTCATCAAAGCCTTCTGCTCTGTGCTCTGAAGTGTGGTTTTGATCAAGATTGTCGCAAACGCCCTTGCAACCGCCACTATTGTTGCCAAAAAAGTATGTTTTTATGCCAAGTTTGTTGATGATATCAACTAAATTTTCACGAGCTTTGGCTTTGCGGTTGCTAAAATTTTCTCGCTTTAAGTCTGAAAATAGGCAAGGCACGCTAGTTTCTGTCGCGGTTCCGCATGAGTAGAAATTTGTAAAACTTACCACATCTTTTTGTTTGGTAAATTTGTTTGTATCGTTTTTAGTGTAGCCATTTAGCGAGTAGTTTTTGCTCCTTTGTGTCTCGCCAACTATCAAAACTAAAATTTTCTTTTTATCGTTAGTAAGCGTTGCGTCATCTGCCACGTAGGTAAAAGGGAGCGGTTTTTGAAGCAAAATTTGAGCTAATTTTATGGCAGAATATACTGGATAAGACGGAAGTAAGACTGTTTTTAAGTAAATGTGTTCTCTAAAAAATGGTATGAAAATTTTTGAAGTTAGTGAAAAAATAATAGCGATAGTAACGATCGAAAAAGCGATAATCTTTAATCTAATTTTTAGACTATTTTTAAAGCTACTATAATTGATTTTTACGAAAACAACATAAATGCATGGCAAAATAGTTGCAAATACAAACCACAATACTAAATTTATGCTTAAATAGCTAAAAGCTTCTTTATTATCAGTATGAAGGACGTTTAGTAGCATCTCTTTGTTTATGATAACGCCGTAATTTGACATAAAATAAGAACAAATCGAGCTAACAATAATTATAAAAATAGCAAAGGGTTTTAATAAATAAGGCAGAAATACAATGCAAAATACGCTTGCAAAAAGTGATGCAAGAAATATGCACATAATTGTGAAAAATAAGGTAGAAAAAGAAAGCGAGTTTGTTTCTAAAAATCCTAAAAAAACGCCTTTATATAAAAATATATGATTTACAAAAAGCATATATATTATAAATAAAGTTAAAAATTTAAAAAAACTTACTTCTCTAAATTTATTGATATTAATCATTTAAAGATTCCTTTCACTTAAAGCATTTTTTAAAAATTTAAATTTTTAAACTAAAGCTATTTCTTCTTTTTCTTGCTTTTTAGTTTCTTGTTTTTTGACTTCTTTTCAGGCTCAGCCTTTTTCGCCTTTTGGCCATCTTTTACACTAAGCTTTTCTTTGACCTTTTGCATGTCGTTAAAGCCGATGCCTTGAACCTTCTCAAGCTCCTCGACACTTGTAAATTTATGAGCTTTTCTATACTTTATGACGTTTAGTGCCTGGCTTTTGTTTAGCCCAAGGCTCATTAGCTCGCTCTTGCTAGCTGTGTTTAGATCAGCGCCGTATGCAAAGCTTGCAAGCGCTAGACAAAGTAAAATTTTTAATCTTTTCATCTTATCTCCTAAAATAATAATCCATCGTTTTCTTGATCTTGAATGATGTCATTTGTTGGCGTATTTTGCGGCAACGGCGAGTCGTTTGTGTAGTACTCATCAGCGCCGCTATAGTATCCTTTATAGACGCCATCAGGCTGCTCAAAAGCACGTCTTAGGGTAGGGTAGAGCTTGATGTAGCCCTCCATAAATTTCTTAAAGACAGGTGCAGCTGTCCTGCTGCCGCCCTCGACCTTTTTCATAGGGCTGTTATCGTCGTTTCCGTACCAGATGATGGCCTCGATATCAGGCGAATATCCGCAAAACCAAGCATCGATGCTATTGTTTGACGTGCCAGTTTTGCCAGCGATCTGGATGCCATTTACCTTTGCGTTGCGTCCGGTGCCGTTGTTTACGACATTTTGAAGCAAGGTTGTCATCAAAAATGCCTGCTCAGGTTTTAGCACTTGCTTCTTTTGAGGCTCATAGTCCATCGACGCGCCAAAGCTATTTTCTATATGCTTAATGAGCGTAGGCTCGACCACTTCGCCATCGTTTGGAAACATCGAGTAAAATTTCGCAAAGTCAAGTGGCGAAATTCCAAAGCTACCAAGTGCGATTGATAAATTTTCAGGGATGTCGTTAAAGCCCATATCCGTAAGCTGTTTGCGAACCGAGCTAAGACCAAGATCGTTTAGTAAATTTATGGTTGCGAGGTTGCGAGACTGGGTTAAGGCTGATTTTATCGTGATGTAGCCTTGAAAGCCGCCGCTATAGTTTTTTGGCGTCCATTCTTTGCCGTTTCCCATGTCAAACGTCTTAGCGATATCAGCTACTTGAGAGACGACAGAGTAGCCGCTATCAAGGGCTATTTGATAGATAAATGGCTTAATGCTAGATCCTGGCTGGCGCTTGCTTTGTGTGGCGCGGTTGTAGCTACTTTTTGCGTAGTCGATGCCGCCAATTAGAGCTAAAATTTGTCCGCTTTGTGGATGAGTGACTACAATAGCGCCATTTAGCATCTCTGGATTTGCCTTTTTATCTCTTTTTAAAATTTCATTGTAGCCATAGACTAGAGCGTCTTGAGCGATCTTTTGCACGTTTAGATCGACGGTGCTTTGTATCTTGTAGCCGCCAGTTTTTATATCGTCAAATTTCTTTGAAGCCTCTTTTATGATCTCATCGACCACGTAAGGGGCTTTATTGCGTGTGAGCGTATCGTCAAAGACTGCTGGCTCTTCAAGCACGCCCTTGCGGTACTCATCCTCGTTTATCCAACCGATGCTATACATCCTCTCAAGAACCCTGTTTGCACGGCTAAGCGAGAGGTCGAGGTGCTTTGTAGGATCATAGGTGCTTGGTGCTTTTGGCATGCCAACTAGCATCGCTATCTCTTTTATGCTTAGCTCATTTAGCTCTTTTCTAAAGTAGCCCTCTGCAGCCGTTTTGATGCCGTAGTAGCCGTGCCCAAAATATACGTGATTTAGGTATCTTTCGATGATGTCCTCTTTGCTAAGCTCGCTTTCAAGCTTCATAGCAAGCACGACTTCTTTTATCTTTCTTGTAAATTTCTTCTCGCGGCTTAGGGCTAGGTTTTTTATGAGCTGCTGAGTTAGCGTAGATGCGCCCTCGACTAGTTTTCTAGCTTTGATGTCTTTTATAGCTGCTCTTGCCATGGCTTCTACGTTGATACCGCCATGCTCAAAGTAGCTCGTATCCTCGATAGCAACGAGTGCTTCGATGACACGTGGCGGGATGTCGTTATATTTTACGTAAATTCTATTTTCTTCAAAGATATTTGCGATAAGCTCGTTGTTTCTATCAAAAATTTGTGTCGCAAGCTTTGGCTTGTAGTCGATGATGGTATAAGCGTCAAATCTCACCTGCGAATAAAAGTATAAAAACGCTCCACCAAGTGCGATGGCAACTACAAAGATAAATGCCAAGATGTATTTCATAAAAATGCCTTTAATATTTTTAAATTTAGCCCCATTGCCGTGCTTGTCTCGCCGTGCTGGGAGGTGATGTATTTTTTATTAAAATTTTCTATCGTCATGGCTCCAGCTTTGCCTCGCCACTCGCCACTTTCTAGGTAGCTTTTTAGCTCTTGCTCGCTAAATTTAGCAAATTTATATGTGGCCTTGCTTACATTTATAAGCTCAAATTCGCCTAAAAATATCATCGCCGTATAGACGCTACACTCATTGCCACTTTGTAAATTTAGCATAGCAAGTGCCTCGTTTTCGTCCTTTGCCTTGCCTAAAATTTTATCCCCACAAGCCACGCAGCTATCTGCAAAGAGCAAATTTAAAAGCTTGTCATTTGCCATTAAAAACTGCTCTTTTTTAGCTTTTACGACGTTTTGGACGTAAATTTCTGGTTTTAGCTCTTTTGCTATCATGCTCTCATCAAAGCTGCAAGAAATTTGTTTAAATTCTATCCCAGCATTTTTTAGTAAATTTGCCCTTGTTGGAGAGCTAGAAGCAAGTGTGATCATCAAAAGCCCCTATAACTCACGCCAAGATAGACAGCCGCAAGCGATGCTAGTAAGTTTAGAGGCGTGAAGTAGTAGATGATGACGATTAGGCTTTCGTTTAGCTCGATCATCTCGTGCGATCTTAGAGTTTTTAAAGCCTTTTTGTATCTATAAAAGATGTAGCTTAAATTTAAGAGTAAAAATAGCTCTATCGCCCATTTGGTCGCTACTATCGCACTTGCCATCGGATTTTGCATTTTGCCATCATCAAAGCAAAAGATCATTATCAGGCTAGTTAGCGCGATGCCAAGAACTAGTGTAAAGATGGCTAGTCCAAAGCGTCTTATGATGTGAAGCAAGATGTGATAGCGCTCTTTATCTTCAAATTTATTTTTTATAAAATAGCTTCCAGTAAGCACTAAACCAGCTTGTAGCCCTATAAAAAGAGCTACGAAACTAATGTGCAAGAAGATGATTAGTTGATCAAATTTAAAAAAAGCGATCTCTTGATGAATCATTTTTCTAAAGCTTGCCTTGCATACTCAAGTGAGCTTTTTATGGCGTCTTCGATGGCTAGAGCGTTTTTTCCGCCAGCTGTTGCAAAGTCGTCTTTTCCGCCGCCATTGCCACCTAGAATTTGCGCTGCAAATTTAACCCAAGCGCCAGCTTTTAGTGGAGCATTTTTCACGCCAGCTGCAAGAGAAATTTTACCCTCTTCATCTGTTTGGATCAGTAAAATAGCAGCCTTTTCGTGTCCATTTTTAAACTCATCTATCAAAGTTTTTATGTCGCCACCATCGATGTGTGCTACGCAAAGCTTGGTATTATTTACATTTATAAAGGCTAGCTCCCCAGAGCTTTTAGCATTTTTTAGCTTATCTTTTAAGCCTTTTATCTCGCCTTTTAGCTTTTTAACGGCATTTAGCGGCTCTGTGCTTTTTAGCTCATCTTTTAGCTCTTCAAGCTCAGCTCTAAATGACCTTGCTAAATTTAGCGCAGCTCTTGAGCAAACAGCCTCTATACGCCTAACGCCAGCACTTACGCCGCTCTCTTTTGTGATGAAAAACGATCCGATCTCATCTATATTTTTCACGTGTGTGCCACCGCAAAGCTCTTTACTGACATCGCCAAAGCTCACAACTCTTACTTTGTCGGCATATTTTTCATTAAATAGTGCGATCGCTCCGCTTTTTTTAGCCTCTTCAAGCTCCATAACCTGCGTTTTTGCATTTGCACCGTCTAATATCCACTCATTTACAAGGTTTTCGACCTTTGAAATTTCTTCACTAGTAAGCGCCTTTGGATGAGAGAAGTCAAATCTTAGCCTATCTGCCTCGACGTTTGAGCCAGCTTGAGCGATGTGTGTGCCAAGCACGCTTCTAAGGGCTGCATGAAGCAAGTGTGTAGCACTGTGATGTCGCGCAGTCTCTGCTCTGTCGCTACCCACTTCAAGCTCAACTTCGTCGCCAACTTTTAGCGCCGCACTAGTTTTTACTAAAGATAAATTTAGTCCATGGAATTTTTGCGTATCAAGCACATTTGCTTTGCCTGCTATCTTACCGCTATCGCCGCACTGACCGCCACTTTGAGCGTAAAATGGAGTGACATCAAACATCACCCAGCCCTCTTTGCCAGCATCCAGGCTATCTATATTTTTAAATTCTTCATCAAGTAGGGCTAGAATTTTACTTTTACTCTTAAGCTCTTCGTAGCCTATAAATTTATTCTCGCCAAATTTCTCAAGTAGCTCTTTAAAGTCACCCTTCGCACTCTTGTCGCCACTGCCTTTCCAAGCAGCTTTTGCACGTGCTTTTTGCTCGCTCATAAGCTCATCAAACCTTGCCTCATCGACCTTTAAGCCCTTTTCTCTAAGCATATCAGCCGTTAGATCAAGTGGAAAGCCAAATGTGTCATAGAGTTTAAACGCAGCCTCTCCGCTAAAAATTTCTTTTGTATTTTTAAGCTCACTCTCAAATAGCTCAAGCCCGCTTGCGATAGTCGCTAAAAACCTCTCTTCTTCAAGTTTGATCTGCTCTTTTACAGCCGCTTTTTTATCGTTTAGATAGGTATAGTGTCCGCCCATAAGCTCGCAAACTTTATCGACAAGTTTATACATAAATGGCTCTTTTATGCCTAGCAAGTATCCATGGCGGATCGCACGGCGTAAGATACGGCGAAGCACGTAGCCACGGCCTTCTTTGTCAAATGTCGTGCCTTGAGCTAGCAAAAATGTGACTGAGCGGATGTGGTCGCTTATGACGCGGTAGCTAGCGCCACTTTCATAGACGTATGGCTTGCCGCAAAGCTTTGCCACTTCGTTTATAAGCGGCATAAAAAGTGTGCTGTCGTAGTTGCTAAATTTACCTTGCAAGATAGCTGTAACGCGCTCAAGCCCCATGCCAGTATCGATGCTTGGCTTTGGTAGTGGGCTTAGTTTACCATCCGCACTTCTTTCATACTGCATGAAAACAAGGTTCCAGATCTCTAAAAATCTATCTCCATCGCCGCCCATGTAATCTTCAGGTGTGTTAAAGTGCTCAGCGCCTTGATCGTAAAAAATTTCACTGCAAGGGCCGCATGGTCCAGTATCGCCCATCTGCCAGAAGTTATCGTGGTCGCCAAAGCGGTAAATTCTCTCTTTTGCGATGTGAGTGCTCCAAATTTCAAACGCCTCATCGTCGCTTTCGTGAACGGTTACATAAAGCTTATCTTTTGGTAGTTTCAGCACCTCTGTGACAAATTCCCAAGCGTAAGCGATCGCCTCTTTTTTGAAGTATTCGCCAAAGCTAAAGTTGCCAAGCATCTCAAAAAATGTGTGGTGGCGCGCTGTGTAGCCGACGTTATCAAGGTCGTTGTGCTTGCCTCCAGCTCTTATGCAGGTCTGACAGCTTGTGCGGATAGGTGGCGTTGGGCGTGGCACTTCGCCAGTAAAAATGCTCTTAAATGGCACCATGCCAGCATTTGTAAAAAGTAGTGTTGCATCGTTTGGCACGAGTGGCGCAGAAGCTACTACTTCGTGACCTTTTGATTTAAAAAAATCAAGATATGCCTTTCTTATATCTAAATTTTGCATTTTTATCCTCGTTAGTTTTAAAATTTTGCTTGATTTTAGCCAAAATTCGTTTGCGAAATTCTAAAAAGAGAAAAAATAGTGATATTTTGAAAACTATCTCTTGTTTTATCTATTTAAAAGCGATTTGTAAATAAAATAATTAAAAATTTCTAAAGTTTTAAAGGGTGAATGTGAAGCTAAAAATCGGCATTATCGGCTATTGCAGCACAGGTAAAAAACATTATTTAGAGCTTAGACGCTCAAACGAGTTTGAAATTTGTGGCATTTTTGACAAAGACAATGTTGATGAGTTTTGCAGAGCTGATTTTTATACTGATTTTAAAGAATTTATAGAGGTTGCCCAGCCTCAAGCAGTCGTGCTTTGCTCGCCAAGAGAGGAGATGGTGGAGGCATTTTGCCAGTGTGCAAAATATTGCCAAAATATCCTCATTTCACGCCCAGTTTTTAAAAGTATCGCCGATCTTAAAGAGATAAAATATGCCGCCAAAACGAACAAAACTAGGGTTTGCACGGGAATTTCTGAGCGTTTTAATCCAACTATCTTGTCACTTAAAAAAGCACTTTTAAAAGAAGAGGAAATTTATAGCATTTCTATCGCACATTTTAAGCCACTTTGCGACGGAAATATCATAAATGAGCTCTCAGTTTCTGACATCGACCTAGCAAAAAATATCATAAATTCTGAAGTCAGCGACTTTTACTACACTCAAACAAACAAGACAAATGCCAAAAGTGCCGATAACGTGGGGATAAGTTTTAAAAGTAAAAATCAAATTTTAGTGCATATCACTAACTCATTTTGTGGCTCACTAGAGCGCTTTAAGATAGAGGTAAATGCGAAAAATGGCGTATATTTTGGCGATCTTATCGATCACAAACTTCATCAAGTGAGCGAAAATGGACAGATGAATTTAAAGATAGATACAAATAATAGCGAGCTAAAAGCGCAATACGAGGCCTTTTACGATCTTTGCCAAAGTGGCGAGAGCAGCGAACTTTCAAACATCGATGACGCGATAAAAATAAGAGAACTATTTTGATGAAAAAAGCTCTTTTGCTTTTAAATATGGGCGGTGCAAACAGCCTAGATGATGTCGAAATTTTCTTAACAAATATGTTTAATGACCCATATATTTTGGGTATAAAAAATAAATTTTTAAGAAAATTTGTAGCTTTCATGATCACAAAAAGCAGGCTAAAAACTGCGAAGCACAACTATGAGCAAATAGGTGGCAAGTCGCCACTTTGCGAGCTTACAACTAAGCTTTGTGAGAAAATTTCAAGTTTGCAAAATGAATTTGACGCGGTTGATTTTGCGATGAACTACACTTCGCCATTTGTAAAAGATGTGCTTAAAAAGTATGAAAAATTTGATGAGATAGTTCTTTTGCCACTCTATCCTCATCACTCACAAACTACGATAACCTCGAGCTTAGCTGATTTTAAAAAGGCAAAAGAGGAGCTTAAACTAAAAGCTAAAATTTCACTTTGTGAGCCATTTTATGATGATGACGCTTACAATAAGATCATTATCTCTCACATCCGTGAAGCGATAAAAGATACCGATATAAGCGATGTTAGCCTCATCTTTTCAGCTCACTCTTTGCCTCGCAAGATCATAGAAAATGGCGATATCTACGAAAAACACATAAACGAACATGTGCAAATTTTAAGCAAAATGCTAAAAGAGCAGGGGCTAAATTTTAAAGATGTGAGCCTTGCTTATCAGTCGCGTCTTGGCCCAGTTAAATGGTTAGAGCCATCTCTAAATGAGGCTTTAGCAAAGTGCGAAAATAAAAAAGCGCTTATCTATCCGCTCTCTTTTTGTATAGATAACTCTGAGACCATTTTTGAGTTAGTTATAGAGTATGCCAAGCTTGCAAAAGAGCTAAATTTTAGCTTTTACAAAGTCGCCCAGTGTCCAAATTTTAGCGATGAATTTGCCAGTTTTATCCTAGAAAAATCAAAAAACACTAGAGAATTTAGCCTTTAGGAATAAATCTTGCTTATAAAAAGCATCTCAAATTTAAAAGGAGATGTATGAAGGTTCAAAATAACGATATTATCGATTATTTGTTGCAGTCAGGCTCAAGCAAAGCTAAAGATAAAAAAAATAGTTTTGATGAAATTTTAAGTCTAACGCTTGATAAGATCACAAGCGAGGCAAAGGTTTCAGACAAGCTTGAGCAGTTTAAGAAAAGGCTTACAGAAATCGGTGCTGCTGGCTTTATGAATGAGCTAAATTCAAACAAGATAGAAGAGAAAATAGCTCAGAAAAAAGAGGAGCTAACCGAGCTTTTAAGCATAAATGATCCGACCAAAACGCAGGATCAAAAAAATGAGCTACTTAAAATAATGGATAAAATTTTAAGTGACTACCGCAAAGAGCTAAACATGGCACTTACGAGCCAAACACTGCTTGAGAAGCAAAATAGCCTTGGCAAAAATACAAATAATTCTGTAAATTTAAGCTCTGTCTTAAATGAACTTGGACTTGCATAAATTCTGGATTTAGGCCGCTTGCCTAGATCCAAATTTCTACTTTAAACTCTAAATTTAAAATTTAGTCTAACGCTGGTTTTTGCTTTACTTTGTCGTTGTTGAGCTTGTCTTTTTTAGCTTCAAACTCGGCTATGACATTAGGATCTGGGAATAAATAGCCATCTTCAACCATTAGATCAACGGCCTTTTTGAATGTCGGCAACGCACTTTGCGCACCAAAGTAGTAGTAAGGTTTTTTAGGATCTCTTGCCAAAACGCCTATGGTGTAGCTGTTGCCTCTTGTGTCGTTTACGAAGCCAAAAAAGGAGCCGTTGTAGGTGTTGCTATATCCGCCTTTGCCAGAAGCGATGTGCGCGGTGCCAGTTTTACCGCCTATCTCAAGACCTGGCGTAAATGCCTTTAAGCCAGTACCTTTTTCAACTGTTTTTATCAAAATTCTCTTCATTATCTTTGCGGTCTCTTGCGAGATGACCTGTGTTGGCTCTGCTTTTGGCAGATCGTAGCGCTTGCCGTTTCGCTCAAGATATGCCACCATGTGCGGTGTCACCTCGATGCCTTTGTTATTAAAGGTGTTATAAGCTTTCAAAAGCTGCATAAATGTCGCTTGCAGGCCGTATCCGTAGCTAACTGTCGCTTTATAGGTCGATGAATTTAGCTTGGTAACCGTTGGCATCATGCCTACTTGCTCGTATGGCAGGTCGATGCCAGTCTTTCTTGAAAAGCCAAAATTTAAAAGCCCTTGATAAATTTGCGGACCATTTAAGCGTTCTACTAGCTGGATCATGCCGATGTTTGAGCTATGCACGATGATGTCTTCAGCGCTCATAAAAGGCTCTGGGTGGGTATCTTTGATGATCCTTTTGCCTAGCTGATAGCGGCCGTTGTAGGTATTTACTAGCTCAAAAGGATTTACCTTTTTTTCTTGAAGTAGTATGGAGAAGATAAATGGTTTAAAAACCGATCCAACCTCGTATGCATACTCGCTCGCGCTCGAATTTAGCGCGCTATAATCTTGCTTTCTTATATTTGATGGATCATATCTTGAGCTAGAAGCCAGGGCTAGAATTTCGCCATTTTTGCTATTCATTATGCAGATGATTAGCTCTTTTGCGTCTAGAAATTCACGTTTTTCATCTAAAATTTGCTCTAACTTGGTTTGAAATTTAAGCGGTACAGAAAGCACTGCGTTGTAGCCATCAACCCTCGTTGCTAAATTTGAATCGCTAGTTAAAATTATATTGTTGCCAATATCACGCGGGCCAAGGATTTTGGCGTTTTGTATCGGAGCTAGGTAGTCCTCGTAGTATCTCTCAAGGCCTTTTACACCTTTGCTTTTGGTAAGTGCGTCGCTCTCTGTTTTGCTCACGTAGCCAATAGCTGGCGTTAAGGCGTCCTTTGACATAAATTTACGGTTTTGACCGCTCTCCATCACGCGCATACCCTGAAATGAAGCAAGCCCAGTCTTTGGATCAAGGTATGAGATCAAAATTCCCTTACGGTTTAGCTTTCTTGAAAGCTCCTGAAGATAGGTAGCGCCCTTTGCGTCGATGCTGTAAGAGAGCGTGACAAGGCCTTTTGTGCCGTTTATGATCTTTCTTACTTTGTTTGGATCGTCGCCGCTATAAAGTGAGTAGAGCTTGATAAACATCTCTTTTTTGTTTGGATCGATGTTTCTGGTGTCAAGCATCACTTTGTAGAGCTTTTGGCTTGATGAGATGCTAAAGCCATCTTTCGTGACGATATTGCCGCGGATTGCGGTATTTACGTCGCTTGTTTGAAGCTTAGGAAGCTTTCGCTCGATGCTTGCTCTATAAAATATGACGAGCACAAAGATTGAAATTCCAAAAGTAATTAATAAAAAGAGTATGGTTATTTTTGATTTTCTGGAATTCATTCAATGGCTTAAATTTGCGTTCTTGAAATTTCTTTGTATGCGCTTAGCGCTTTGTTGCGAATTTCTAGCATAAGCTTCATACTAGTCTCTGCTTTGCCTATCGCGATAGCTGCTTGGTGAAGGTCTTTTACCTCGCCAGTTGCAAGATCAGCTATGGCTTTATCGGCGTTTATTTGAACCTTATTTAGCTCTTTTAAAGAGTCGTTTAGTGCATTTTCAAAGCCGCCTTCTTCGCCTGCTTTTGCTATTTTGTTTGAATTTTCGTTTTTATTTAACTTATCTAAATTTATACTATTTATCATTATGCTTGTCCTGAAATAAGTGATATCGCACTTTGTGCTATTGTTTTTGCGTTTTGAAATGACGCTACATTTGCTTGATAAGCCCTTGTCGCCTCGAGCAAGTCAGCCATCTCGATGACTGGGTTTATATTTGGAAATGCAACGTAGCCATTTGCATTTGCATCTGGGTGGCTAGGGTCGTATTTTAGTTGAAAGTCCTTGTCATCGCGCACCACTTTATCTACGATCACGCTAGTTAGGGCAGGGTGAGCGTTTTTGGGTGAACTTGGGTCATCGAGTGGATTTTCATAATCAAGCAAACTTTGTGAGTTTTTAAGTTGATCGTTTAAAATTTTATCAAAGTTCATCTCTTTAAAGATGACCTCTTGTCTTCTGTAAGGGCCACCCTCAGCCGTCCTTGTGGTTTGAGCGTTTGCTATGTTTGAGCTGATGACGTTCATTCTGAAGCGTTGCGCGCTTAGTCCGTATCCGCTAATATCAAAATCATTTAAGTATGACATCATCTCTCCTAGTTCTTAGCACTTGCGTCTATTACGCTTTTAAAGATATTGCCCTGAGCCTTGTAAGCGCTATCAAGGGCGTTTATCATAACTGTGTTTTTGCCCATTTCTGTTGTCTCAACATCAAGATCAACCGTATTTGCGTCATTTCTAGCCATGTGACCATCACGCAAGAAAATTTGAGCTGTGTCACTTTTTGGAAAATCAACCGCAGCCATGTGCGCTTCGTTTGTTTTAGCTAAATTTAGTTTTTTGCTCTCTGAAACGTTATAAATTTCATTTGCTTTTTCTCTTAAAACATCTTCAAATCTTACATCTCTAGCCTTGTAAAATGGTGTATCAACATTTGCAAGGTTGCCAGAAATGAGCTTTTGGCGTAGTTCTCTGCCTGCAAGGGCTGATTCGACAAGGGGGCTAGATTTTGATCTATCTAAAACAAACATTTAAAATCCTTATAAATTTTCACATTTTTATAAGCAAATGATGTTCCAAATATAAGGCAAATTTATTTTGTTTCATAAATTTTTGCCAAATCTTCTTTCATTTTTGTGACTTTTATGCCGCCAAGATAGTATTTTACTCCGTATTGTCCGCTATCTACGTCTGTTAAAATTTGATATTCGCCGTTTTTGATCACCACTTTAAAAGGTAGTGCGATCTCATGTTTGTATTCGATATCTCTTACGATCTGCTCGGCAAGCCTGTCATTTATCTTTTGATCGTTTGTTATGAAGTAGTAGGCGTTAAATTTTTGCATAAATTCATGCAAAACATACTCATTTGTGACATTTTCAAAGTGAGTTAGTCCGATTAGCGTAAATTTATCTTTGTTTTCAAGCTGATATTTTGTAAGCTCGGCTGCCTCTTTTTGGCAAGGCGGGCAAAATGTGCCAAAAATGTCGATCATTAAAACTTTATTTTCATCATTTTTGATAGCAAAACCATGATCTTTTCTAACCAAAGTAAGCTCCTTACCGCTTACATCTACAAGTTTGACCTCTTCATTTAGGCTAAATTCTTTAAAATTTGCACTGCTGCTCTCATCTTCGCCGCACCCAAAAAAAGCAAATAAAGCGATTATTAAAACAAGTAAATTTTTCATCTTATCCCTTAAACATATCTTTTTATGGCAGCTCTTGCCTCTTTGTCTGCCTCACGTCTTTTTAAAGTCTCGCGCTTGTCGTGTAAATTTTTACCTTTTGCAAGGGCCAGCCTTGCTTTTACGATATTTTTATCGCTTAGATAAAGTGCCAAAACAACCAAAGTAAGCCCATCTTGTGAGACTTGACCGAAAATTTTATCGATCTGCTTTCTGTGCATCAAAAGTTTTCTGGCTGCTCGCTCATTTGGACGAAATGTGCTGTGTGTGGTTTCAAGATAGCTGATATGAGCGTTTAGTAAGAAAAGCTCACCCTTTATGACGCGCACAAAGCTATCTTTTAAATTTGCTCTGCCAGCCCTTAGAGCCTTGACCTCGCTGCCTTTTAAAACGATGCCAGCTTCAAAGGTCTCAAGTATGCTAAAGTCATGCAAAGCTTTTTTGTTTTTTGCTAGATCTTTTATCAAAATTTTACCTTTTATTTTACGCTAAATACGCTACTGCCGCTGCCGCTTAGAAATTTATCCCTAAACTCGTTCATCTGTGGATAGAGCTTAAAGCATGGGGTAAAAAGATCGTTTAGCTCCTCGTTTTTATAAATTTCAAGTAGCTCTTTGCTCTTTAAATTTTGCATCTTTTTTGCAGCATTAACGTCTATGTATTGTAAGAAATTGCTTCTAAATTCTTGATAAACCATCGGTGTGGAGCAAAAAACATTTGGCGTGAAGATATTTAAATTTGGCACTTCATCGTCAAATTCTTCTATGATCTCGCCTATGCCGCTTACATTTGCTGCCCTGTAGCCACTGACAAAAAAGGCAACATCTGCGCCGATTTTGGAGGCTATTTGCATCAAATTTTCGCGTTTTATATTTAAATTTAGCTCGTCATTTACCATTAGTAAAAAGGTGGCAGCGTTTGAACTGCCTCCTCCTAGACCAGCACCTATTGGGATTTGTTTGTTGATGATGATTTTATGAGAGCTAAAAAACTCATCTAGCTCGTTTGAAAAGCCAGCTTTTTTTAGCTCGTCTATCGCTTTTTGGATGATGTTTTCTTTTATCTCTTTATTGTCGCATTCGATAGCAAAAGAATTTGACCTTTTAAAATAAATTTCATCAAAAAGCTGCTCGCAAAGAACAAAACGTGACAAAATTTCGTGGTAGTTGCCTCTGGTGCCAACTACCTTCAAAAATACGTTGATCTTTGCAAAGCTTTTCATTTCTCGATTTTTTTCGCAAGCTCGTGGATATCGGCTTCGCTTGCTTTTTTTGTAGCGTGGATATTTTCGTTTTTGATATCGTTTGCCAGCTCGCTTCTTAGTATCATTGTGTTGCGCGGGGCCTCGATACCAAGCTTAACGGTGCTTTTTGAGATACTTACTACGACGACTTTTATGTCGTTACCTAGTAAAATTTCTTCGTTTTCTTTTCTTGCTAAGATTAACATTTTTCTACCTTGTTTAAAGTGTAATTTATAGTATCATCCATGATTTGGATTACGCTCATAAATTTATCATAATTTAGCAAATAAATTCCTTGTGTTTGTGTTTCAAAATCGTTAATTTTTAATTTCTTGCCGTCAAGTATGTTGTTAATATCCCCAAAATACGTGTTTTGCTCAATATTTAAAAAATTGCAAATATTTAAAAATTTTTCATTTTCATAGCGAAATTTACCCTCGCTCACCCTCTTTAATGAGCTTAAAGTTACATTATAACAAACTTTTTGCCCAAAAATTTCTGCATAAGAGCGGATGTAACTCCCCTCACTTACACTTAAACGAAGTGTCAAAAAAGGGTGTGAATAATTCAAAATTTCACTCTCATAAATTTCCATTGTCTCTGGCTTTAGCTCAAATTCTTCGCCGTTTCTTGCTAGCTTGTAAGCTCTTGTGCCATTTATATGTTTGGCGCTAAATTTTGGCGGGATGTAGCTTATCTTGCCGATTAGCTGGGCTCTTATAGCTTCAAGTTTTTCTAAATTTAGCTCTTTTACATTTAAAATTTCAGTGATATTTTCATTATCCATGCTTGGACTGCTCACCCCAAGCCAGATCGTCGCCTCATAGACCTTTGGGCTCTTGTCTAAAAATCTAAAAAATTTCGTATACGAGCCAAAAGCGACTATCAAGCAGCCACTTGCAAATGGATCAAGCGTGCCTGAAAATCCAGCCTTTTTGACGCCGTATTTTCTCTTTAGTCGTCCTAAAAAGTGGTTTGAGCTCATACCAGCAGGCTTGTTTGCCACGAAAATGGCGTTCATACGGCCTTTTCCACGAAGCTTGACATGATCTCTCTTACATTGCCACCAAAATTTATAGTCAGTTTAAACTCTTTTTTGATCTTGCTAACCGCACTCACCCTGCCGATACCAAAAATTTTATGTTTAACAAGGTCGCCTTTTTTAAATTCATTGCTCTGTTCGATAACTAGCGAGCCATGCGTGATACCGCTCTCGCTTAAAAATCTACTCTTATTTAGCCTTGTGCGCTGACCTTTGTAAAAGCGCGAATTCGCAAAGCTTAAGCTAAGCGTCTTTTTCGCCCTTGTTATCGCCACGTAAGCGAGCCTTCGCTCTTCTTCGATGTCGCTACCGTCGCCAATGAGCGGGAAAAATCCCTCTTCAAGGCCGATCACAAAAAGATGCTCAAACTCAAGCCCCTTGCTCGCATGCACGCTCATGATACTGATAGCCTCATCGCTGATGCCATCTTGCTCGCTTGTTAGCGTGATCTCGTTTAAAAACTCCTCCAGATCAAAGCTTGGATTTTGCTTGATCTGATCTTTTAAAACAGCGTAAAACTCGTCGATGTTCGCTGCTCTTTCAGCGCCATCTGGCAGGCTCTCATAGTATTTTTTGACGCCAAATTTTGCTTCAAATTTATCTATGAGGTCAAAAACTGAGCTGCTTTCTTGAAGCTCTTTAAGGTTGTTTGCAAACTCAAGAAGGGCGGATTTTACCTTTTTGCTAAAGGCTTCGTCGTTATCAGAGATGTTTGAGATCGCCTCGAAAATAGAAATTTTGCCCTCAAAGGCCATTTTCTCTAGCTTATCAAGGCTTACTTTGCCTAGTCCTCGCTTTGGGCGGTTGATGATGCGCCTTATTGAAAAGTCGTCATTTGGATTGTTTATAAGCCTTAAGTAGCTTATGATATCTTTGATCTCGGCTCTTTCATAAAATTTAACGCCGCCGACCATTTTATAGGCGATCTGCTCTTTGTTTAGCCCATCTTCAAGCGAGCGAGAGAGTGCATTTATACGGTATAAGATCGCGATATCTTTTGCCTGTACGTCTTTGCTTAAAAGCTCTTTTATATTTTTTGCGATCTTGCCAGCCTCTAAATTTTCATCAAAGCTCTCTATCAAATTTACAGCTTCGCCTTCGCCTTTTGTGCCTACAAGCTTCTTGCCAAGGCGGTTGCGGTTGTGATCTATTAGCTCGTTTGCAGCCTTTAGTATCGCTTCACTCGAGCGGTAGTTTTTCTCAAGTCTGATGATCTTTACGTTGCTAAACTGATCCTTGAAATTTAAGATATTATCGATCTTTGCACCGCGCCAGCCATAAATACTCTGGTCATCATCACCCACAACGCAGATGTTTTCGTGGCATAGACAGAGCTTTTTTAGCAGTTTATACTGAAGATCGTTGGTGTCTTGATACTCATCGACCATTATGTATTTGTAGCGGTTTGAGATATCTTTTGCTAGCTCTTCGTTTTCATCTAAAATTTTATATGTAAGACCTAGCAAGTCATCAAAATCAACAAGGTTATTTGCCTTTAGATAGTCCTCGTATTTTTCATAAATTTGCGCTGCTTGCTTGTAAAAGTTGTCTTTGCCCTTGTCAAAAGAGGAGAAATTTGCGTTTTTATAGACCTCTTCGACGCTTAAAAGTGAGTTTTTATAGTTTGAAATTTCACTTGACAAAATCGCCGTAGCGACTGGACTTTCAAAGCTTTTGATGATGCGTTTTTTATCGTCTGTGTCGATGATGACGAAGTTATTTTTTCTGCCAAGCTTTTCTATGTAGAGCTTTAAAAACAAAAGTCCAAATTTGTGAAATGTGCAAAGAAGCGGCGAGTAGTTTTTGCCGCTTTGGCTTAGCATCGCCATGGCTCTGCTACGCATCTCGTTGGCGGCTTTGTTTGTAAAAGTAAGAGTTAGCGTGTTTGCCGCGTCTATGCCGACCTCGCCGATGAGATAGGCAAGCCTAGTTGTGATCGTCTTTGTCTTGCCACTGCCAGCACCTGCAAGTATGAGCATCGCACCATCTATGTGGGTGGCTGCTTCGCGCTGGGCTTCGTTTAAATTTGATAGTAAATTTTCCATTTTTCGCTTTTTAAATTTTCTTTTGATTTTAGCCAAAAATGCTTAAAATTACTATTTTTTCTTAAATATATCTTTATTTTTTGGGTTTTGCAAAAAGACTGAGGCTGATTTTTTAGCATGATCGACTTGCTTCTCTTTTGGCTTATAAATGGAGAAATTTACAAGGATCGGGCTATTTTCAACCAAAATTTGAATCACCGCGCCAAGTGGAAATGATACCACTGAGGCAAAATTCTCACTACCAAAGCCAGCCTCAAAGCTAAGCTCATCTTGCGTTAGCCTCGCACTCTCAAGCGTATAGCCACCAAGTGAGAACATGATGACTGGCATGCTAAAGCTGCTACTTATCTCATCTGGCAAGCTAGGCTCAAAGCTAACTAGCGGTAAATTTGCCATAACTGAGAAATTTACCCCCTTTTCAAGTAAAAAATCAATGCACTCATAGACGTGCATCTTCATCAAAAGCGCAAATTTCTCATCGTCTAAAATTTCGTCTAACATCTTAATCCTTTGAAATTTCTAAAAACTCATCTACTAGCTTTTTAACCTCATTTATACCTATCTGCCAGAAATTTTTATCATCTATGTCAAAGCCAAATTTACCCACAAGCTCCCTTGGGCTAAGGCTCCCACCAAGGCTCAAAAACTCGGTGTAAATTTCAACGAAATTTTCGCATTTGCCGCTTTTGTAAAGCCCAAAAAGTGCAAGCACAAGAAGCTGCGCGTAAGAGTAAGCATAGCAGTAAAATGGCGTATGGATGAAGTGTGGGATGTAGCTCCACCAAATTTTGTAGTAGTCATTTAGTGTGACGCTTTTGCCAAACATCTTTTTGCTCTCTTTTAGCCAAATTTTATTTAGCTCATCTAGGCTGATCTCGCCCTCATGTGCGTGCACAGCCCTTTCAAAGGTGGTGAAATTTATCTGGCGGTAAAGCGTGGCAAATATATCCTCGATCTTACCAGCAAGCAGTGAAATTTTCTCTTTTTTGCTAAGGCCATCTTTTATGTGGTCAAAAACTAGCATCTCGCAAAAGACTGAAGCCGTCTCAGCCGTGGTTAGCGGAGTGTCTGAGTTTAGGTAGCTTACGCTATATGAGAGCTTTTGATGCACAGCGTGGCCAAGCTCGTGAGCTAGCGTGAAAAGGTCTCTTCGCTGGTTTGTGTGATTTAGCAAAACATAAGGGTGCGTGTCGCTTGATCCTGAGTGAGAAAATGCTCCACCTCGCTTGTTTGGCGCTGGATAAACGTCGATCCAGCCGTCATTAAAGGCGCTTTTGGCTATATCGCCAAATTTAGGTGAAAATGTCCCAAACGCCTTTAAAACTATCTTTTTACACTCATCAAATTTATACTCGCCTTCGCTGCTAAGAGGCGCGTATCTGTCGTAATCGTAAAGCTTTTTAAGGCCTAAAATTTCTCTTTTGCGCTCGTAAAATTTAGAAACTAAATCGAAATTTTTTTCAGTTACGGCAATTAGCGAATCAACGCTTTTTTTACTGATTTGATTTTCAAGGTGTCTTGGCTCTTCAGGAAGCTTGAAATTTCGCAGCTCGCAGCTCGTTTTTAGATCAGTTTTTATCATATTATATATATAGCCAAGGAGGTGCTGGTGCTTGCTAAGCTCGTTTGAAAGGCTTTTAGCAGCTAGTTTTCGCACGCTTTGGTCGCTCTCATGAAGCTTAGCTAAAATCTCTTCTTCGTTTAAAAGCTCGCCTTTAAATTTAAACCTCATCTTGCTCATGCTCTCATCAAAAAGCCTTGAAAAGCCCTCAGCTCCGGTGCTTGCCGTGCGAAGTAGCACTCTTTCTTCGGCAACGCTTAATTGGTGCGGCTTTGCTTTGGCGAGGTTGCTTAGATAGTAGCCATATTTTTTGGAGCTTTTTATGATCTCTTCTTGTTTTTTAGGGGCAAATTCATTAAATTTGATCTCAAAAAATATCAAATTTTCATTTGCTTTTGTCGCTATCTCATCGATCTTTGCGTAAAATGCACCCTTGCTTGTATCTTTGGCAAAATTTAAAAAAGCGTAAGTCATTACTTTTGAAATTTTAGCGATTAAATTTTCATATTCGCCAAATGCCTTTAAAAACTCGTCTGTTTTTAAATTTTCATAATTTTCTAGGTATTTATCTTTAAATTTCTCGCACTCTTTTTGTAAATTTAGTGCGTTTTGTTCGCACTCTTTTTCGTTTGCGAAAAGTGCTTTTAGATCCCAAATTTGCATATTTATCCTTTAAATTTTTGGGACATTTTACAAAAAAATGGATAAAAGTAAAATTTCAGCCAAAATTTAGCTGAAATTTTATGAATGTTAGTTTGAAGTCTCTGAGGCTACGGCTGTAAAAAGCACGTCTGATGAGCTATTTAGCGCGGTTTCAACTGAGTCTTGGATGACGCCTATCGTAAAGCCAACTGTGACAAACTGCATAGCGATATCGTTGCCGATACCAAAAAGACCGCACGCTAATGGCACTAGAAGAAGTGAGCCGCCAGCCACGCCAGATGCGCCGCACGCGCCAAGAGCTGAGATGAAGCAAAGAAGAAGCGCATCGCCAAATGTAACTGTGATAGATGGGATAGAATTTACCGCAGTAAGCGCTAGAATGCTAATGGTAACTGCCGCACCACCCATGTTTATGGTAGCTCCTAGTGGGATAGAGATCGAGTAGAGCTCCTCTTTTAGTCCAAGCTTTTTGCAAAGCGCCATATTTACAGGGATGTTTGCAGCTGAACTTCTTGTAAAAAACGCTGAGATCGCACTCTCTTTTAAGCAGATCATCACAAGAGGGTAGGGATTTTTCTTAGTTAGTGCAAAAACCATCGCTGGATAGACGATAAATGCCACTACAAGCATCGCTCCAACAAGAACTAAGATCAGCTTGAGATATCCTGCAAGTGCCTCAAATCCAGTGTCATGAATGCTGATAGCAACCATACCAAAGATACCAAACGGAGCTAGTCTGATGATAAATTTAACAATATGAGTTACGCCGTCGCTTATATCCTTAAATACCTTTTTGGTCTCAGGTGTAGCATATCTCATAGCGATGCCACCACCAATCGCCCAAGTGATGATGCCTATATAGTTGCCGTTTGCTAGGGCGGTTATCGGATTTTCGACCATTTTATAGATAAGGTCTTTTAACACGTTTGTGATGCCTTGAGGTGCTGACATATTAGCGCTTTGCAGACCTTTTAGCGGTATCTCAATAGGAAATAAAAAGCTAGCAATTACCGCCACAACAGCTGCTAAAAAGGTGCCAACAAGGTAGAGTGTGATGATCTTTTGCATGCCTTTTGTGTGTCCAAAATCTTTTAAAATGATAGAGGTTGCAACTAGGACAAAAACAAGAATAGGTGCGATCGCTTTTAGAGCGCCTTTAAACAAATCTCCTAAAACTGAGGCTGAAGCAGCGATAGAATCAGCCGAACTAGCCTTTTCTTTAGCCTCATCAAGTTGTTTTGCTTCATCTTGGCTAAGGCGAGTTTTTATGACTTCATCTACGCTTAAGCCACTCTCTTTTTGGATGGTTTGAATTTTAGCTGAGAGTTGGTTGTAAGGGGCTGCCTGATAATGTGTGTAAAAGCCAACTAGGGCACCTAGGATGATACCAACTAAAATTTGAACGATCAAATTTCCATCGGCGTATCTTCTTGCAATGTTTTTAAACATATTCATTTGACACCTTAATAAATTAGTTTTTTGTTGATTTTAGCTAAATGATTTTTAAATATAAAGAAATTTAAAAAGATTAATTCGCTTTTTATATAGATTTGTTACAATTGCACGAAAATTTAACCAAGGAAAAGGACGAAAATGTATCTATTTACTTCTGAAGTTGTAAGTCCAGGTCATCCAGACAAATGCGCTGATATCATCGCTGATAGCATTGTTGATACTATCTTAACACAAGATCCAAATGGACGCGTCGCAAGCGAAGTTTTTGTAGCTGGAAAAAATATAGTAATAGGCGGAGAGATAAACTCAAAGGTAAAACTCTCTTATAAAGACTACGAAAAGATCGTAAAAGACGCTCTTGCGCATATTGGATATGACGGAAAGAGCAACTTTACAAAAGAGCAGTGCTTGCATCCAGACGATATCGAGGTCAAAGTCTGCTTAAATCAACAAAGTCCAGATATAAATCAAGGCGTTGATCAAAGTGACGGTGAGATTGGGGCAGGTGATCAAGGCATCATGTTTGGCTTTGCAAGTTGCGAAGCGAAAGAATTTATGCCAGCAGCTATAACTTACGCAAGAATGCTTTGTGAAAAAGTCTATAAATTTGCCAAAGCAAACCCTGATAAGCTTGGTGTTGATATAAAAACGCAAGTGACGATTGATTACGGCAGTAAAGACAACTTTGAAAACTGCAAACCTCAAAGTATCCACACTATCGTCGTATCTGCTCCTTGCGTGGAGAGCATGAAGATAGAAGAGCTTCGCGCACTAATACAAAATTTAATAGACGAAACTGGCCTTCCAAAAGAGCTATATAATAAAGAAAAAACGATCATTTACATAAATCCAACAGGTAGATATGTAAATCACAGCTCACTTCACGATAGCGGCCTAACAGGCAGAAAACTAATCGTCGATAGCTTTGGCGGATATAGCCCAATAGGTGGTGGCGCTCAGTCAAGCAAGGACTACACAAAGGTTGATCGCAGCGGACTTTACGCAGCGCGCTGGATAGCTAAAAACATAGTCGCAGCTGGCCTTGCTAAAAAATGCATCGTCCAGATAAGCTACGCAATCGGTGTTGCAAAGCCAACTTCAGTTAGCGTTGATACTATGGGAACTCACGCAAACGGCGTAAATGACGATATGCTTTCAAATTTTGTAAGCGAGCATTTTTCTCTAACACCTCGCTGGATAACAAATAAATTTGGTCTTGATAAGCCAAGCAAAGATACATTTTTATATGCAAAAGTAGCTGCAAAAGGTCAAGTGGGAAATGCAAAATACCCTTGGGAAAAGCTTGATGCGGTCGATACTTTCAAGGCTTTACTAAAAAAATAATTAAAAAAGTGGCTTTATCTAAAAGCCACTTTAAATCTCCCTTTTAAAACTCATCCCAAAATGCTTTTTTAGGCTTTATGATCTCGCTTTTTGAGCCATTTACGCTGTGATAGACCGCTTTATTATATTTTGTGGCAAGGTGCTTTATAAGTAGTCTTTGAAGCACAGGTTCGCTACTTGGCACAAACCAGCCGTTGTTTGTGATAGCCACGACCGCGTCAAATTCGCCCTTATAAAGCTCCTCTCTTGTCGCCTCATAGCAGATAGCATTTCTGATCTTTACTCCGTCTATCTCATAGTCGCTAAAATTTTCAGCCTTCTTAAAGTCGCTAGCTCCACCAAAAAATAGCTTATTCACTGCATCTTGCATAAATTTTGGCAGAGGAATTTCTTCTCCAAATGGCACTAAAAATTTCTTATCCATTCGCCTTAGAGTGCCATTTTGAAACAAAAATGCAGAGTTATAAATTTGCTTATTTTCATAAGCAAGCGCGCCAGCTACGATAGTTATTTGTTTTGAAAGCTCTTTTAGCTCATCAACAAGCAGTGGCTCATTTGTCATAAATAATGGAAACGCACTCTCAGGCAGCACGATTAGACGTTTTTGCTCGGCGATGGCGCTATTTATCATGTCTAAATTTTCATTTGTAAATTTCATGCGCAAGCTTTTATCCCAGCGCACTCTTTGAGCGACATTGGTATTTACTAGCTCCACGTCAAATGGTAGAGTTTTTGCCTCGTTACTTTTAAACTGCAAAGTGGCGATGAGGCAGATAAAAGCTAGGATAAATTTTAAAATTTTACCTTTTAAACTCAAAGAAATGGCTGCTAAAAATATAAATATAAGCCCTCTCGTGCTTGGCTCAAAAGCGCCTAAAACAAGCGTTGCTTCAAGGTTAAACCAGTTAAAGCCAAATGGATGCACGTAGCTTATTAAAAATAATAAAACAGCTCTTAGTGCGACAAAGCTTGGAAAAGAGGCTATCCAAAACAAAAGTCCATAAACAAGGGCTACAAATAGGATAACAAATGGGATAAGCCAGACAAGCTCATAGTAGATAAAACTAAAGCCGATCCAGTAAAACCACAAAATCCCAGTGAAAAAGCCAGCTGCGAAAAAGCCAGCCCTGCTTAAATTTATGATGACGTAAATTCCAGCTAGCGTGAGAAAAGGTGAGATAAAATTTAAAATTTGATTTTCAGCCATAGCTAAAAAAATGAAATTAGAAAGCAAAAAAGCACCGACAAAGGCTTTTATTATAATTTTAGTGCTAAAATGTCCGTTTAAAAATCTTACAAATAAGGAAATCCATGCAAAACGCTGATTTTTTAACATCATTACTACCTCTTGTTGTGCTTTTCGCCATATTTTACTTTTTGGTTATCAGACCTCAACAAAAACAACAAAAAGCTCACGCAGCAATGCTTGCAGCTCTTGACAAAGGCGATAAGATAGTAACTAATGGCGGACTTATATGCGAAGTAATTAAAGCCGAAAATGATTTTATCAAAGTTAAACTTAACGATGATGTAATCGTTCGTATAGCACGCGAGTTTGTAGCTAAAAAGATCGAAGATAAATAATGCGTAACGCAAGAGTTACATATAGGCTGATTATATTAATATTAGCCTTGGTTTTTGGTTTTGGCTTTTCGGTGCCATCTTTTTTTCAGACTCAAAGCGGAGCTAAAATTTCGCTAGGACTTGACCTTCAAGGCGGTCTTCATATGCTTCTTGGTGTTGAAACTAACGAAGCCATCCACTCTAAGATCAAGTCGGTCGCTGGAAGCATAAATTATTATGCCAAAAAAGAAGATGTGCTCATTGATAAATTTAAGATAAAAGAAGATAGTGTTGATTTTGCGCTACTTGATAGTGACGAGGCTCCAAAGGTTGATAAGGCGCTTGCTGAGATAAAAGGACTTGATATCAAAAAAGATGGTCTAAACTATCATATCACTCTTACAGAGCAAGAGAGGCTTGATACGATCGAGTATGCGATCTCTCAAGCTGTTGAGACCATTAGAAACAGGCTTGATCAGTTTGGTCTAGCTGAGCCAACAGTCGCTAGACAAGGCAAAGATAATATCCTAGTCGAGCTTCCTGGCATAAAAACCGAAGAGGATGAGCAAAGAGCGAGAGATCTTATCGCAAAGGCTGCTCACTTACAGCTTATGGCAGTTGATGACAAAAGACAAGATCAAGCTAATACCATGAGTGAGGCCGAGGCTGAAAGCTATGGTGACGTGATCTTTAAAGATGCTAAAAATGACCGTGTAAAATATGTCGTTAAAAATATCCCAGTGCTTGATGGCTCGATGCTAACTGACGCAAAGGTCGCATTTTCTCAGCAAAATAACCTACCGATCATAAATTTCACACTAAATTCAGAAGGTGCTAGAATTTTTGGTGATTTTACTGGTGCAAATGTCGGTAAAAGGCTTGCTATCGTGCTTGATGGCAAGGTCTATTCAGCTCCAGTTATAAATGAAAGAATAGGTGGCGGCAGCGGTCAGATCAGCGGTGGCTTTACACTTGACGAGGCTCACGACGTAGCGATCGCGCTTAGAAGTGGCGCACTTTTAGCACCTGTTAAGATGCTAGAAAAAAGAAGTGTCGGTCCATCTTTAGGCCAAGAGAGTATAAACCAAAGCATGGTAGCACTTGCTGCTGGATCTATTTTAGTCGTGCTATTTATGCTAGTTTATTATGGAATTTCTGGAATTTTTGCAAATATCGCGCTAGTTGCAGACGTTGTTATATTAGTTGCTGTCATGGCACTTTTTGGAGCGACACTTACCTTGCCAGGTATGGCTGGTATCGTGCTAACGATTGGTATGGCAGTTGATGCAAACGTCATCATAAATGAGCGTATACGTGAGCTTTTACGTGAAGGCGTGGCGATAAGAACGGCCGTGCAAAAGGGCTATGAGCACGCTATGAGTGCGATCATCGACTCAAATTTAACTACCATCATCACAGTTGCTGTGCTTTATGCTTATGGTACTGGTCCAGTTAAAGGCTTTGCAGTAACTATGGCCATAGGTATCATGGCTTCGATGCTAACGGCCATTTTAGGCACACATGGCATGTTTGATGCAGTCATGGATAAGATAGAAAAAAGCGGAAATACCAGACTTTGGTTTGGTTATAAAAGGAGCTAGAGATGCAAATTTTTACTAAGGCAAAAGTTTATGATTTTATGCGGTTTAGATTTGTGTCACTCGCATTTTCTATATTTTTATTTGTTGGTTCGATCTTTTTGCTTGCAACGAAGGGTTTAAACTATGGCATCGACTTCTCTGGCGGTACGCTTATACAGCTAAAATACGACACCAAAGCGCCACTTGATAAAATTCGCGACGCTTTTGGCACAAATGAAGTGCTTAAAAACGCCTCTGTTACTGAGTTTGGAAGCGAAGATGAGGCTGTTATTAGATTTTCAGGATCAAGCTCAAATTTAACTGGTGACATAGGCACTGAGATAAAGCAAATTTTAAAAGATACTGGAAATTTTGAAGTAAGACGTGTTGATATCGTTGGTCCAAAGGTTGGTGACGAGCTTAGGCAAAAGGGTCTGATGGCTCTTGGAATTTCACTAATTGGCGTGCTTCTTTATATCACATTTAGATTTGAATGGCGATTTGCGCTAGCTGCGATCGCAACCGAAATTCACGATATCGTTATAACTGTTGGTGCTATTTCACTATTTGATATCGATGTAAATTTAGACACACTAGCGGCTGTTTTAACGGTACTTGGCTACTCGCTAAACGATACGATCATCATTTTTGATAGGATCAGAGAAGGCATAAAAGAGAGTAAGAGAACCGATATCGAGGGCGTTATAAACGAGTCAGTCTCAGCCACACTTTCAAGAACTATCCTAACCTCAGCCACTACGATGATGACTGTTGTTGTGTTATTTTTGTTTGGCGGAGATATGATACATGGATTTTCATTTATCCTTATCGTTGGTATCGTTATAGGAACGATCAGCTCGATCTACATCTCTTCGCCGTTTCTTATCTGGTTTAAATTTAGCATTGAGCATTTTAGAGCTAGAGAGGCTGAGAAGCAAAGGATCAAAAAAGAGCGTGATAAAGAGCGTGCTATGTTTGAAAAAGGCGTTGTGTAAGGAGGGATAATGAACTGGGGAAAAGTTATCTACATATTTTTTGCGCTGATGAGTCTTACGACTACGGCGGAGTTTTTATATGACAAAAATGAGATCGCCCTTTTTGTGGCAGCTAGTATAAATTTGGTTTCGACGCTACTTAAGATCGGCGTTAAAAATTTACTTTCAGCTGAGCTTTTTGCAAGCTCGCTGGTTGCTGATTTGCACCTTATACCAGCTTTTGTTATTTTGCAAGTCTCTGAAAATGCAACGCTTAGCTACTCGCTAGCCATTGGCGCGGTCATTGCAAATATATTTTCACTAGCCTTGGTACTAATAGAATCAAGCAAATCACAAGAAGAATTTTAGGAGAAAAAATGGCTGAGAAGAGAAAATATGAGCCTTTAAAGATAGAAAAAAAGTGGCAAGAAATTTGGGATAAAAATGAAGAATTTGAACCAAAAGATGATCTAAACTTGCCAAAAAAATATATTCTAAGTATGTTTCCATATCCAAGCGGACGCATACATATGGGGCATGTAAGAAACTACTCTATCGGCGATGCGCTGGCTAGATCATATAGAAAAAGTGGTTTTAACGTGCTTCATCCTATCGGCTTTGATAGCTTTGGTATGCCAGCTGAAAACGCAGCCATAAAACATAAAATTCACCCTAAAATTTGGACTTACGAAAACATCGACTATATGAAAAAGGAGCTTGCAAGCCTTGGCTTTTCATTTTCTAAAAAGAGAATTTTAGCTACATCTGATCCGCTTTACACAAAGTGGGAGCAAAGCTTTTTTATAAAGATGTTTGAAAAAGGGCTTGTTTATAGAAAAAATGCCATCGTAAACTGGTGTGAGTACGATCAAACTGTGCTTGCAAACGAGCAGGTTGAAGACGGAAAATGCTGGAGATGCGGTAATGATGTTGTGCAAAAAGAGCTTCCAGGATACTACTTCAACATCACAAAATACGCTAGCGAGCTACTTGAAGATCTAAAACTTCTTGAAGGTAAGTGGCCAAATCAAGTCATCACAATGCAAGAAAACTGGATCGGCAGAAGCTACGGCTTGGAGTTTAAATTTAGCCTTGATGAGACTTCAAAAGAGACTTTGGGCGGTAAATTTGATGGCTTTGAGGTATTTACTACAAGACCTGATACGATTTATGGCGTTAGCTACACAGCCCTTGCGCCAGAGCATCCTATAGTAAAAGCGCTTCTTGAAAGTGATAAATTTGATGAAAATAAAAAGGCAAAGATAAAAGCAATACTTAATCAAAGCCCAAGAGAGCGTCAAGCAAGCGATAAAGACGGAGAATTTTTAGGAATTTACGTCATTCATCCACTTACAAATGAAAAGGTCCCAGTTTGGGTTGCAAATTTCATCCTAGCTGACTACGGCAGTGGCGCTATCATGGCTGTTCCTGCTCATGATCAAAGAGACTTCGAGTTTGCAACTAAATTTAATCTACCTATAAAACCAGTCGTAAAGCCGCTTGAGGGTGAGAGTGACGGCTCTAAGGTGTATTCAGAATACGGAGTTGCTATAAATTCTGAGCTTATAAACAGCCTTAGCTCAGAGGATGCCAAAAGCTTTATAATAGAGAAATTTGAAAAAGATGGCCTTGGCAAAAGGATCACAAACTACAAACTAAGAGACTGGGGAATTTCTCGCCAAAGATACTGGGGTGCGCCGATACCTGTCGTGCACTGCAAATGCTGCGGCGTAGTGCCTGAAAAAGAGGAAAATTTACCTATCGCACTGCCTGAAGATGTCAAGATCACAGGCGAGGGCAATCCTTTGGATAAACATCCAACTTGGAAATTTACAAAGTGTCCAAAATGCGGCAAAGACGCGATCAGAGAGACTGATACGATGGATACATTCGTAGAGAGTAGCTGGTATTTTGCTAGATTTGCAAGCGATGAGAAGACGTGGGAGCAAAAAGCACTTGATGAAAAGAGCGTGAATTATTGGATGAATGTAGATCAGTACATCGGCGGTATCGAGCATGCGATCTTGCACCTTTTATACGCTAGATTTTTCCAAAAGGTCTTAAGAGATCTTGGCTATCTAAGAGACGATGAGCCGTTTGAAAATTTACTAACTCAAGGCATGGTCTTAAAAGATGGCAAAAAGATGAGTAAAAGCAAGGGCAATGTCGTAGATCCTGATGATATCATAAATAGATACGGCGCCGATACGGCAAGGCTATTTATACTTTTTGCTGCTCCTCCTCAAAAAGAGCTTGAGTGGAATGACAGCGCAGTCGAGGGTGCGTTTAGGTTTTTAAATAGGCTTTGGGAGAAGGCACAAACTATCAAAAAGATAGATAAACTACCTGAGATAGATCATGAAAGTCTAAATAAAGATGAAAAATTTGCAAGGCTTAAAATTTATGAAGCGCTTAAAAAATCAACCGAGGTTTTTGGCGATACATTTGCTTTTAACACTTTAATCGCTGCTTGCATGGAGGCACTAAACGCTATAAATGCGCAAGATAATGAGGATGTAAATGCTGAGGGCTTTTTTATCATTTTAAATTTACTAGAGCCTATCGTGCCGCATATCGCAAATGAGCTTAGCGAAGAGCTTTTTGACAGAAAAAATTTCACAAAGATAGCTGTAAAAGAAGAGGTCTTTGTAAAAGATAGCATCGCTCTTGCAGTTACAGTTAATGGCAAGAAAAGGGCTGAGTTTGAAGTAGTAGCAAGCGAGAGTGAGAGTGAAATTTTAAAACAAGCTAAGCAAAATGTGGCTAAATGGCTTGAAGGAAAAGAAATTTTAAAAGAGATTTATATAAAAGGCAAATTAGTAAATTTTGTCATTAAAGGATAAATTTTGAGATATTTTTTAGCGTTTTTTATTGCTATATTTATCTGCGGATGTGGCTATAAACCAGTTTCAAAGATCTCGCAGGATTTGGTTGGAGATAGAGTTTATGTTGATGTTATCATCAGCAAAGAAGAGCCAAAAAATAGTGTCTGGATAAAAGACGCCGTAAAAGAGGGCATGGTCGCAAGGCTGCATAAATCACTATCAAGCAAAGATAACGCTGATACTTCGATAATTGTCTCAGTGCAAAATTTAACCTATGAGGCGATAATCTATGATGAATATGGCTATATTACATCGTATAAAGCTTTTTTAATTCTAAATTATAAAACCAAATTTAAAGATGGTCGTGTCGTAGATATACCTGCTACTGGAGAGTATGATTTTAGCGTGGCAAGACGTCAAAAAGATGTAAGATTTGCAGATAGCGTTCTTAGTGATACTCAAAAATATGAAGCTATAAAAGAGGCCTCAAAAGAGGCGTTTGATGAGTACATCGCAAATTTAGCTGTAAAAGGATATAAAAATGGCAGCAGTAACCGTTAGTCAAATAGTCAAGGAAGCCTTGAGCGAGATAAAAGATCGCCATTTGATGCTAACGCCAGAAAATTACACCGAAGTTTATAATGAAATTTCTAAAAAATATGGCTTTACTACCGAAGAGAGCAAAAAGATAGAAAAATATATCTCAAGGCTTGGTGATGACTATAAAGCGCAAGCTATAAGCCTTCATATAAAAACGGTCGATGAGTTTGTAGCTTTTATGACCGCTAGGCTCTCTCATGGTGCTAAAAATGGCACAGCACAAGTGGTTGATGATAAAAAGTTAAAGTCACTAAACGCCTTTGCAAGAAGAATCCTCCAAGCTATCTCTATGCTTCACAACAAAGATGCAAAAGCTCTAGCAGAGCAGGGCATGCAGCTACTTGCTAGAAGATATGATGAGAAAAATCTTGAAGAGATGTGCCTTAAATGGTTTGACTTTGTAAGCTCTTACGATGCTGAATTTTTGGACTTTTTGAAATATTACGGCGTGAGAGACTTTGACGATCTAAAGACTATGAGCGCTGAGCTTGAGAAATTCTTATCTCAAAAAAATGAAAATGCAGAAGAAAATGCTTTAGTGGAGCTTTTAAATTTTGCGCTTGAGCCTTCTATCACAAAGGAGCTTGGCGAAGAGCTTAGCAGCATTAGAAGCGTTTTGAAGCAAAATCCACAAAGCCTAAATAGCAAAGAAATTCAAGATAAGATAAAGACCTTTGTTGATCGCAGGATAGAAGAGGATAGAAGCGAGATCATCGAAAAAGTGGGCTCGATAAATAACATCTTGCAAAACATAGGCGATAGAATTTCTGACATCGCAGCTAGCTCAAAAAGTAGCTCAGCTAAGGCGCAAAGTATCAAAAACGACCTTAAAAAGGTAAATTTAAATGAGAATAGCATCGATCATGTAAAGAGCATGCTTATCGAGATCGCAGGTGCGCTTGAGATCGAGAGCAAGGAGCTTGGCCTTGAGATGAACAGCAAGCAAGCGACCATTTCTGAGCTTCAAAACAGGGTCACAAGCCTAGAAAAAGAGCTTGAAGCTGCTAAGCTTGAGAGCAAAGAGGACTTTTTGACAAAAGTGGCTACAAAAAGAGCTTTGATGAGTGAAATTCAGCGTATCGAAGAGGCTTATAAGCGTTACGGCACGGACTATTCGATCTGCTTTGTTGATATTGATTTCTTTAAAAAGATAAATGACACCTACGGACACGAGGCTGGCGACGTGATCCTTTCAGCCGTGGCTCAGGTGCTTAAGAAAAATGCTAGAAAGGTTGATTTTGTCGGTAGATATGGCGGCGAGGAATTTGTCATTTTGCTACCAAGTACAAGCCTAAAAGATGGTGTTAGATTTGGCGAGAAGCTAAGAAGCATGATCGAAAATTTCAAATTTATCTATAAAAACGAGCGCATCAAAGTTACCATTAGCTCTGGTGTGGCGACAAGAAGTGCAAATTTAAGTGACACGATGACGCTTGAGGGTGCTGATAAGATGCTCTATCTTTCAAAAGAGGGCGGCAGAAACCAAGTCATGCCAAAGATAATCGAGGAAAAATGAGCCTAGCGAAATTTCTTGATGGCAAGCCACTTTACTACAAAGAGATCGACTATGGCAGGATCATAAGGGCTTATGATACGATCAAAGGCTATCTAAAGCCTTTTAAGATAATCCACATCATCGGCACAAATGGCAAGGGTAGCACAGGCCGCTTTTTAGCGCAAATTTTAAGCCAAAAGGGCGCAAAAGTAGGCCACTACACGAGCCCACATATATTTAAATTTAACGAGCGATTTTGGTTAAATGGCGAGGTCGCTAGCGATGAAATTTTAGAGAGAGCTCATGAGCGTTTGCAAGCTCTTTTGAGTGATGAATACAAGATAAAAACGAGCTATTTTGAGTATATGACGCTACTTTCTGCGGTGCTTTTTGAGGGTTGTGACTACTTTGTCTGCGAGGCTGGCATGGGCGGCGTACTGGATGCGACAAATGTCTTTGAAAAAGAGCTAAGCATCTTTACTCCGATCGGCTTTGATCACACGGCGATATTAGGCAATAGCTTAGAAGAAATTTCACGCACGAAATTTGAAGCCATGGGCAAAAGAGCTATCTTAAATGATGAGATGAACGAGATAAGTGTGGCTATCGCAAAAGAGATCGCAAGCGAAAAAGGCGCAACTCTGAGCTTTCCAAGAGAAATTTTGACCAAAGAGAATTTAAACGAGATCGCAAACTACGCAGATAAATTTAACCTACCAGAGTTTTTGCGCTCAAATTTAACTCTAGCCTACGCCGCGGCTAAAATTTTAGATAGTAGCATAGATATCAAAAAGCTTGGCGCTTTATCGCTTCACGGCAGATGTGAAAAGATCGCTTCAAATTTATACGTTGATGTCGGTCACAACGAGCTTGGTGCAAAGGCTGTGGCTAAGAAATTTAGCCAAGAAGAGTTTAGCGGCAAGAAGCTAACGCTAGTTTATAACTCGTTTTTAGATAAAGATTTCAAGGCAGTTTTGGCAGCTCTTAAGCCAGTTGTCAAGGACGTGCTACTTTATCACTACCACTGCGAGGGCAGGGAGCTTGGCGGAGAGCTCATAAACAAAGCGCTAAATGAGCTTGAAATTTCGCATAGAGAGTTTGAGCCAAGCGATATGAACGATATAAAAGAGGCAAAAAACGGCAAAATTTACCTAGCATTTGGCTCGTTTCACCTGGCCGAAGCCTTTTTAAAAGAGTACTATGCAAGCAAAGGTCTATGAGTATCTTTTAACACACGCCCCACAAATTCTCATCTGCGAAGATGACAAAGAGGCGGCACTCTGCGCTGATGCGGCCAGTTTTGCTGGCTTTAGCGCATTTAAACTACCTGATTTTAGAGCTAAAAAGGGCGATGATCTAAGAAGTTTTAACGAAGAGCTCTTTGAAATTTCATCCGTTCTTAGCAAATATTATAAATTTGATGGCAAAAAGATCATCATAAGCCCATTTAGCACGCTTTTAAACCCACTTCCAACGCAAAAAAACCTAGAAAGCTCAACGATCAAGCTAAAAGATAATCTAAATTTAAACGAATTTGCCGACTTGCTCATACGATTTGGCTACGAGTGCGTCGATATCGTTGAGAGCGTTGGCGAGTTTAGCATACGCGGCGAAGTGATCGACATTTATGGCGTAAATATGGATGATCCTGTTAGAATTTTACTCTTTGGCGATGAGGTGGAGAGTATCAGAAACTACAACACCGCCACGCAAATTAGCAACAAAAATGAGCTAAGCGAAGCCGAGATCGTTCCGTTTATAGCAAATTTGAGCAAAGATGAGTTTGAAAAAGTTAGCCAAAAGATCGAGGATATGCAAAGCGACGCTTTGGTGAGCGATCTAAATTCGCTTGGATTTTGGGCGATAGATAGCTTTAGCGACTACTTGAAAGTTTTTGACTCAAAACTTGTTAAAAAGATCGATTTTGAAATTTATGATGCGCCTGAGGAGAAATTTAAGGGCATTGAAATTTTGCCTGAGCCAAAGGTCTATAAAGACCTAGAAGTTACTTTAAATTTTGACTTTTTTGAGCTAAATAAGAGCAAAAGCATAACCGTTCTTTCAAGAAATGAGGGGCTTTTTAAGGGCTATGAGCTTGATGGCTTTGCCAACGTAAAGCTTGAGATTTCGCCCCTTGTAGTAAATTTAACCTCAAGCGACAAGATCGTAGTATCACTTAATAAATTTGAGAAAAAAAGGCGAGTTAAACGCTCAAGCCTCGTGGTAGATGAGCTAAAAGTAAATGACTATGTCGTGCATGAAGATTATGGCATAGGCAGGTTTTTAGGCCTTGAAAAGATCAAGGTTTTGGGTGCTACGAAAGAATTTGTAGTAATTGCCTACCAAAATGATGACAAGCTTCTTTTGCCAGTTGAACATCTAAATTTAATAGATCGTTATATCGCGCAAAATGGCTCTATGGCGGTGCTTGATCGCTTAGGCAAGGCAAATTTTGCCAAGATAAAAGAGAAGGTTAGAGAAAAACTCTTTGCGATCGCTTCAAAGATCGTAGCGATGGCGGCAAAAAGAGAGCTAATCGCAGGCAAAATTTTACAAAAAGAGGATATCTCTTATCTAAATTTCGTCCAAGACGCTGGCTTTTCATATACGAGCGACCAGCAAAAAGCGGTAAATGATATAAAAGATGAGCTAAAAAGCGGCAAGGTGATGGATAGGCTGCTTAGCGGAGATGTTGGCTTTGGCAAGACTGAAGTTGCGATGAATGCCATATTTACCTGCATAAAATCAGGCTTTAGCGCGTTTTTCTTTGTGCCAACGACGCTTCTTAGCTCGCAGCACTACAAGACGTTAAGCCAGAGATTTAGCAAATTTGGCATAAAGGTCTTTAGGCTGGATCGCTTCTCAAGTGCCAAAGAGAAATCAAACCTGCAAAAAGCGCTAAAAGAAAATGAGCCCATAGTTTGCGTGGGTACGCATGCGCTTCTTAGCGTAAAGGCTGAAAATTTAGGGCTTATCGTCGTTGATGAAGAGCATAAATTTGGCGTCAAGCAAAAAGAGCAGCTAAAAGAAATTTCTCAGCACTCACACATCCTAAGTATGAGCGCCACGCCGATACCAAGAAGCCTAAATATGGCGCTTAGCAAGATAAAAACATATAGCATTTTAGCCACTCCGCCAAGCTCAAGGCTGGATGTGAGAACAAGCGTGAGAGAGTGGGACGAAAAGGTCATCAAAGAGGCGATTATGCGTGAGCTAAGACGCGGCGGGCAGACCTTTTACATCCACAACCACATCGCAGACATCGAGCAGACGGCAAATGAGCTAAGAAAAATTTTGCCAAAGCTTAGAATTTTGATACTTCACTCAAAGATAAATGCAAAAGTCGCTGAAGATGAGATGATGAAATTTGAGCGGGGCGAGTATGACCTACTACTTTGCACCAGCATCGTTGAAAGCGGCATCCACCTGCCAAATGCAAACACCATAATCGTAGAAAATGCTAATAAATTTGGCATGGCTGACCTGCACCAGCTGCGCGGTCGCGTGGGTAGAAGCGATAAGCAGGCTTATTGCTACTTTTTGGTTGAGGATAAAGATGCCATTAGCAAAGACGCGCTAAAACGACTTGTGGCACTTGAGGGCAACTCATTTTTGGGTGCTGGCTCAGTGCTAGCCTATCACGACCTTGAGATAAGGGGTGGTGGTAACATCATCGGCGAGGCGCAAAGCGGTCACATCGAGGCTATCGGCTACTCGCTATATCTAAAGATGCTAGAAGATGAGATAAACAAGCTTCTTAATCAAGACTCCGCAAAGCTTGACAAGATCGATCTAAAGCTTAGTGTGAGCGCCTTTTTAAATCAAGAATTTATAAGAGAAGATAGGCTAAGGCTTGAAATTTACAGGCGCCTTAGCAAGTGTAAAGAGGTCGCTGAAGTCTATGAGATACAAAGCGAGCTTGAGGATAGATTTGGCAAGATAGATACATTTACAAAGCAGTTTTTAGACCTTATCATCATCAAAATTTTAGCTCTAAAAGCTGGTATAAAGACGATCTCAAACAGCGAGCAAAATATACTAATAACAAAAAATGATGACGAGAAGATCAGGCTAAAGTCACGTAGTAAGGACGATGACGATGTTTTGGCTGAAATTTTGGTCTATCTAAGAAAGGATAAGAGATGATAGATTGGGGTATGAAGTACGCAGCGATTTATAAAAGTACAAAAGGGATGTTAAAGCCGGTTGAGGATATTGATTTTGTCGATATAGACTCACTTTATGGACTAGAGAAACAAAAAGAAATTTTGCTAAAAAATACTAGAAATTTTATAGCGGGCGACGAGGCAAATCACGTGCTTCTTTGGGGCGAGAGAGGATGTGGCAAGTCAAGCCTTGTAAGGGCTGTTTTTACTAAATTTTATAAAGAGGGACTTCGCATCATTGAGATTGGCTGCGAGGATCTAAAATACCTTGGCGACATCATCGACGAGATTAGAAAGAGCGAGTTTAAATTTATCATTTTCTGCGACGATCTAAGCTTTGAAAATGGTAGCAATGAGTATAAATTTCTAAAGCCTATCATGGATGGCTCTATCCAAAAGCCGCCAAAAAACGTCCTTTTATACGCCACATCAAATCGCCGCCACCTAATAAGCGAGTTTAAAAGCGAAAATGAAAACTCAGAGCTAATAGACGGAGAAATCCACTACAGCGACGCAGCTCAGGAGAAAATTTCTCTCTCAGATCGCTTTGGTCTTTGGATCAGCTTTTATCAAGGCAACTACGATGAGTACCTAAAAATGGTTGATTTTTACTTTAAAGACTACACTGGCGACAAAGATGAGCTTCACACGCTTGCTAAAAATTTCGCTACCCTAAGAGCTAGCAGAAGTGGCAGGACTGCAAAGCAGTTTTATCTAACTTTTAAAGAAAATTTAAAATGAGATCAACTGATCTGTTTTTAGCTCTGCTAAATCACAAAAAGAGAAATTTAGACGAGCTAAAATGGCCAGGCGAGGACACTTTTGAGGTTATTTTGGGCGCTATTTTGGTGCAAAATACCAACTGGAAAAACGTAGAAAAAGCGCTAGATAATCTAAAAAATGCCAGCAAAGATAGCCTAGACGCCATTTGTGCGCTTGAAAACAGCGAGCTTGCCACTCTCATAAAGCCAAGTGGCTTTTACAACACAAAGGCAAAACGACTAAAGACGCTTTGTCTAGCTATAAAAAATGAATTTGAGAGCTTTGATAATTTTAAAGAAAATGCAAGCCGCGAGTGGCTCATAAGCGTAAAAGGCGTTGGCGCTGAGACTTGCGATGCAATACTTGCTTATGCTTGCGGCAAGCCTTACATGGTTGTTGATGCTTATGCGCTTAGGATAATGGCATATTTTGACTACATTTTTGAGAGCTACGACGAGGCGGCTGAGTGGTTTAGCTCGCTTGATTATGATGAAATTTATAAATTTCTTGATAGTGAGAAATTTGACGAAACTGAGGTTTTAAAGCTCTATCATGCGCTTATTTTGGAGTTTTGCAAAGAGAATTTTAAAGGCAAAATTTTAAGCCAAAGCGGACAAGAGGTGCTTGATAGCATTAAAAACTAAATTTTTATTTTAAATTTAGCGCAAATTAGGACTTTTTATGTTTTATTTTAAATTCTATGCTAAATTTACGAGAAATTTATTTTAGGAGGAGTGATGATCTACGATAACATCGTAAAAACGATCGGTAATACACCTATCGTAAAGGTTAAAACAGGTGCTGACGAGGCTGAAATTTACGTAAAATTAGAGTTTTTTAATCCAGGCGGCTCTGTAAAAGATAGGATCGCATTTAATATGATCACAAAAATGCTAGCTGATGGCACGCTAAAACATGGCGACACTATCGTTGAGCCAACAAGTGGCAATACAGGTATCGGCGTAGCTATGTGCGGTGCTGCACTTGGCTTTAAAGTGATCCTTTGCATGCCTGAGAGCATGAGCATCGAAAGACGCAAGATCGTTGCTGCTTATGGTGCTCATCTTGAGCTAACTCCTGCAGCTGGTGGTATGAAAGCAGCGATCGCAAAAGCTACTGAGCTAGCTTCTCAGCCAAATCACGTAATGCTAAGCCAGTTTGAAAACAAGTACAACCCACAAGCTCACGAGCTAACAACAGCTGCTGAGATCGTGGCTGATTTTAGCAAGCTTGATGCCTTTGTAGCAGGCGTTGGTACAGGCGGCACGATAAGCGGCGTGGCAAAAGTTCTAAAAGAAAAAGGCTATGACACTAAGATCATCGCAGTAGAGCCTGAGGCATCACCGGTTTTAAGTGGCGGCAACCCAGGACCACATAAAATTCAAGGCATCGGAGCTGGATTTTTACCAAATACAATGGATATGAGCCTAGTTAGCGAAGTAGAAAAAGTAAGCAACGATGACGCACTAAACGCAGCTAGAGCGATCGCAAAGAGCGATGGCTTGATGATAGGCATAAGTGGCGGCGCTTCTTACGTGGCTGCAAAAAGAGTGGCTAAAAGACTTGGCGCTGGCAAAAAAGTGCTTTTCATAGCTCCAGATAACGGCGAGAGATACCTAAGTACAGAGCTTTACGGAGCGTAAAATTATGTGGGAGAGTCTAAAAGAGCTAGTTCAAACCGTCCGTGAAAAAGACCCATCGGTGCATAGTTGTTGCTTTTTGGCGATACTTATAAACACTCCTGGCATCCATGCGGTTTTATTTCACAAAATTTCTCATTTTTTATATGAGAAAAAGTGGTTTTTTCTAGCTAGACTCATCTCGCAAATCGCAAGATTTCTAACAGGTATCGAGATCCACCCGGGCGCTAAGATCGGCAGGAGATTTTTCATAGATCACGGCATGGGCGTGGTTATCGGCGAGACAGCTGAGGTCGGTGATGATGTGATGATGTATCATCAAGTGACACTTGGCGGCACTGGCAAAGAGTGTGGCAAGCGCCATCCGACCATTAAAAATGGCGTGACTATCGCCGCTGGCTCAAAGATACTTGGTGCTATAACGATCGGTGAAAATGCCAAGATCGGCGCAAACTCGGTCGTGCTAAAAAACGTCCCAGCAAACGCAACCGTAGTTGGCATACCTGCAAGAGTTGTCAGGGTAAATGGGACAAAATTTGAGCCAGAATTTATCATTTAAAATTTAAATTTACTCCCACTGCACCATAAAAAAGCAAATTTTTGATACGGCAAATTTACTATCCATAATGTTACCAGTGTTTTTAGCTTTGCGCTACCTATCATAATATTTGTCATTTTAGTAAATTTGATAACAAAATTTATCAGACAAAAGCTGCGCCAAAAATCTTACGTAAAATTTAATCAAAGAAATATAGCTGATACGTTTAGTGCAAAAGAGATAGCAAAGAAATTTGGCAAAAACGCAAAAGATGTAAATGAGGTTTTGTTAAATTTAGGCTTTATAAAAAAATGTGACAACGGCTACAACGTGACAGATGTTGGCAGATACTATGGCGGCATGCAAAATTTCTACATGGGCAGGGCAAGCGTTAGGTGGGATGAGAGGCTACTTTGTAATGAAAATTTCATAGACGAGATTACAAAAGCTGGCGAAAAATCTAGCAAAAAAGAGCAAAAAGAAGACTTTAGAGAGAAATTTAAGGCTGAATACCGAACAAACGACGGTCACTATGTAAGAAGTAGGGCAGAGCTAGTTATAGCAAACTGGCTTTTTGCTGAGGGCATGGCTTATGAAAAAAGAGTGCCGATAAAAGAGGATGTCTATTGTGATTTTTACATACCAAAAGGTAAGGTCTATGTTGAGTTTTGGGGCTTGGAAGATGACGAGGCATATCTAAAAAGAAAAGAGAAAAAGATAGAGCTTTATAAAAATATGATCTAAATTTAATAGAGATAGATAACGACAAAATCGGTAATTTAGATGACTATCTGCCAAAAGAGCTTTTGAAATTTGGTGTGAGTTTAAATTTGTAGAAAAAAAGGGGCGAGCGCCCCTGTGATTATTTTAAAGTTTGGATGTATTCAGCTACTGCTTTTGCATCTTCATCGCTCATTGGAGTAGCGATAGGCTTCATCATAGCACCAAGACCAAATTTATTTGCTCCTGTTTTGTAGCCTTTTAGAGCTGCTTCGATAGCTGCTGCATCAAGTGATGTTAAAGCTGGAACTTTGTTATTGAAAACTTTTTCAGCTTTAGCGCCATGACAGGCAACGCATTTTTTATAGATAGTAGCGCCATCTGCAGCGAAAGCAGCAGTTGAAAGTAGTGCTGCAACACTTGAAACGATTAGTAGTTTTTTCATTTGTCATCCTTTTTAAAAAACGTGCCGGCATTATAATACAAAAATGTAAATTTGCAAGGGGCGGGTTAAAATATTTTGGCTATAATCACCAAATGATAAAAGAAACAGCCAACAAAGCACTTTTTTTAGACCGAGATGGCGTCATAAATGAAGACGCTGGATACGTTTGCGAGATCAAAGACTTTAAATTTATTGATGGCATTTTTGATGCGTTAAGAGAATTTGCTAAGGCTGGCTACAAGCTCTTTGTCGTGACAAATCAATCAGGCATCGGCAGGGGCTACTACACACAGGAGCAGTTTGACGCTCTAAATAAATTTATGCTAGAAAGCTTTAAAAAAGAGCAAATTTTTATCACCAAAGTCTATTTTTGTCCGCACTCTCCAGAGCAAAAATGCACCTGCAGAAAACCAAATCCAAAAATGATACTTGATGCTTGCAAAGAGTTTGACATCGACCTTGAAAACTCGCTCATGATAGGCGATAAACCAAGCGACGTCGAGGCTGGCAAAAGGGCTGGTGTGGGCAGAAATTTCTTGCTTGATGGCATAAATTTTAAAGATGTAAGAGATGTTTTAAATAAGCTAAAAAAGGAAAAATCACTATGAATTTAAAAGGAAAAATCACTATGAATTTAAACGGAAAAAAGATAGTTGTAACTGGCGGCGCTGGCTTTATCGGCTCAGCTTTGGCACACTATTTTGATGAAAACTATAAAGATGCTCACGTGCTTGTTGTGGATAAATTTAGAAACGACGAGACATTTAGCAATGGCAACCTAAAAAGCTTTGGTCATTTTAAAAATTTACTTGGTTTTAAGGGTGAAATTTACGCTGGCGACATCAATGATCCTAGCACGCTTGAAAAGATAAAAAGCTTTCGCCCAGACGTCATCTACCACGAAGCAGCGATCTCAGACACGACCGTAAAAGAGCAAGACGAGCTAATAAAAACAAATGTAAATGCCTTTGTAAATTTGCTTGATATCTGCGAGAGTTTGGGCGCAAAGATGATCTACGCTAGCTCAGGGGCGACTTATGGCAATGCAAAGAGCCCACAAACAGTTGGCGAGTGCGAAGCGCCAAATAACGTTTACGGCTTTAGCAAATTAAGCATGGATAATATCAATAAAATTTACGCAAAGCGCGGCGTGAGTGTGGTTGGACTGAGGTATTTTAACGTCTTTGGCAAGGGCGAGTTTTTCAAAAACAAAACAGCCTCGATGGTGCTTCAGTTTGGTCTGCAAATTTTAGCTGGCAAGACCCCAAGGCTCTTTGAGGGCAGCGACCAGATCAAACGCGACTTTGTCTATATAAAAGATATCATTGACGCAAATATAAAAGCGCTTGATGCGCCAAGTGGCGTCTATAATGCAGCTACTGGCAAGGCTAGAAGCTTTCAAGATATCGCTGACATCTTGCAGCGTGAGATCGGCGTAAATTTAGGCAACGAATATATCAAAAACCCATTTATCGGCTCTTATCAGTTTCACACCGAGGCCGACGTGGCCCCAGCTCGCGAGGCATTTGGCTTTAGCGCGACTTGGAGCTTAGAGGAGGCGATAAAAGACTACTTGCCAGAGATAAAGAGAATTTATAAGGAAGAGATAAATGGCTAAGAGAGTTAAAATTTTAGTCGTCGGCGATTTGATGCTAGATCACTACATCTGGGGCAGTTGCGAGCGCATCTCGCCTGAAGCGCCAGTGCAGGTTGTTAAGATAAATAACGAAACCTACACGCTTGGTGGCGCTGGTAATGTGGTGAGAAATTTACTCTCGCTTGGCGCAAACGTGAGCGTGGCTAGCGTTTTAGGAGATGATGAGGCTGGCAAAAAGATAAAAGAGAAGCTTGCTGAGCTAAATGTAAAAGATGAGCTGATCCTCACTGAAAAAGGGCGCGAAAGCTCGATAAAAAGCCGTATCATGGCATCTCATCAGCAAGTTGTCAGGATCGATAAAGAGAGTGTTGTAAAGATAAATTTAGAAGATGAGCTAGTCTTAAAAGTCAAAGAAAATCTTGCAAATTTCAAGGCGGTCTTGCTAAGTGACTACGGCAAAGGCGTGCTTAGCGACAAGATCTGCCAAGAGATCATAAACGAGTGCGTGAGGCTAAAAATACCAGTGCTCATAGACCCGAAAGGCAGCGACTACTCAAAATACAAAAACGCGACCCTTCTAACGCCAAATAAAAAAGAGGCGAGCGAGGCTACAAATTTAAAGATAAAAGACAAGGCCGAGCTTGAAAAGGCGATAAAGCAGCTAAAAGACGAGCTAAATTTAACCTATTCGATCATCACAATCTCAGAAGAGGGCATCGCGCTTTATGATGACAAATTGCACATATTTGCGGCAAAAGCAAAAGAGGTCTTTGACGTCACTGGCGCTGGAGATACGGTGCTTGCGACACTTGGCTACATGCTAGCAAACGGGGCTGATATAAAAGAGGCGATCAAGATAGCGAACCTCGCAGCAGCCGTCGTCGTAGCAAAGATAGGTAGCGCAACGGCTAGCTTTAACGAGATCGAGCAGCTGCTAAATAGCTCGTTTGGGGCAAATTTCGAGCACAAGCTTAAAAGCGTTGAGGAGTTAGAAGAAATTTTGAGCCAAAAGGGCAAGAAAAAGGTTGTTTTCACAAATGGCTGCTTTGATATCTTGCACGCTGGGCACGTAAAATACCTTGCACGTGCAAGAGAGCTTGGCGATCTTTTGGTTGTTGGGCTAAATTCAGACGCTTCAGTTAAGAGGCTAAAAGGCGAGGCTAGGCCTATAAACTCGCAAGATGATAGAGCCTGCGTGCTAAGCGGGCTTGGATTTGTTGATTATGTCGTGATATTTGATGAGGATACGCCATTAAATTTGATAACAAAGATAAAGCCTGACGTGCTTGTAAAAGGGGCTGACTATAAAGGCAAAGAGGTCGTTGGCAGCGAGATCGTAAAAGAGGTCAGGCTGATAGACTTTGTCGAGGGCAAAAGCACAACAGGGATAATAAAAAGGATAAAAGATGCTAAAAACGATGATAAAAAATGAGCTCGAGGCTCACCAAAAGACCTTTAGCGAGCATGTAAATTTACTTGACAGCTTGGAGCGTGCTTGCCAGATGGTGGCTGATACGCTAAAAAATGGCAAAAAGGTACTGATATGTGGCAACGGCGGCTCTGCGGCGGACGCACAGCACTTTGCAGCCGAGCTAACTGGCAGATATAAAAGCGAGCGTCAGCCACTACCTGGCATCGCGCTAACTACCGACACTTCGGCACTTACGGCCATTGGCAACGACTACGGCTTTGACTACGTTTTTTCACGTCAGTTTGAGGCCTTAGCTCGTCCTGGTGACTTGCTCGTGGCGATCTCAACAAGTGGCAACAGCAAAAATGTCCTTGAGGCTATAAAAAGTGCTAAGAAAATGGGTGTATCAGTGCTTGGACTTAGTGGCAAAGGAGGTGGCGCTATGAATGAGGGCTGCGATCTAAATTTAGTCGTTAGCTCAAGCGATACAGCAAGAATTCAAGAGTCACACATCTTTTTTATCCACACGATCTGCCAAGCTGTAGATGAGGCTTTTAGGGGCTAAAATGCAAGAAGCGATGGATAAATTTTTAAGTGATCCTAGCGAGAAAAATGAGATAAATTTGATATCGGCTTTAAAAAAGGCTACTTTTTTTGCTCCAGTGCTTTTAAACCAAGCACTTGCAAAGCCTGATGGCGGCGTAGTTTATGAGGAGGAGGGCTCAAATATCAAATTTATCCTGCTTGAAGATGAGGGCGAGAAGCTTAGCTATTTTCCGGCATTTACTAGCAAAGAGGCGATGAAGCTTTGGCGAAACGACAGCGAGCAAGAGAGCATTGAGATAGGCCTAAAGGAGTATCTTGCGATGCTAAAAGAGAGCAGTTATGCTGGCGTCGTTGTGGATGCTTTTAGTTATGACTTTGTGCTAAAAAGAGAGCTGATAGAGAAAATCCTCGCTTAGTGCGTAATAAAATTTATAAAATTTTATGTATTATTTTATGCAAATGGCTTTGATGAGGTAAATTTAAACTGCTGGCTTGTTTGATTTTGTTTTATGGGCTAGCTTTGCTGGGACTGGCGCTGATTTATAAATTTAACTTTTTTGAGCGCGTTTATTAAATTTGATATTAGAGATGAGTTGAGGCTAAATTTGTATGAGGGTTTAAATTTAATGAACCACAAAAATTTATTAATTTTTAAATGCTTATTGGCTGAAAATTTCAAATTTATATTTTAGCACTCTAGTGATACGTAACTTTAGCTTTTACTAGAGAGATTGATAACCACATAAGCTAAGACTAAAATTTATAACTGAGCTTAAATTTAATGAGCTGCAAAATTCATTATCTCGTTTATAAAACTTAGTTTCATATATCAAATTTACGCTTTTATTATTGGTAGTAAGATTAAATTTAATATACGATTTTCAAAGCCAAAAGGGCGCTTTGAATTTTGAAGATTGGTTGCTATCCTGCAGCAAAGATATGTGCATAAATTTTATAGTTTTTTGCTTGAGAAATTTACATCGCAGATGAGTTTTTGGGCTGTTTTAAAACAGCTGTGAAATTAAATTTATTCGATGATGCTTTAAATTTGGCTCTTAATGGATTAAATTTGACTTTCAGCATAGAAAATTTACAGGTCTAGTGCTGTATTTGCTAAGGTTGAAGCGGACATTTACCTGAAAACCTGAGTAAATTTGCTGCTTAAGGCTTTAAATTTTACTTTTCAGATTAAATTTATAGCTAAAATTAAGCCCAAAAAATAGTTGTAATAAACTAAAAATAAATAAATTTACCGATAGAAATTTTAAATTTTGCAGGCTTAACGCTTTAGTGTAAATATCGTAAAGGTAAAATTTACTGGTTGAGCTTTAAAATTCACTCTTTTGTGGGTCAAATTTGTTGCCTTTATACTCTAAATTTAAATGCAAAAGCAGTTTATCTCAGAGATAAAATAACTAAAATCAAATTCACGGTTTTACTCTAATTATTAATGTTTGTGGGCGCTCTAGCTTGAGAGTTGGAGTAAAATTTAGTTTTAAATTTGATCTTTGTAGATCAAATTCGCAGATAGAAATTTTAAATTTTTGCAGACTTGTTAAGATTGTTGTAGAAAATTTGGTGATAAAAAGTTTAAATTAGCCTTTAGTAGATCAAAATTTACAGACTAAAACGCTCTATTTGCTAAAAAATTTAGAGAGATTTTCTATTTGAACGCCGTTTGCAAATAAATAGCCTCTATTTATCGCTGGGAGCTTTAAAATTCTAGCTTTTTCTTTAAATATTTTTGGCATTACGGCTTTGCAAAATGGCGTCACTAAAACAAATTCATTAGCGTAGCCAACGGCGATCTTGCCGCTTAGCACCACGCTTGTTTGCTTTGCTAAATTTATGCTTAGCTCATCTTTTTGAGCCTTGCTTAAGAGCACATTTAGCTCTTTTGCCGCCATATCGATGCCTCGAACCACGTTACTATCATTTTTTATAATGAAAATTTCATCATCTATCTTTGTGATCTCTGGTAGCAAAATTTGCCTATCAGCCTCCAAAAACTCAAAGCTTTTCTTCACGCCGCTAAAATACTTGTCCAAAAATGGCTCACTAAAATTTAGTCTCACAAAGCTTCTTTTAAGCTTGCCATCTAAATTTGTCTCATCGACAAAATAGCGCAAACCTCGCTCGTCAAGGTAGTTTTGAAGCTCTTTTTTGCGTAAATTTAAAAGCGGCCTAACCAGCCAAAAGTACTCCCTCTTCTCAAGCTCGCTCATGCTAAAGAGCTCTTTTAGTCCAGCGCCCTTGCCAAGCTGCATTAAAAACCACTCAAATTTATCATCAAACTGATGCGCTAGGATCAAATTCTCATAGCCATATTTTTGGCAAATTTCTCCAAAAAACTCATACCTCGCCTCACGTGCGTTTTTTTCAAAATTTGACTTACCTAAATTTACGCTTTTTATGTAGATTTTTTTGCCAAATTTACTAGCAAGCTCTTTGGCGCTTTCAACTTCAATTTTACTCTGCTCTCTGGCGTTGTGATCGACTATGGCTAGATCAAACTTGACCCCAGCCTCGTGTAGAATGTAAAAAAGTGCAGTGCTATCGATGCCGTGCGAGAAGGCAAGCAGGTTTGCGCCCAAGCTTAGCCTATCAAGCGCATTTTGGCTTATCATTTTGCTTTTTTGACGATGGTGGCGACTAGTTTTTGATCAACCACGTCGCTAATCTCACAAAGGTAGAGCGAGCCGATCTCAAGCTCTTTTACGTCGCTTTCGTTTATTAAAATTTCGCCGTCTATATCTTTGTCCCAGATATCTTTTTTGGCAGCGTAAAACATCTCGCCCTCGCTGCTAATGCCCTCAAGCGATGCGTAAATTTGCTTGCCAAGCTCTTTTTGCAAGCTCTCGTTTATTGCTTTTTTGGTGATCTTTTCTATCTTGCTTAGCCTTTTTGAGATGATTTTTGCTGGTATTTGCTCCATTTCAAAAGAGGCTGTGTCTTCTTCTTTTGAGTAGGCAAAGGCGGAAATTCTATCAAATTTAAACTCTTCTAAAAACGCGCAAAGCTCGTCAAAATCCCCCTCGCTCTCGCCTGGGTGTCCCACGATGACGCCAGTTCGTAAGAATGAATTTTCGGCATTTCTCATCAAATTTAAAAGCTCTTTTATCTTTTTAGCACCACTTCCACGCTTCATTATCTTTAGCATATTTTCGCTGATGTGCTGGATGGGCATGTCAAAGTAGTTGTGAAAGATGGGCGAGGCGATGATACGCTCTATTAGTCCTTTGCTGGTCGTGCTTGGATAAAGATAAAGTATCCTAGCACTCCTTACGCCTTTTATCTTTTCTATCTCGTCTATTAAATTTATTAGTCCGTCGCTAACGCCCTGATCACGCATATATGAGCTTGAGTCTTGTGATAAAAAGCTAAAGTCGTAGTAGCCTTTTTTGACTAGATTTTTGACCTCATTTACGATGTTCTCAAGCGAGCGTGATTTTAGCTTGCCCTTAAATGTCGGTATCGCGCAAAAGCTACATTTTTGGTTGCAGCCCTCTGAAATTTTGATGTAGGCGTGGTAGTTTGAGCCAGTTATCACACGCTCTTCGTTTGCTTGCAGATAAGTCTGCGGGCTAAATAAATTTTGCTTTTTCAAGATGATCTCATCGATCTTGTCATAATCAGCCACGCCGGTAAAGAGATCGACCTCTGGTAGCTCTTTTATGAGCTCATCTTTGTATCGCTGCATAAGACAGCCAGTCACCACGAGCAAAGAGCCATTTTTACGAGCTTCGTGCATCTCAAGGATGGTTTGTATGCTCTCTTCTTTGGCAGACTTGATAAAGCCACAAGTATTTACGATGATGACGTCGGCGTCGCTGATATCGTCCGTGATATCGTAGTTTTGCAAGCGCCCAAGCATGATCTCTGAATCAACTAAATTTTTATTACAACCAAGCGAGATTAGATGAAGTTTTGGCATTTTTAGATCCAGATGTTGTCTATTAGCCTAGTTTTGCCAACATAGGCGGCTACTAAGATGATGGTATTGCCTTTTTCTACCTTTGAAATTTCATTTAAATTTCTATCTGTAACCGCGACGTAATCAACTTTTAGTGGCTCTAAAACCTCAAGCATATTTGCCTTGATCTCGCTTGCGTCCTCTTCGCCATTTTGGATCAAATTTTGCGCTTTATTTAGCGATCTTGAAAGCCTTAATGCGTTGCACTTATCTTCGTCGCAGATATAGATGTTTCTGCTTGAAAGTGCTAGGCCGTCTGGCTCTCTAACGATATCGCAAGCTACTAGCTCGATGTTTAAGAAAAATGTCTTTATCATATTTTGCACGATGATGAGTTGCTGGGTGTCTTTTTTGCCCATATAGACGCTATTTGCACGAGTTAGGCGAAATAGCTTATTTAGCACTCTTAAGACGCCATCAAAGTGCCCAGGCCTAGTTTTACCCTCTAAGATGGCTGAAAGCTTCTTTGGAGCGACGATGAGAGGCTCATCTTCAAAGTAAAGCTCATTAGCATCTGGTATAAAGATAGCGCTAACGCCGTTTTGCTCGCAAATTTGGATGTCGCTTTGCTCTTTTCTTGGGTATTTGTCCAGATCTTCGCCTGGTAAAAACTGAGTTGGATTTACAAAAGTTGAGACGATGCTTGTCTCGTTTTGGCTCACACATTTTTTGATGAGGCTAACGTGTCCGTTGTGAAGTGCGCCCATTGTCGGCACAAAACCGATCTTGCCGCTTGCATTTTGGACAAAATTTTCAAGCTCTTTTATAGTTCTTATGATCTGCATATTTGACTCTTTTTATCTAAATTTTAACTTGGCATTGTAACAAAAAAGGATTAAAAGGGCGTAAATTTAAAAATGTAAGCAACTTTTGGCTAAAATCGGCAAAAATTTATGGAGAAAAACTTGGATAGTTACGAATACAACGAGCTTTTAAAGAAGCTACAAACAAAAGTTGAAAACATAGGCTCTATCGTAAAGCCTGACGAGATAAAGGCTAGGCTAAAAGAGATCGAGGACACTGAGCAAGACCCTGACTTTTGGCAAGATATCGCAAGAGCTGGAGCGCTAAATAAAGAAAAGACAAAAATTTCAAATATGCTTGCTAAATTTAGTGACGCCAACCAAGCAGTTAGCGACGCAAAGGAGTTATTTGAGCTAGCAAATTCTGAAAATGACGAGGAGACTATAAATTCTCTATTTGAAGATGCTAAAAATTTAGATGAAAAGATAGTAAATTTAGAAATTTCTATGCTTTTAAGTGGCGAAGATGACGGCAAAAACGCGATCGTATCGATACACCCAGGAGCTGGTGGCACTGAGAGCAACGACTGGGCGAGCATGCTTTATAGGATGTATCTTAGATTTTGCGAGCGTGAGGGCTTTAAGGTTGAGACTCTGGACTTTCAAGAGGGCGAAGAGGCGGGGTTAAAGGATGTGAGCTTTATCGTAAAAGGCGAAAACGCTTATGGTTACTTCAAGGCAGAAAATGGCATCCACAGGCTCGTTCGCACAAGTCCATTTGATAGCGCAGGACGCCGCCACACTAGCTTTTCTAGTGTCATGGTAAGCCCTGAAGTAGATGATGATATAGAGATCGAGATCGAAGAGAAGGATCTAAAGATAGACACTTATAGAGCCAGTGGCGCAGGCGGTCAGCACGTAAATAAGACTGAATCAGCCATCCGCATCACGCATATACCAACTGGCATCGTCGTGCAGTGTCAAAACGACCGCAGCCAGCACAAAAACAGAGCCACAGCGATGAAGATGCTAAAGTCGCGTCTTTACGAGCTTGAGCTGATGAAGCAGCAAGAGGCGAGCAACAGCGTCGAAAAGAGTGAGATCGGCTGGGGGCATCAGATAAGATCATACGTGCTTTTCCCGTATCAGCAGGTAAAAGACAACCGCAGCGGCGAGGCATACTCGCAAACTGACGCGATACTTGATGGTGATATCAAAAAGATGATAGAGGGCGTTTTAATCGCCCAAAAGGCTGAGGCGTAGTAAAATTTAAAAGAGATGAGAGCTAAAATTTCATCTCTTTTAGCTTCGTGCAGGCTTTTTCTTTGCCATGGTAGCAAGCCTCATCAAGATAAATTCTAGCTTTCTTATAGTCATTTTTGCCAAGATATATAAGCCCTAGATCATAGCTAGCCTCGCTTGAGCCAAGGCTAGTTGCTTTTTCGTAAAAATATATCGCTTTTTCTAAATTTTTATTGACCCCAAGGCCGTACTCGTAGATGTATCCAGCATTTCTTAGTCCGTCTATGTTGCCGTATCTACCAGCTGTCTCAAACCAAAAAAGCGCCCTTAAGATATCCTTACTAAAGCCTTTGCCGTCACGAAAACAAACGCCAGTTTGCTGCATGGCTAGGACGTTGCCATCTTTTGCGTAGTCATAAAATCTCTTGCAAGCCTTTGGGTAGTTGCCCTCGTTATATAGATAGATGGCGTCTGCTATCTGCTCGACTTCAGGATCAAGTGGTGGCTCGCTAAGACCTAAATTTTGCGAAATTTGATCTGCAGAACAGCCCCAAAATAGCAAAATGCTAAATAGAAAAATGATAAATTTTTTCATATTTGTCCTTGAAAATTTAGGCGATTTTATCGAATTTTATCTTATAATGATCGCAAATTTAAGCAAAAAGGAACGATATGGATCATAACGCACTTTTGACACAGCTTGGCTACAACATAGATGAAACGACCACTGAGCATATGCGTAGAATTTTAAATAACACTGACGGCCTTTTGCCAAAGAGTGTGATCGAGCTAAACGATCATCTAAAGCCGCACCTTTGCTTTGTAGCGATGAGCGGGAGTGAGGATAGGCTAAAGATAAAAAACGTTGCAACCGTCAAAGAGATAAAAGAGCGTGTTGATGAGATCATCAAAAGCTGGGCAAATAAATACAAAATGGATATCAAAAAGATAAACGAAACTACATACTACATAATGGGAAAAATTAAATGAAATATGACATTGTTATTATTGGATTTGGTAAGGCTGGCAAGACGCTAGCTGTAAAGGCTGCTGCGCTTGGCAAAAAAGTCGCTCTAATCGAGAGATCGCCAAAGATGTATGGAGGCACTTGCATAAATGTGGGCTGCATACCGACAAAGCGTCTAATCACAGCTGCAAAAGAGGCGATATATGCAGATAATAGCGTTGAAAACGAGTATTACACGCTTAGCATAGAAAACAAAAATAAGCTAATCTCAGCTTTAAATTCTAAAAACTATGCGATGCTAAATGATAAAGAAAATATCGACGTGATCGATGGCGTTGGCTCGTTTAAAGATAAAAATAGCGTCCTAGTTACGACATCAAATGGCGAGCAAAAAGTCGTTGAAGGCGAGTTTATCATCATAAATACCGGCTCAAAAGAGGCGTATGCGCCATTTGAGATAACAAACTCAAACGTCTTTTCAAGTAAAACTTTGCTCGATCTAAAAACTATGCCAAAGCATCTTGTCATCGTTGGCAGCGGATTTATTGGCATCGAGTTTGCATCGATGTTTGCGAATTTTGGCTCAAAAGTGACCATCGTCGGACGCTCACCACTTCTAAAAAACGAAGATGAAGACATAGCTAAAAGTGTAAAAGATGCGCTAAACGTGCAGGGCATCGAAATTTTAGAGGGTTGCGAGATAGAGAGTCTAAAAGACAATGCACTAAATTTCAAACAAGATAATGAAGATAGGCTCATCAAGGCAGATGCGTTCTTAGTAGCGCTTGGCAGAGTGGCAAATTTAGATGATCTAAATTTAAAAGCAGCTGGCGTCGAGCTAAATGAAAAAGGCTTTATAAAGACAAATGAGCACCTTCAAACAAATGTGTCAAACATCTATGCAGTGGGCGACGTGCGCGGTGGAGAGCTTTTTACCTACACGAGCTTGGATGATTTTAGGATAGTTTTCTCGCAAATTTTTGGCGATAAAAAGCGCACTACACAAAACAGAAGTATCCATGCAAATGTGCTATTTACCGACACTCCGCTAGCAAGAGTTGGCGTAAATGCAAAAGAAGCTAGCAAGCTTGGGCTAAATTTCAAGGAGCTAAAACTTAGCATGGCAGCAGTGCCAGGAGCAAAGGTGCTAAATCACGATGTGGGCATGCTTAAAGCGATCGTTGAAGCTAGTAGTGGCGAAATTTTGGGGGCTAGCTTTCACTGCATCTACGCAAATGAGATCATAAATGAGATCGCGATCGCTATGAATTTAAAAGCAGATGCAAATTTCTTTAAAAACCAAATTTTCACTCACCCAAGCATCAGCGAAGCCCTAAATGACTTGTTTGGACAATATTAAAAGGACAAAAATGAAAAAATATCTACTACTTTTAACTGCTCTATTTTTCACAGGCTGCTTAAACGTGATCGGCATCGGAGAGACGCCAAAGCAAGATGACTCATGGCAACAACCAAAGGACGAAAAGGTGGTGCAAAACAAAGAGCAAATTTCAAAAAATGCCATCGATCTTTTAACACCAAAGTGCGAGAGCGGCGATGCTGAAGCTTGCAACGATTTGGGTGTAAATTTTGAGCTTATGAAAGAGTATGACAATGCCTACGCAAACTACAAAAAGGCTTGCGATGCGAAGGTGCAGCTTGCTTGCTCAAACCTTGGCACACTCTATGAAAACGGCCTTGGCGTGAAAAAAGATCCAAAAAAAGCGGTCGAAATTTACAAAGATAGCTGCAACAGTGGCGGCGTACAAGCTTGCTACCACCTAGGAAACGCCTACCGCAAGGGCGAGATCGTAAAACAAGACTACTATCTAGCGATGGAGGCCTACACAAACGCTTGCAACGCTGGAGATCTCCCAAGCTGCGCAAATATCGGTGCGATGTATGAGCTAGGTCTTGGTATGAACAAGGATGAAAAGAGAGCTTATGGAATTTACAAAGTCGCTTGCTTTCGTGGTTTAAACAAGGCGTGCCCACAGATGAAAAGACTAGGCGCAAAGCTTGGCATGTAAGCAGGAAAATAAGTGAAAAAAGTTTTAAATTTCGGGCTTATCGTAGCTGCTAGCTTTATGCTAAGTGGCTGCTGGTCGTGGCAAAAGATGGTGAGCTTTGGCTTTTGGCAAAGTAATGAGGAGGCTAGGGCAGAGCGTCTTGAGCTTGAAAAAGAGAAGATGGTGCAAAACTGCGAGAGCGGAAATAGCATCGACTGCAACAACTTAGCTGTAAATTTTAGCAACGAAAAGGACTTCGTAAAGGCAAAAGGCTACTACGAAAAGGCTTGCAATGCTGGGCTTGCAACGGCGTGCTCAAATTTGGGTCAAATTTACGAGCAAGGGCTGGTTGAGGAGCAAAAAGATCTAGAAAAGGCTCTAAAACTTTATAAACTTGCTTGCGATAGTGGCGACGGCGTTGGCTGCTACAACGAGGCTATGGGGCTAAAGTCATACATCGAAAGCGAAAATTTAAAAACTCATAAGATAGATAGAACTAAGGCCGAGGCTAGGGTGCTAAGGCTTTTGGCAAAGAGCTGCGAGCTTGAGTATGCGCAGTCTTGCTTCTTGCTTGCGAAGCTAAGCGGCGATGAAACAAAGGCGGACGCACTTTATAAAAGAGCCTGCCAACTTGGCAAATGCGTGGATAAAAAGTAAGAATTTGTGTAGCTTAAATTTATAAAAGCTACACAAAGTTAAATTTAGTTTAATCCACTAAGTCTATATCCCACACCTGAGATGTTTTTGATGAGGTCGGCGTCAGTTTTTGCCCTTATCTTTTTGATAGTCATTCTAAGGGCTTCGTTGCTCATCGATTTTTCACCCCAGACATAGTTTTCTATCACTTCGTAACTCACCACTTTTTTATATTACTCACGAGCAAAAAGAAGAGTTTTGCCTCATTTTTTGGCATCTGTACCTCTTCACCATTTTTGAAAAGCTGCTTGCTCTTCATATCGTATTCGTAAATTTCTTTAAATTTGATCCTGCTTTCAAGAATATCTTTTGTCGCCATTATGATCTTGGTTTGAAGCTCTTCACATAGTTTTGCAACCTCGCTTTGTGTGCCAGCATCTGCGTGTAAGAGCTTGTTTGACCTCTTGTAGCAGAGATGGCTCTAGCTTTTTTATATCCAAGTATTTGCTAAGAAGCGGTGCAGTTTTAATTTTATGTGGAGAAATTTATTAAATTTAATTACTTCAATCCAAAAACTTTTATGTTAAAGGTTGTGTGGATTTTGTCATTTTCGCCTTTCATGACGATAGGAAATTCGGCTTTTATGATGCTGTCATAGCTACTAAGCGCGTCTAAAAAGTCATAAAATTTTTGTGGGGTTTTTAGTGAGCTAGTGACATTTAGGCGGTATCTAAAGAACTTCTCAGTTGCGTTATTCTCGCCTTCTTCTATCTTGCTAAGGCTCACTTCGCTAAAAAATTGCGATGCGAAATTTATAAATTTATCCTTATCAAAAGCTGTATCATAAGCCAAGATGATAGCACCATCTTTTTGTCTTGTCGCCTCAAGTGCTTTAAATTTAGCTTCAAATTCATTTTTTACCTTCGTGTATGATGAGGTTTGCGAGTAGTTTTGTCTTGAGAGGTTTTTAAATTCTTTTATGTTTGGCACGATAAAGCCAAATATCATAATGAAGCAAACTATGATAAAAGCAAATATAAAAAGTAAAAGCTTTACTGGGTCGATTTTTTCTAAGCTCGTATCTTTTTTACTCATTATATCCCTCAGAATTATCAATCTTATTTGTGCTTATAAAGCCGTACCAGCCGTTTTTGCTCTGATAAAAGCTAGTGTTTGACGTGGTGAAAATCGACCTTAGCGGCGAGGCTAAGAGCTGGTTAAAGACATCCTTTGTTGGCGTTATGCCGCGGATGATGAGTGAGTTTTTGTCCATAAAAACCTCTTCAAGCGTGATGCTATCAGGCACAAGGTCAAAAAGGTTGTGCAGGCTTTGCTTTAGGATAGAATTTGACGTAAAGATGTCGTTTGCAGAGTCTATCTGCACGGCAAGCTTGGCTGAAATTTCATCCGTAGTGACTATCTTTTGGCTAAGCTCTTTTTGCTCATTTGCTAGGAATTCTATATTTTTCTTGGTTGAGTAGTTTTTATAAACGATGAAGAAATTTGCCACCAAAAGCACCACAAAGACAAAGCCGATAAGGCTTAGCCAGAGCTTACTAAAGATAGATAGAAGCGGTCTTGGTTCTGGAGTGATGAAGCTAAATTTCATAGTGTTATCTCTTCTTGCATGATCTCATTCATGATGTGATTTGTGTTGATCGGATAGCTTGATGTCTCCACAAATAGCTCTGATTGCAGGTATTGTAAAAAGGTCGCACTTGTTTTTGTGTTTTCAAAAACGATGATCTGCTCGATAAAATCGCCGCCGTAGATTGGATTTTCATAAAATTCTTTCATAGCTTTTGCGATGTAGTCAAACATCTTCATATCGCGCCCAAAGATCGCCACTGACTTCTCGACATTTGTCGAAGCTGGCATGTTTAGCTCGTAGTTTAGATCTTCAAATTCTTTTGGTTTATCATCGCTTAAGAAATCATCCAAACTCTTAAAATCATCAAGCGCCGTTGCGCCATCTTCTTCTTTTACGATGAGGTTATCTATGTCTGTTATATCCTCTTCTTTTAGGCTTTCGATCTCTTCGTTGCCCTCTTCAGCGTCACTCATATTTAAAAACGTAGAGAGCTTCATCTGCTTATCTTTAAATATCGCAAGCGCAAAAGAGTGCGAGTGGATGTAGAGATATAGCGTGGTTTTTGGCGAAATTCCACGCTTTAAAAGCTCGTGAAAGAGCAGGGCGATAGGCGAGTAGATAAGATCAACGCTGCCTTGCCCAAAGAGGTTCTTATATCTTCTTATAGCATTTAAATTTGCATATATGCTCCAGCTATCTTGCATCACAAGGCTGGTTAAATTTTGCGTGTTGATGTTAAAATTTTTATACTCGTCAAAGTTAGCAGTAGGCAGCGCACCTTGTGAGTCGTCGTTAAAAAAGAGCGAAACATAGACGCCAAAATATGTCTTTTCTTGCTCTTCTATGTATTTTAAAACTTTTTCATCGACACCATCGATGCTTATGTCTGTAAATTTAGCATTTATGGTTTTTATAAGCTTGCCATTTCTAAAGACCTGACCGTAAAAAACGCACTCATTGCCCTCGATCACGGCGCTTAAGAAAAGGTTTGAAAAAAGCTTTTTGATGCTAAAAGACATAACTCTCCTAAATTTAGTGCATTATTTTTGATATGTTAGCCAAAAAGGGATTAAATAAGTTTAAAACAGCTCGTTTTTTAGTTTTGCAAACGCCTCTTTCATCTTCAGAGCTTCGCTTTTTAGCTCCTCATCAAGCAGTGCAGAATTCTTTAAGCTTTCAAAATCCTCTATCATCACATCACACATCATTTTGATGCGCTCATTATCAGCCTTACTGACGCCATTTTGGCTCATTTTTTTGATGCGCTCTAAATACTCTTTGCCGTTTTTTATGTATGAGCTAAATTTCATAGCTGCATTGCTTTGATTAAGCGTGGTGGCTGCCATCTTATTGTAAGCATCAAGATCAAGGGCTTTTTGGCTTAAATTTATAGCCTTTTCATACTCTTTGCTCTCGTAGTAAAATTTCGCTTCAAGAGCGAGTTTATAGGAGTTGTCGCTGTAAAAAAATAGCCCAAACAAAGCTATTATAAAAATGGCTATAAAGATAGAAATTTTATTTTTCATAAATTTCGTCCAAAATTTCTCTTATATCATCGCTTATTTGCGGATTTTTATGTGCATATTTTTTCCACCAAATTTTTAAATTTGACCTAAAGTCCTCTTTATTTTGCTCTGCGCTCTTGCCGCCGTCATTTTGCGAGGCCCGCCAAAGCTCATTTTGTATCTTCTCTTTTGCCTCTTTTTGTTCTAAATTTGCCACGCTAAAAGGGGCTGAGAGACTAAAATTTATAGTTGAAAATGGCTTTGGAAGTATCATCTTGTCCCAGCTTTTAAACTCCCAAAACGAGTTTGCTTCGAAATTTAGAGCATAAATTTCGCAAGACGACTTTTGCGCGATCACCGCAGCTCCGTCTGCGACGCTGTGTCTTGGACCGCGTGGGCCATCTGGCGTGATGATGACGTCGTGGCCTTGTTTTATCTCTCTTAGAGCCTCTATAAGCGCCCTTGCACCGCCTTTTGAGCTACTGCCTCTAATGGTACCGATGCCAAAAAATTTGATTATTCTGGTGATGAGCTCGCCATCTTTGTGGTCGCTTATTATCACCTTGCCTTGTTTTCTGTTTTGGCTGCTCCACCAGCGTCTGTAAGCAAAGCTCATAAAGCTAAGCCTGCCGTGCCAAAAGACGACGACGCAGCCATTTTGTGGCAAGAAATTTGGAGTGTAGCTCTTTTTGCAGGTTAGAAAAATGAGCCACATCAAAATGTAGATGAAAAAGACGCCAACGCTCGTGGCGAGCTTTTCAAGGGTGTTTTTAAATTTGCAGCTCGCCATACAAAACCATTCGTTTTGGGTTTGTGATCTTTACTTTTTGCGTAGTGCCAAGAAGCTCCTCGCTGCCATCAACTTGAACTAAAAAGTTGTTAAAACTTCGCCCAGCAACGCCGCCGTTTGCTCTTAGCTCTTCAAAATATACATCAAAAATTTTATCTTTTTGTGCCGCCACGATCTCGTCTAAAATTTCGCTATGGCGATTTTGCAGGCGCGTTAGCCTTTCTGAAGCGGTCTTGTCGTCTATTTGATTTGTAAAAGTAGCTGCCTTTGTAAGCGGACGAGGCGAATACTTAAAGCTAAAAATTTGCTCAAATCTAACTTGTTCAAGTACGTCCATCGTATCTTCAAACTCGCTATCACTTTCGCCCGGAAATGCGACGATGATATCAGTTGAGATGCTCACATCTGGACACATCTTTCTAAGTCTTAGCGCGCGGTCTAGAAACCACTCTTTTGTGTATCCGCGCTTCATTTCACGCAAAACTTTGGTGTTTCCGCTTTGAAGTGGCATGTGCATAGACTTGCAAATTTTTGGGTTGTTTGTGAAAATTTCAAGAAATTTATCATCCATATGAAGTGGGTGCGGGCTTGTAAATCTTATCCTCTCAAGGCCCTCTATCTCGCTTATCTTTACTAATAGGTCGCTAAAATCGATATTTTCTTGCACGCCTGAAAATCTTTTGCCGTAGTTATTGACATTTTGTCCTAGTAAAAATATCTCTTTTGCACCGCTTTTTGCGGCCTTTTCTACCTCTTTTAAGATGAGGCTTGAAGGGATAGAAATTTCATCGCCTCTGGTGTGCGGGACGATACAGTAGGTGCATTTTTTATCGCAGCCGATCGAGATGTTGATGTGGCTTTTGTATGGCGAGCCTCTAAACTCGCCAAATGCGTATTCGCTCTCGTCGTGGTTGATATCGGTTGAGATAAATTTAGGCGTATTTACAGCCTTTGTGATCTTGCTAACATTTCTTGCGCCAAGAACAAAATCAACATAAGGTGCGCGCTTAAAAATTTCACTACCCAAATGGCTTGCAGTGCAGCCACAAACGCCTATCTTTGCACCTCTTTTTTTGGCTTTTTCAAAAGCTCCGACCTCGCTAAAGAGCTTGTGAACTGGCTTTTCACGAACTGAGCAGGTATTTATAAGGATTAAATCAGCTTCTTCAATGTTTTGTGTTAAGGAGTAGTCTTCTTTTTGTGAGAGCTCGGCTATGATATGCTCGCTGTCACGAACATTCATAGCACAACCTAGAGTTTGGATAAAGAGTTTTTTACTCATTAAAGTATATGCACTTCATACATATAATCGCTATCATCAAGGCCGTATTTCACGGTTCTGTGATAAACGCTTAGTCCTTTTTCTTCAAAGTGCTCGACTAAGGCGATTAGTTGTTTGTGTGTGTTTTCTTTATCAAAATAGAAAATTTTCTGACCTTCTTTTTCGACAGCTGCCTCTATCTTTTCTAGTGAAATCGTTTTTGGTTTTGCGTCTAATTCGGCTCTTGCAAGTTTTAGCTCCATTTTTAATCCTTTCAAAATCTTAAATTTTAATCGGTCAATATATCAAAATCATCATAAAAAATGGATTAAATAAAAGTTAATAACAAGCTTAATCTTATTAAAAGTATGGCTTATGTATAATTTCAAAACTTCACGAAAAATCCCCGAAATTTATCGTCACAATGGAGAAAAAATGGAAAGAATATCAGACATTATAGAGTCAATTGCAAATGAGAAAAATTTAGAGATAGAAGATGTAAAAGAGCGCGTCATAAGAGCCTTGATAAACACTGCAAAAAGGGTTTATGGCGAAAATTATGAATATGATGTAAGTATCGATGCGAATAAAAATTTAAAGCTTTATCAAAAAATTTCAATCGTAGCAAACGACGATGAGAGGCTTGCTGAAGACAATGAGCACTTTTTAAGCTTAAAAGAGGCTAAAAAGATAGATAGTGGCGTAGAGATCGGCGACGAGCTCACTTACGAGCTAAGCCTTGATAACCTTGGCAGAACCGCGGCTCAAACGCTTCACAAGGAGCTTGAGTATCACATCCAGCGCCTAGTTGAAGAGAAAATTTTACAAAAATATAACGAGATGAGCGGTCACATGGTCTTTGGTCCGGTTGTTAGGGTTGATAACGACGAAAACACCTTTATCGAGATAGATGAGCTTCGTGCCATCTTGCCACGTAAAAACCGCATAAAAGGCGAGAAATTTAAAGTAGGTGACGTGGTAAAAGCGGTCATTAGAAAAGTTTTTACAGATAAAAATTTAGGCATAAAAGTAGAACTCTCAAGGACTTCGCCTAAATTTCTTGAAGCACTGCTAACTTCGGAGGTGCCTGAGATAAAAGATGGCGGCATCATCATCCAAGGAAGTGCGAGGATCCCTGGCGAAAGGGCTAAAGTAGCGCTCATCTCAACCACTCCAAACATCGATCCAGTCGGCGCAACCGTTGGCACAAAGGGCGTTAGGATAAATGCCGTAAGCAAAGAGCTTCACGGTGAGAGCATCGATGCGATCGAATACACCACTGAGCCAGCGATCTTAGTAGCTCGCGCTATGGCACCTGCGATCATCACATCTGTAAAGATCGAAGAAAACAAGGCGATTGTGACACTTGCGAGCGAGCAAAAAAGCAAGGCAATCGGTAAAAATGGCATAAATATCCGCCTTGCAAGCATGCTAACTGGCTATGAGATCGAGCTAAATGAGCTTGGCTCAAAAACTAGCAGCAGCGGCGAAAATGGCGAAATGGTTAAAGATCTAAAAGCTCTTTTTGGTGATAACTAATGAAATTTCAAATAAGAAAAGCGACTGAGGGCGATATAGACGTGATCTGTGAGCTTGTAAGAGAGCTTGCGAGCTATGAAAAGATGAGCGATCAAGTCACTTTTACAAATGAAATTTTTGCAGACTCTATCTTTAATAAAAATCACGCAAAAGCCCTTATCTGTGAGAGTGAGGGCAGGGCTATTGGCTATGCTATCTATTTTTACACATTTTCTACATTTTTGGGGCTTGGCGGGATGTACCTTGAGGACATCTACGTCAAAAAAGAGTTTAGAAATCAAGGCATCGGTAAGGCATTTTTTAAATTTCTAGCTCAAATTTGCAAGGATGAAAATTTAAAAAGGCTTGAGTGGTGCTGCCTAAACTGGAATGAGCCAAGTATCAAATTTTATGAAAGCATGGGTGCTAAAAATCAATCTCTTGAGTGGAGAACCTACCGCTTAGACGGCGAAAATTTAGAAAAACTGGTAAATTTATAGTTTCTAGTAAAAGCTCAAATTTGCTTTGAAATTTGAGCTTGCTGGTGATTAAAATTTATATGTATATCCCATATAAAGACCGAGATTTGTCTCTTTTGTGTCAACAAAATCAAATTTACTAATCTTGCCGTAGTCAGTTCTATCAGCTTTTAGACCAAACTCAACTGCATTGTTTTCATTTATAGAGTACTCAGCGCCAACTCTTGCACCTAGTATCCAGCCGTTCGTGCTAGCACTTTCCATCGGATTTTCAGCATCGCCACCTCTTAGTTTAAGCTTTGAAAAACCAGTGTAGCCACCAAGAACTAGTTTAAGATCTTTTGCCACACTTGGAGTATAGTCAGCTCCAACTATAAATTTATGAGTTTTCCACTCAGCTACGCTTTTATCTTCGTCATTTGCTGTTTTCTTAACTTTAAAATCATAAATGTAAGCACCATAAACTCTAGCCACATCAAAGTCATAACCAGCTTTTATGCCAAGACCTGGTTGAGCTTTTTTAAATTTGATCTTTGAGCCGTCATCGCCTTTTACAGTAAGCTTTGATCCAAAAGAGTAGTCTCCTTCAACTCCTACAAAGGCTCCTTGCGCTAAAGCAGCGGCACTAGCTAGGCTTAAACCTAAAGCAACTTTTAAAACTACATTTTTCATTTTTACTCCTTATTTAAAAAATGTTACGTGGCTATTTTAAATTTTCTTATATTAAATAAAGTTTAAATATTCAATGAAATTAATAAAAAACATAAAATAATTCAATTGTTTTCTTATCAGAATAAAATTTATAAAATCACTCAAAAAGAAGGAGTGTAAAGTGGGTAAGATGACAAAACGTGATATGGCTTATCATTTAGACGTTGATGTCGCGACGCTTTACAACTGGCGAAAACACAAACCAAACCTTTATCGTATCGTGATGCTTGGATTTAAATTTGATGAGCTTATCGAGCAGAGCAAAAAGACTTGCAACGAGCTTTGTGAATATGAAAATTTAATCAATCAAGACATAGAAAAATTTAGTAAATAATCGTTTAAAAATCGTAATCTCTTTTATAATTGCAAGTGCTTGAAAATTTAAAATTTCTAAGATATTTTTGGCTAGATATTTTAAGTGAAAATTTGAGCTCAAAGCAAGCGCTTTAAGCTCAGTTAAATTTACTCGTTTAGGATAGAGAGAAGCTCTTTGTTATCTTTTGTTTTTAGCATTTTTGCGTATAAGAATTTAAGTGCTTCGACATCGTCCATTGTCGCGATCGCAGAGCGAATAGCCCAAATTTTTTGAAGCTCGTCAGGTTTTTGAAGTAGCTCTTCTTTTCTTGTGCCTGATTTTAGCACGTTGATAGCTGGGTAAATTCTGCGGTCTGAGATGTTGCGATCAAGCACGATCTCGCTGTTTCCAGTGCCTTTAAACTCTTCAAATATCACTTCGTCCATGCGTGAGCCAGTGTCGATTAGCGCGGTTGCGATGATGGTTAGTGAGCCGCCGTGTTCGATGTTTCTAGCTGCGCCAAAGAAGCGTTTTGGCTTGTGAAGTGCGTTTGCATCCACACCGCCTGTTAGCACCTTGCCGCTTGGTGGGGTCACTGTGTTGTAGGCGCGTGCTAGACGGGTTATGCTATCAAGCAAGATGATGACGTCTTTACCCATCTCAACTAGACGTTTTGCCTTTTCGATGACTAGCTCTGCTACGCGGACGTGGTTAAGCGCTGGCAGGTCAAATGTCGAGCTAAATACCTCGCCTTTTACGCAGCGCTGCATGTCTGTAACTTCTTCTGGTCTCTCATCGACTAGAAGCACCATTAGCTGCGCTTCTGGGTGGTTTTTAGCGATGCCGTGAGCTAGCTCTTTCATAAGCTCAGTTTTACCGCTTCTTGGAGGTGCGACGATGAGGCCACGCTGACCCTTGCCAATAGGCGTGAAAAGATCAAGCACACGGCCTGTTAGCTTCATCGGGTCATACTCTAAATTTAGCTTTTCAGTTGGGAAAAGTGGGGTTAGGTTGTCAAAGAGTGGCCTCTCTTTTGCATCTGCTAGAGGCATGTAATTTACAGCTTCGATCTTTAAAAGGGCGTAGTATTTTTCTTGATCTTTTGGCTCTCTTACTTGGCCGGTGATGATGTCGCCCACACGAAGTGCAAATTTGCGGATCTGAGAGTTTGAAACATAAGCGTCGTTTGAGCTGTCGCTTAAATTTGCATCAACAGCCCTTAAAAAGCCGTAGCCCTCGTTTGTGATCTCTAAAATTCCAGTAAATAGTATAAAGCCGCCTTGTTTTGTCTGGGTTTTTAGTATCTCAAATATCAAATCCTGCCTGCGAAATTCGCGTGGATTTTCGACGCCAACGCCATTTGCGATCTGCACTAGCTCGTCTAAGCTAAGCGTTCTTAGCTCTTCGATCTTGTGTCCGTCGACTGGTACGTGGGTTCTTGATGCTTGATGTTTTTTTGTAGTTTTTGTGTTTTGAGCAGCACTTTGCTCAGTTTGGTTGTTGTTTTCCATTTTTCCTCTTTAAATGCGGGGATAAGATTGCAGAATTCTGGGCTTCAAAAGTTTTTTGAAAGTTTTGGCATTTTATAAAAATAAAACTTTGTTGTCAAGAAATGATATAATCTTGCGAAAATGAAAAGGGATCTCAAAATGATGGATTTTAAAGATGGCAAACGCGAAAAGAAGATAATAAAAACGACGTTTATCGGCATAATTACTAATTTTTTCTTAGCTGGAGCAAAAATTTTTATAGCTATGGTTTCAAACTCAGTTGCATTGATATCAGATGCTATAAATAACATTAGCGATGCAGGCTCAAGTTTCATCACGATATTTGGCTCAAAGCTAGCTAGCAAGATGCCTGACGAGGATCATCCGTATGGATATGGCAGGACCGAGTATATCGGCGGTCTCATCGTTTCAGTTATTGTGCTGATGCTTGGTTTTCAGTTTCTAAAAACATCGGTAGAAAATATCTTTGCGCCAGAGCCTACTAACTTTACGATGCCATTTTTGGTATTTTTATTTTGTGCAATATTTGTCAAATTTGCACTTGGATTTTACTACAAAAAGGTCGGCAAAGAGACCAAGTCTATCTCGCTTAGGGCTGTGGGACAAGGGGCTTTAGGCGATGCTATCATCTCGTGCGTGATCTTAGTTTCAGCAGCACTCTCATACTTTGCCAACATTCAGATAGATGGCTATGCGGGCGCTTTGGCATCATTTTTCATCATTATAAACGGCGTGTTTTTGATAAAAGAAACCTTTGATAAGATCATCGGGCAGCGTGTAGAAAAGGAGATCAGCGATGAAATTTATGCTGCTGTAAATCGCTGCGAGATCGTGCGCGGGGCATACGACCTGATACTGCATAACTACGGCACGCAGCGCTACGTGGGCTCTGTAAATGTCGAGATAGACGAGCATTTGCCACTTAGTGAGGTTTCGCAGAGGCTAAATGAGCTTCAGATTGAGATATATAAAATTTATAGGATATATCTGGTTTTTGGCGTTTATAGCGTAAATTTAGGTCAAGAAGAGAGCCGTGCCTGCGTGGCAAATTTACTCTCACGCTTTAGCAGCGTGCGTGGATTTCATGCATTTTTTATAGACACCAAGAAAAAGAGCGTGAGGTTTGACGTGGTGGTTGATTTTGCTGAGAGAAATTTAGGCGAGCTACGTGCTGCGATCGAGCGTAAGATCTCGTTAAACTATCCAGGATATAAAATTTTCATCGTGATAGATAGGGAATTTGCGTGAGATTTGGGGATAAATTCGGTAGCGGTTAGGGCACTTTAATATGTTATAATCATGTGGCTTTAAAAATATAAAACTAGAGCATAAAAATTTTAATCTAATCGTGAGAAAATGGCGTTTTTAAAAATTTTGACTTGTGCGTTTTCGATGAGTTTTTGCTTTATGAGTATCTACGGGCTTACGACTAGCGCGGTAGAGCTTGTGTTTTTTAGCGAATATAACCCCGCGGGAGATGCTGATCCTCTCGGCGATTTGGGCGATACGCTTGATTGGCTTCAGTTAAATATCGCTTATTTGGTTGGTTTTTGGATATTTTTTAGCGGCGTGTGCGCAGTGCTTTATAAGCGGCTAAGTTATTTTGACGAAATTGCAAAATTTTTCATAGATTTGTTTTTACCTGCCACTGCGACGATTATTTTGGCGCTTATTTTGGGTGCGATACTCCCGTTTGCGGTTGGGGCACGGCGAGGAGACTTTGTTATTGCTCAAGGGGTTGGCATATTTTTAGCCGAAATACTTTTTATAGTCACAATAGCTCGCTTGCTAAAAAGAGAGCAAAAGTAGTAAATTTAGCGCTCAAGACGCCATTTATATTACTACAAGTTTCCAAGGAGCGGTTATGGGTAAAAATTCTTTGTAAAATTCGAGGCCAAAATTTGCAAGCATTAAAAATTCGCTCGTAAATTTGCCAGCGTTTTCAAAATGTGAGTTTTGCCAAAAATCTGCTGTAAAATTTGACGGCTTTTGCAAAACGTCTGCCAAATTTAGTCCGCTCGGTGCAAAAACTCGGCTATAAAATTTACATGTAAATTTAAGCATCGTAAGTTTGGCTTCATTAAATTTAACTCCGCTAAACACTCGAAAACGAGGCAAAAATCGGCTATCAAATTTGATAGCCGATTTAAATTCGTCAAATTTACCGCCAAATCGACGCATCCGTCAAAAAAGACTGCACTCGCTTACATGCGCAAAAAGCAAAAAACTAAAGCGATAAAATTTAAAAAATCAGTGTTCGCTCTTTAGCCCAGCACCGCACATCGATATGATGCTTCTGCCTTCTATCTTGTGCGATTTTACGTAGCTTGCGTAGGCGGCGTAGATGGCTGCTGTGGTGTGCTCGACGTAAAAACCGCGGCTTGCTAGGAAATTTCTAGCTGGCTCAATATCCTCTTCTTTTATCGTGATCACTTCGCGTTCTCCTGCGTACCTGCTAGCTAATATCTCAGTGCCACGAGCAGGTTTTGCTATCGCTATACCCTCAGCCAAAGTTGGCTCTGGCTTGATCGTACGTGGCTCGCTTGTTGCCCCTAAAAATGGCGCGCACTTTTCGCTTTGAACGATGAAAATTTTAGGTAGTTTTTTGATCACTCCAGCCTCAAATAGCTCGTTTAGCGCTATCTCGCAGCCTATTAGCAAGGTGCCGTTGCCAACTGGCAGAAATAAATTTTTAGGAACAAAGCCAAGCTGCTCGTAAATTTCATATATATATGTTTTGGTGCCTTGGTAAAAAAGCGGGTTAAACACGTGGTTTGCGTAAAATATGCCCTCATCTTTTGCCCTTTTTCTACAAGCATCTGCCGTCTCGTCGCGTGTGCCGTCAAAGACAACCGCCTTTGCGCCGTAGTACTCAAGCATCTTTATCTTTTTCTCGCTTGTGCCTTTCGGGACGTAAATTTCACACTCTATCCCAGCTCTTGCAGCGTATGCAGCGACCGAGTTTCCAGCGTTTCCGCTGCTATCTTGCAAGATCTTTTTGATGCCATGAGTTTTACAAAACCAAATAAGCATCACCGCACCTCTATCTTTAAAGGAGAGCGTTGGCATCGCGTAGTCCATTTTAAGGTAGAGTGAGTCATCAAATTTCACGCTCTTTGTTAGTCCTTCGCCAAGACTGATGTCACGCCAGAGCTCATTTTTGATAGGGAAAAACTCGCGGTATCTAAAGAGGCTAAACTCGTGCTGGTCGATCAAATTTAGATCAAATTTGGCTGGCTTAAACTCCAGATCATAAAGCCCGCCACACTCGCACGCAAATATAGGTGTCTCAAAATCTGCGCTCTTGCCGCACTTTGAGCAGATAAATTTAGGCATTTTTGCTCCTTTTAAAATTTTCTATCAAGTATCGCTGTGGCTTCGATCTCTAGCAGGCAGCCAAAGTGAAGTTTGTTTGTTGGTACTACGACGCGAGCTGGCTTGTGCTCGCCAAAAAATAGCGCATACTCGTCATCTATCTCGTCCCAAAAGTCGATATCTGGCGTATAGATGCGGCACATCAAGATGTCATTTCTTGTCGCATTTGCTAGTTTTAGCACATTATCAAGGTTTTTTAAAGCCTGTCTTGTTTGCGCCTTTAGCCCCTCTGGGATCTGCCTAGTCTTTGGGTCCATGCTAAGCTGACCTGAGATGTAGAGGATGCCGTTGTGCTCGGTCGCCAAAGAGTAGTGAGCCTTTTTCTTTTTTGAAATTTCGGTCTCATAAATTTTCATATTTTCTCCTTAAAAATTTAAAGGATTATAGATAAAAAATTATTATTACCACTTAAATTTCATAAATTTTCATAAAAAATTATATTTTTTCTTATCGAAATTTTAAAAATATTTTGGCTAAACTTAAACAAAAACAAAAGGCGCCTTATGCACCATATATTAAAGGCATTTATCCCAACGGCAAATCTCATACAAAAAAGCTCGCCATTTGCCTGCGAAGTCGTGCTACACGATCTCTCACACCCGCAGTGCTCAGTCGTATATGTAGCTGGCGACGTCACTGGCAGAAAGGTCGGACAAAGCTTTGACCATCTTGTAAGTGAGGTCTTAAATAGTAAAAATTTCAAAGACGACTACGTGGCAAACTACTTTTTTACAAAGGACGAAAAGCTGGTGAAGTCTTCAACCGCCTTTATCAGAGATGAAGCAGGCGAGATCATAGGGGCGATATGCGTAAATGTCGATGCGAGCGTGGCAAAGAGCCTTTTTGAAATGGCTGGGAATTTCTTAAAGACGAGTGAAAATGAGCCAAAGAGCGAGCAAAATGACGATGTGATGCAGATAGTTTTAAATTTAATCGACAAAATCATCGCCAAAAACGAGGGTAAGAAGCTTAAAAAAGAGCAAAAGCTAGAGCTCGTTGGCTTTATGAACGAAAAGGGCATTTTTAACATAAAGGGCGCTATCGAGGTCGTGGCAGCCAAGCTAAACGTCTCAAAGATCACGATATATGGCTATTTAGACCAGCTTAAAAAGAAGCGCCCGTGAAGTGTAGGTGTGCTCACTGCAAGCAAAGCTTTGATGAAAGCGCTATGATAGAGGCTAAAGGCGGGCTTAAGTTTTGTTGCGTCGGCTGCAAAGGCGTCTATGAAATTTTAAATGAAAATGGCCTTGGCGAGTTTTATGAACGACTTGGCAAAAACACGCTAAATCCTGCTAATAGCGGCGCAAATGTCAAAAATTTAGCGGCAAATTTTAGCGAGCTAGTGACAAAAGAGGGCGAGTTTTCTAAAATTTCGCTTCTCATTGACGGCATCACCTGCTCAGCGTGCATCTGGCTGCTTGAAAAGGCGCTTTTTAGCCTACCTGGTATCTTGGAGGTAAATATCAACTCGCTTAGCCAAAAGGCAGTCATCGTTTACGATGAGCAAGAGCTTTTGGTGGAGCAGATAATCGAGAAAATTTACGCCGTTGGCTACACTCCAAAGGCCTACGCAGCGAGCCAAAAAGAGGACGAGCTAGTCAAAAAAAGGCGAAATTTCTACGCAAAAGCGCTTGTTGGCGTCTTTGCCACGATGAATATCATGTGGCTGGCGATCGCGCAGTATGGTGGCTACTTTAGCGGTATCAGAAGCGACGTGAAAGACCTGCTAAGCTTCGCGCAGTTTGTGCTGGCAACGCCTGTGCTTTTTTACACTGGTAGCGAGTTTTTCAAGGGGGCAAAGATCGCCATTAAAAACGCCTCGCCAAATATGGACCTGCTCGTTATCACGGGGGCTAGCATAACCTATATCTACTCGGTTTTTGCGATGCTTACAAGAAGCGGCGAGAGCTATTTTGACTCGGTTGCGATGATCATAACCTTTGTTTTTATCGGTAAATTTTTAGAAATTTTAGGCAAGAAAAAGGCACTTGAGACTTCAAATTTTTTAAGCGATATGTTGCTTGCAAAGGTGTGCGTTTTAGAGGACGGCAAGGACATTTTAAAAGAGCCAAAGGATGTAAATTTAGGCGAAAAGATCGTGCTTAGATCAGGCGAGAGGGCGCTACTTGATGGGGTGGTGCTTAGTGGCGAGGCAAGCGTGGATAGCTCAAGCTTAACAGGCGAAAGTTTGCCACTTTTGCTAAGCTGTGGAGACGAGGTTAAAAGTGGCGTTGTCTGTCTAAACGGGCAGATCGTCTATGAGGCAGGGCAAATTTTTAAAAAACTCATATCTTAATAAGCTTATAAATTTACTCCAAAACGCAGAGCTAAAAAAGCCAAATATCGAGCTAGCAGTCAATAAAATCGCCTCGAAATTCTCTCTTGGCGTGCTAACTCTAGCATTTTTTACATTTTGGTTTTGGTATTTTAAATTTAGCTTTTCAGAAGCGGTAGTGACAGCCGTGAGCGTCATCGTGATCGCTTGCCCTTGTGCGCTTGCCCTTGCCACGCCAGTTAGCAGCGTCTGCGCCCTTGGGGTTGCCTTTAAAAACAAGGTGCTTTTTAAGGAGGCTAAATTTTTTGAAAGCCTTGCAAAGTGCGACGTGGCGGTCTTTGACAAAACTGGGACGCTCACAAAGGCTAAATTTGAAGTTGGCGAGTTTTTTATAAAAGATGGCGCGAGTATAGATAAAATTTACTCGCTTTGTCTCATCTCAAACCACCAAATAAGCGTGGCAGTGGCTGAGCTTTTAAAGCAAAAAGGCGCAAAAAAAGTTGAGCTTGAAAATGCAAATTTAAGCGTGGCAAAGGGAGTTAGCGCTGATATTATTGGTGAGCATTTTGTGGCTGGAAGTAGGCGCTTTTTGGCTGAAAATGGGGTGAAATTTGATGAGAGCGAAGAAAATGTGAGCTTTTTTGTTGGCAAGCAGGGCGAGCTGGTGGCTAAATTTTACCTAAAAGATAGCGTAAAGCCCGAAGCAAAGGCGCTTATGAACGAGCTAAAGAGCGCTGGTATGAGTGTGTGTATCCTAAGTGGCGACGTGCAAAATGTGGTAAAAAATGTGGCAGATGAGCTTGGCGTGAGCGAGTTTGGAGCAGGGATGCTGCCTGATGAAAAGGCTAAATTTATAGCTGGTCTTAAGCAGCAGGGCAAAAAGGTGCTGATGGTGGGGGACGGCATAAACGACGCAGCTGCGCTTAGCCTTGCTCACGTGGCTATTTGCATGGGAAGTGGCGCGGCGGTGAGCTTAGAAAAAAGCGACGTGGTGCTACTTGATGATAGCCTGCAAAGCCTTGCAAAAGCGGTGAAAATTTCAAAATTTACTTATAAAACGATAAAGCAAAATTTGCTCTTTTGCCTGCTTTATAACGCCCTTAGCCTGCCATTTGCCGTGTGTGGCTACGTCATGCCGCTATTTGCTGCGCTTTTCATGTCGGCAAGCTCGCTAAGCGTCATACTAAACTCGCTTTTTATAGTTAGAAAATTTAAGGACAAATAGTGGATACAACGACTCTTGCCATGCTTGTTTTTATCTCGGTTTTGATGGGGGCGGCCCTGCTTTTTGGCGTGCTTTGGGGGATAAAAAATAGGCAGTTTGAAGACTACCGCAAATTTTTAGACGGAGCGAATTTGGACGACGAAGACGCGCTAAATGAAGCCTATGCGCTCGAACTTCGCAAAAAAGAGGCTCTAAAAAAGAGGCTAGAAGCTAGCAAAAATGAGCATGAAAGCAAGGGCGAGCATGATGAGGCCGACAAAAAACTCTAAAACTTTCCAAGAGATGGGCCTTGCAAAAATAGGCGCTAAAAACCTAGCCAGATAGCCAAGTGCGAAGAAAAAGCAAAACGAGGCAAGGCTAGCTCCCACGCCAAATATCAAATTTTCTTCTTTAAATTTAGTCGAAACCGAGCCTATTAGGATCATGGTGTCAAGATAGACGTGAGGGTTTAGCCAGGTAAAAGCGAGCGTTAAAAGGATGTTTTTCTTTAAATTTGATCTGGCATAATCGCTGCTGGTATCCATACTAAGATCCTTAAAAAAGCACGAGTGAAAGCTCTTTAGCGCGTAAAATAGTAAAAATAAAAAGCCACCATATAGGGCGATTTGCTTGATGATGGAGAAATTTTGCACGAGGCTACCAAGCCCAAAAACTCCTGCAAAGATCAAGAGGGCGTCACTAATGGCGCAAATAAGGCAAATGATAAAGATATTTTCTCTTTTAATGCCCTGTTTTAGCACAAATGCGTTTTGCGCGCCAATGGCTAAAATGAGCGATAAAGAGGTGAAAAATCCAGATATAAATGCTTGCAAATTTATCCTTTCCGCTAAAGTTTGGCTTAAATTTAGCAAAATTTAACTTTATCATAACCATAAATTTATGCCTTTTTTTATAAAATCAGCAAATTAAAATTGCAAAAAGGAAAGCAGTTGCAAGCACTAGCCCTAAAATATCGACCAAAAAATTTTGACGAGCTCATCGGACAAGAAGCCGTAAGCAAGAGCCTAACCCACGCACTTGACGAAAACAGAGTGAGCCATGCTTATTTGTTTTCAGGCCTTAGGGGAAGCGGTAAGACATCGAGTGCTAGGATATTTGCAAAGGCTTTGGTTTGCGAGAAAGGGCCAACTTCTAGGCCTTGTGAGGTCTGTGCGCAGTGCGTGATGGCAAACGAGTCGCGCCACATGGACATCATCGAGATGGACGCAGCTAGCCACAGAAAGATCGACGACATAAGAGAGCTCATCGAGCAGACAAAATACGCTCCTACGGCTGCTAGATATAAAATTTTCATCATCGACGAAGTGCATATGCTAACAAAAGAGGCGTTTAACGCCCTTCTTAAAACGCTTGAAGAGCCGCCAAGCTATGTTAAATTTATCTTAGCAACGACCGATCCGCTAAAGCTTCCAACGACTGTGCTTTCAAGAACGCAGCATTTTAGATTTAAGCAAATAAGCAGATACGAGATCGTAAAACATCTTGAATTTATCCTTAGTAAAGAGGGCGTGAACTACGAGAGGGAGGCGCTTGAGATACTAGCTAGAAGCGGCGGCGGCTCGCTAAGAGATACGCTAACGCTTCTTGATCAAGCTATCATTTATGGCGCTGGTAATATCACAAAATCAAGCGTGGCAGCGATGCTTGGACTTCTTGATCCAAGTAGGATCGAGCAGATCATTGAGCACGTCGCAAATGCCGATAAAAACGCCATTAGGGTGCTAGTAACCGAGCTTGAGACTTATGAGCCAGAGATGATCATAGATGAAATTTTGGCAAATTTAAAGCAGAGATTTTTAGACAACGACCCAAAATTTTCGCTTCTTATATATGAGAGATTTTTTAGGATTTTGGCGCAGGCAAAGTCGATGCTAAGCGTATCAAGCGACAATGGCTTTGTGCTGATGCTTATGCTTTTTATGATGATAGAGGCGCTAAATCTGCAAGATATCGATGAAGCTATAAAGCTTGCTAAGAGCGAGCCTAGCGTGGCTATGGAGCCAAAAGCTGGCGTGAGTGAGCAAATTTTAGCCATAAAAGAAGCGCCAAAGACGCCATACGAGCAGTTTGTGGCAAAAATTTATGATAGAAGTTTTGAGCTTGGTGAAATTTTTAAAAATCACATAAGTTTTAGCTTTTTAAATGAAAATGAGCTTGGCTTAGTCGTCAATGCAACTGGCGATGATCTGGCATTTTTCAAAAAAAGCTGGGGCGTAATGCATGAAATTTTACATACAATTTTTGGTAAAAAAATAAAAATTGTAAATGCTAAGACTCAAATTCTTGCCCCAAAGCCTGAGCCACAAACTCCGCCACAAGAGCCACAGGATAAATATAGCTACCTTGATGAGGAGATCGCTAAGATAAAGGCTAGGCAGCAAGACGAGCAAAAAGATGAGCCAGCAAGCCAGCCAGCCGTAGTGCCTGAAACTAGGGTAAATGCGCTATCTCAGTCTCAAAATGACTTTGCAAAAGAGCTGATGTCGCTAAGTCAGAGCAAAAGCCCAGAGGAGCTTAAAAAACAAAGAGAAGAGGGCGTGATAAAAGAGGCAAATAGGCTCTTTGGACAGCCTGAAGTGCAAAATAGCTAGGGATTTGGCTCTTTGCAAATTTGCTTGATTTAGCGTTTTAAATTTAGCTTTTTGGCGTAAATTTATAAATAAAAGTTTTTTAATGAATTTATCTGCTGCTATCCTGACTAAATAAAATCTCAAATTTATATTACAAATTTAAAAGAGCTAGGGCTTATTAAATTTGAGCTTTTAATGATGCAGATAAATTTAAAACTCTGGCAAATTTACCCCTTGTTTGCAAAATCAAATTTAGCTCAAATTTATCTGCTATGACTATTTTTATATATAAGCTTTAAATTTCTAAATTTGCATGAGTTTTGGCTTATTAAATTTAAAATTTATTCTTGTGCGTAAAGCCAAGTTTAGCTCAAAATTTAACTATATAGATTTTATATTTTTTAAAAATTTATCTGTTGTGGTTAAAAAATTTCTAAGCGATAGAGCTTATTGGATTTAGCTCTAAATTCAATAGCCGCAGGATTTTATATTTTAAATTTGATTAAAAAAGTCTCCAAGCCCAAAATGAGCTTGGAGACTCTCTTTTTAGCAAGAGAAGCAGGTCTTAAACTCATAAGCGGTTGGGCGTGCTTCGTAAGGCCAAACCTGAGTTTCAAATTTCATGTGCTGATAAGTGTCGATGAAAAGATCGGTCATTATCGGTTTTAGGTATTCGTTATCGCGGATAAGCGCTTCAAGGCTGCCACGAAGTGTGTGTGGGAGCTGCTCTATGCCACGCTCTCTAATCTCATCAAGGTGAAGTTTAAATAAATTTTCATCCATCGGACCAACTGGCTCGTATTTGTTTTTAACGCCGTCAAGGCCCGCCATTAGCATCGCTGAGAAGGCTAGATAAGGGTTTGCTGTGCTATCTGGAAATCTCATCTCAGCCCTAACTGACTTCTCGCCAGCGCCGTAAGGTATGCGGATGCTCGCTGAGCGGTTTTGGCTCGAGTAGGTTAGGATAGATGGCGCTTCAAAGCCTGGGATTAGGCGTTTGTAGCTGTTTGTGCTTGGGTTTGTGAAGGCTGCAACGCTTCTTGCGTGTTTTAAAACGCCGCCGATGTAGTGCCTTGCAAAGTCACTTAAATTTGCGTAGTTGCCCTCTTTGTAGAATAAATTTTTGCCATCTTTCCAGACTGATTGATGCACGTGCATGCCGCTGCCGTTGTCGCCATAAAGCGGTTTTGGCATAAATGTAACTGTCTTGCCGTTTAGGTGAGCGACCATGCGAACGACGTATTTGTAAATTTGAACGTTGTCAGCAGCCTCAACTAAGTTGCCAAATTTCACGCCGATCTCGCCTTGACCTTGTGCGACCTCGTGGTGTCCTAAAAATACTTCAAGACCAACTTGCTCTAAAACTTGCATCATTTCAGCTCTTAGATCGACCATGCTGTCGATTGGCTGGGTCATCAAGTAGCCGCCTTTTCTGCGTGGGCGGTGACCTGTGTTGTAGCTATCTTTGAAGTCTGCAGCGTCGTTCCACTCGCCTTCTTCGCTATCTACTTGATACATCGCACAGTTTGGACTGTCGATGATTTTGACGTTGTCAAATACAAAAAATTCATTCTCAGGGCCAAAATATGCCTCATCGCCAAGTCCGCTATCTTTTACATATTGCATCGCTCTTTTTGCGATCGAGCGAGGGCATTTTTCATAAATTTGACCTTTGTAAATGTCGTAGATATCGCAAAAAACAACGACTGTGATATCAGAGGTAAATGGGTCCAAAAACGCAGATGTCGCTTCTGGCTTCATTATCATATCGCTCTTGTCGATAGGCTGCCAGCCATTCATCGAGCTAGCGTCCATTGGGATGCCGTTTGTGAAATTCTCTTTTGTAACAGCTTTTATGTTGTAGCTTATGCTGTGCCAAGCGCCGTTTAGATCGGTAAATCTAAAATCTACAAATTTAACTTCATTTTCTTTGCAAAAATCAAAAAAATGATCGATGTTTTGGACAAATTTTCCCATTTTTTATCTCCTTCTGGTTTTCAATTTTAGTATTGTATCACAAAATTTTATATTTAAGATTATCTTTATATTTTATTTGACCCCAAACTAAAATTTTACTAATTCTCTATCTCTATTTTTAAATATCGCACACTTTGAATATCCCAAATTTCTAGCTATCTGCTCGCAAATTTCGCCGTTTTTGCCGATATCTTCTTTGGCGTGAGCGTCTGAGCCAAAGGTGATAGGTATATCATTTTGGGCGATGAGCTCTAGTAAATTTACGCTTGGATACTGCTCGCCGATAGGTTTTCTAAAGCCAGCTGCGTTTATCTCAACTACCAAATTTGCCTCTTTTATCGCTTTTATCGCGTTTTTAGCTAGGACCCTGACATCTTTTTTAGGTAAAAATTTAAAGAGTTTTAAAAGATCGATGTGCCCCATGATGTCAAATTTACCAAGTTTGGCTGATCTTTCTATGTGGTCAAAATACTCTTGCCAAATTTGATCCAAGTCTTTGCCCTCGTAACCACCGATAAATTCAGGGTTGTCAAACGCCCAGCCATTAAAAAAATGGACAGAGCCTATTAGATAATCAACCTTTCTAGCAAAAACTCGCTCGTCCATAAAACCATCTAAAAAGTCCATCTCGTAGCCAAGTAAAATTTCTATCTCACCGCTAAATTCCTCTCTTAAACGTAAAATTTCGTCTTCGTAGCTTTGCATCTCTTCAAATTTCATCCTATAAGCTTCATCGTAGTTCATCGGTGCGTGATCGCTAAAACCAAAGTATCTTGTGCCAGCTTTTATGGCGCATCTCACAAATTCTAGTGGTTCGCCAACTGCGTGGTTGCAAAGAGGTGTGTGGTTGTGAAGATCGACGGTCATTTTTAGCCTTTTAAAGTCGTTTATTTTTCAAAAATGCTACCTAAAATTTGATAAATTTAAAGATAAACGCATGCTTTTTAAACTTTCTTTTTATTTAAATCCTATATAATCAAGGCAAATTTTATTAGGAGCTTTTATGACCCAAGAGGAACTTGACGCACTTATGGCAGGCGGATTAGAGGATGATTTAGGTGATACTAAAGATGCCAGCCAAGAGACCGCGGACGTCAAAGAGGAAACAGACGAGGTAGCAGAAGTTGCAGAGGCAATGAGTGCTAAAGCAGATGAGCCACAAGCAAAGTCAGAGAGTAGCTCAAAACAGAGCGAAAACTACAGAGTGAGTGCAGACGGCGTTTGGCCACCACCACCACCGACTGAAGACCATAAAATGGTACATCAGCTTGACGATGTGACAAGAGATAGCGAAGAGAAAGCTACTCAGATGTTTGACAAGCTTGAGACGATAAATAACTTTTTTATGGACGCTGAGAGCGACTCAAACAGCCTAAAAGACGCGATAAACTCAAACGTTGAGTTATTTACGACACTAAGTGAGAAATTTCCAAATATTGCTGCATTTAGCGAAGCTTTGGAGAACAATAACTCGCTTCTTGGCACGATCGATAATATCATCTCAAATTTACAAATGGGACAAGATGAGATCATGATGGCTATGGATATGATGCAGTATCAAGACATCCACAGACAAAAGATAGAGCGTGTTATCAACGTTATGAGGGCACTTAGCAAATATATGAATACATTGTTTGAAGGTCGTATCGATGATGATAAGCGTGTTGGCTCTGCTGTTCATATCGCTGGTGATACAACGACTGAAAACCTTGTCAGCAACGACGACATCGAAGCCTTGATAGAAAGTCTGGGTAAAAAATAGTGCTAAAAAGGCCTGAGCTTTTATCTCCAGCTGGGAATTTAACAAAACTTAAAATCGCCCTTGAGTATGGAGCCGACGCTGTTTATGGCTCGGTGGCTAGCTTTTCGCTAAGGACTAGATCGGCAAGGGAATTTAACCTTGAGACCTTCAAAGAGGCGATAGACTACACACACGAAAAGGGAAAGAAATTTTATGCGACCATAAATGCCTTCCCTTTTAACTCTCAGATAGAGTCGCTAAAAAGGCACTTACAAACCATCTCAGCGATGAAGCCAGACGCCTTTATCATCGCAACTCCAGGCGTCATGAGCCTAGCAAAAGAGATCGCTCCAGATATCGAGATACACCTCTCTACTCAGGCAAACGTTATGAACGTGCTGGATGCTAAAATTTATCACGATATGGGCGCAAAACGCATCGTCGTGGCTAGAGAGATGAATTTAAAAGATGTTATAAAGATAAAAGAGGAAATTCCAACCCTTGATATCGAAATTTTCGTCCATGGCTCGATGTGTTTTGCCTATTCTGGAAGATGTTTGGTAAGCTCAGTGCAAAGCGGACGTATGTCAAATCGTGGCAGTTGCGCAAATGACTGCAGATTTAAGTATGAACTCTACGCAAAAAACGAAGAGAGCGGCGTACTTTTCCGTCTAGAAGAGGATGAAAACGGCACTCACATCATGAATTCAAAGGATCTTTGCCTCATCTCACACATCAAAGAGATCGTTGATAGCGGTGTCATTGATAGCTTTAAGATAGAGGGTCGCACAAAGAGCGAGTACTACGCAGCTTGCACGGCAAGAGCCTATAAAATGGCGATAGATGACGCCATTGACGATAAATTTGACGCACAAATTTATGAAAATGAGATAAATACGCTGAAAAATCGAGGTTTTACGGACGGCTACTTGGTGCATAGACCTTATGAACGAACCGATACGCAAAATCACACGAGCAGCCTAGAAGAGGGCACTCATCAGGTAAATGCCATAAGTGAAGATGGTGAGTTTTTTAAATGTAAATATAAAATTTTCCCAGATAAGAGCTACGAGATCGTTGCGCCAACTGGCTCGCATATAGATGATAGTGAAAATGAAATCTCTAAGGTCTATTCGCAAGATGGCAAGAAATTTATCAAATTTAAGCAGCTCATCACCAAAAAAGGCAAGGTTATGAGCGAAATTCACAGCGGCAATGAAAATGAGATAAACCTCGGCGTTAAGCTGCCAAAATTTAGTTTTTTAAGGGAGAAAATATGAAATTTGTTTCTATTATAATGGGAAGTAAAAGTGACTATGAGATCGTTAGCGAGACGGCAAAGACTCTGGAGAAATTTGGCGTAAAATATGAACTGATAATCAGCTCAGCCCACAGAAGCCCAAAAAGAACTAGCGAATACGTCGCAAATGCCGAGAAAAAGGGCGCAAAAGTCTTTATCGCAGCTGCTGGTATGGCGGCTCACCTAGCTGGAGCGATCGCTGCAAACACAACAAAGCCAGTGATCGGCATACCAATGGCAGGATCGGCTTTAAGCGGCGTTGATGCACTTTATTCAACTGTGCAAATGCCAAGTGGTATGCCAGTGGCGACCTTGGCTATCGGCAAGGCTGGCGCAATAAATGCAGCCTATCTTGCGGTGCAAATTTTAGCCCTTGAAGATGAGGGGCTAGCAAACGCGCTAAAGGCCGACAGAGAGGCAAAGATAAAGGCTTTAGAGGAAGACTCTTCAAAGGTTGAAGTGATACTATAAAAGGAGAAGCGGTGCAGACCTATCTTGGAGTTGATGAATTTTGCAAACTTGTGCACTTGGAGCGCGAAGTTATCGAGGATATGATAAATCGTGGCGTTTTAAAAACCAAAGAGGAAAACGGAGAAATTTTGATAGAAGCGAGCGAGGGAACGATGAGCGTGGTGCCTAGTGTTTCGCAAAATTTATCCTTGCAGCCACAAAGCCAAGATGGTTTTAGCTTTGTGGAAAAGACGATTGGCACGATACTAAATTTACACGAAAAGGTGCTTGACGCAAAAGATGAGACGCTTGAGACCTTAAGAAATGAGAATAAATTTTTAAAAGAGGCGCTCATTTCGATGCAAGAGCTCTATGATGAAGATAGAAAAACGGTCGAGACGCTTACAAAACAGCTTAAAATTTCACAAGATGAAGTTGAATTTTTAAAACGAAAATACAAGCTCATGTGGAACCAAGCGGTTGAAAATTTTAACGGACAAAAGTAGTTTATGAAGATTATAAATTTAGATGATAGCTTTGAAATTTATGGAGTAAAAACTCGCACTAAAAATGAAGATGAAATGGACGGCAAGGGCAAAATTCCAGCTTTATGGTCTAAATTTATGGGCGAGCTCTATGATGGCAAGAGCGAAATTTATAGCGTTTACTGCAATTACGAAAGTGATCTTAATGGACATTACGATAACTTTATCGGCACAAGATCACGCCAAAAGGGTGATGAAAATTTAGATATACAAAGCGGAAAATACGCTCTTTTTAGCTTTGCAAATGAGCCGCAAAATGTTGCAAAATTTTGGGGTGAAATTTGGAGATATTTTGAAAGTAGTGAGCTAAAAAGAACCTATAAAACAGACTTTGAAAAATACCTAAAAGACAAAATAGAAATTTATATATCAATAAAATAAAAGGCAAAAAATGACATTTTCACAAATAATACTAACGCTTCAAAACTATTGGCAAGAGCAAGGCTGCGTCATACTTCAGCCATACGACATGCCAGCAGGTGCGGGCACATATCACCAAGCGACATTTTTAAGAAGCCTTGGACCAAAGCCATGGGCAACCGCATACGTAGCTCCAAGCCGCCGTCCGACTGATGGCAGATACGGCGAAAACCCAAACCGCCTTGGCGCTTACTATCAGTTTCAAGTACTCATAAAACCAAGCCCAGAAAATATCCAAGAGCTTTATCTAAAAAGCCTTGAAAGACTTGGTCTAAATTTGAAAAATCACGACATCCGCTTTGTCGAAGACAACTGGGAGAGCCCTACACTTGGTGCTTGGGGACTTGGCTGGGAGGTCTGGCTAGATGGCATGGAGGTTACGCAATTTACCTATTTTCAACAAGTTGGCGGCATCGCATGCGAGCTCATATCTGGCGAGATAACATACGGCCTTGAGCGCTTAGCCATGTATCTACAAGACGTAAATAGCGTCTACGACATCGTTTGGGATGACTCTAATGGCAAGATCGTAACCTACGCTGATGTGCATAAACAAGGCGAGTATGAGTGGAGCAAATATAACTTTGAAGTGGCAAATGTTGATATGCTTTTTAACCAGTTTGAAAACGCATTTAACGAGTGCAAGCGTTGCTTGGAAGCTAAAATTTCACTGCCTGCTTACGACTACTGTATGCTTGCGGCTCATACGTTTAACGTCCTTGACGCGCGCGGAGCGATAAGCGTGACGCAAAGACAAGACTACATCTTAAAAATTCGCGAGCTTGCGAAAGAGTGCGCGCTAACATATAAAGAGAGCTTAGAGCAAAAGTAAAATTTGATGAAAATAGCTGAAATTTATAAAATCTTAGATGAAATTTGCCCCTTTGCTAGCCAAGAGTCTTGGGATAATAGCGGCCTGCAAGTTGGCTCATTTGACAGCGAATTTGAGCGAATTTATCTAAGCCTTGATCTTGATAGCGAGCTTTTGCAAAATGTCTTGCCAAACTCGCTCATTATTACACACCATCCGCTCATTTTTAAGGGGCTAAAGTGCCTAGACTATAGCCTCTATCCAAGCTCGCTCATAAGAGAGATGGTGATAAAAAATATCTCGCTCATCTCGCTTCACACAAATGCCGACCTTGCATTTTTAAATGAAAAATTTGCGACGCAGGTTTTGGGGCTTGAAATTTCAAGCAAAGAGGGCTTTTTGATCTACGCTGATGTGAAGATGAAATTTGGCGAGCTTTGCAAATTTGTAAAAGAAAAACTTGGGCTAGAAAATTTAAGAGCCGTTCATGCAAAAGATGAAATTTCTAAAATTTGTATCTGCACTGGAAGCGGCGCAGATCTCATCCAAGAGGTCAAAGCAGACGCCTTTTTAACGGGTGATCTAAAGTATCACCAAGCCCTTTATGCAAAGGAAAATGGACTAAATTTGATCGACATAAATCACTATGAAAGCGAGCGTTATTTTAGTGATTTTTTAGCAAAATATTTGCAAAATCTAAAAATTGAAGTTATAATAAGCAATTCTAAAAACCCATTTACATATTGCTAACAAAAAAGGAAACATTATGAATAAATATTTGCAACAATTAGTTGAATTATCTGATCTTGACAAACAAATAGACGGCTTCACACCGCGCATACAAGAAGTAGAAAAAGCCTATAAAAGCATAGAAGAAGAGTGTGAAACTATAGCGGTTAATGCAGAAAGACTTGACGAAGAGGTAAATGATCTAAAATCACAAAAATCAGGCACAAACGCTCATATCGCAGAATTTAGTGCTAAGATCAAAGATGTGGCTAAAAAAAGCTCAAGCGCAAAAAGCGAAAAAGAGATAAAAGCACTAGGTCTTGAAGAAGATATCGCAAAAGAGCAACTTGAAGCAGCAAATGAAGAGATCGCTAGACTTGAAAAACTAATAGACAATAAAAATGCTCAAAAAGATGAGCTAAACGCTAAAAAAACAGAGCTTGAAGGAAATTTAGAAAAGATAAAAAGCGAGGTTTCATCTGAGCTTGAAAAGATCGAAAAGGAGCGCAAAGAGGTCTATGCTAAAAAAGATAAACTTGTCGCTGCGATGAACCAAAAAATCCTAGCATTTTATGAAAAAATAAGAAAATGGGCTCACAACACAGCCGTTGTGCCTGTTAAAAAACAAGCTTGTTATGGTTGCTTTATGCAGATAAATGATAAAACTTTCTCTGCGGTTGTAAAAGGCGAAGATATCGTTACTTGCCCGCATTGTGGCAGAATTTTGTATAAACAAGAACAATAACACATTTCGTGATAATAATATATTATTTTTTAGCCTCAATACTCTATTTTTTTGGGGCTATTTTTCTACTTTTGTTAAGTTTCAAAAAAAAATACCATAGATCGATCCCGGCACGTTTTTTTCTCTTTAATAATCCTAAATTTAAAGACGCGGATGTGCATTTTCACGCTTGCTCATTTGGCGAGGTGCAAGCGCTTAAGCCTTTGATGCAAAAATTTGATAGCAAAGCCATAAGCGTGGTGACAAATACGGGCTTTGAAGCAGCAAGTAAAATTTGTGCTAACACAAGATTTTTGCCATTTGAAATTTTCTTGCCATTTTGGCTAAAAAAGAGCAAAATTTTAGTCATTTTTGAGGCTGAGCTTTGGCTCATGCTAGTTTTCATGGCGAAGCTAAAAGGCAGTCGAGTGATACTCATAAATGCAAGAATTTCAGATAGAAGTTACAAAAGCTACTTGATATTTGGCTTTTTTTACAGATATCTTTTTAAATTTATAGATAAAATTTACGCCCAAAGCGAGCTTGATAAAGAGCGGCTAAAGTCGCTTGGAGCAGGCGAAATAGAGGTCGTTGGCAACATAAAAGCTGCGTTTTTACCAAGTGTAAGCAAAATTTATGAAAAGCCAAAAGTTAGAGTGATCGTGCTAGCAAGCACACATACTGGCGAAGAAGAGATGATTTTAGATAATTTAAATTTAAAAGAAAACGATCTTTTAATCATCGCACCACGCCACCCTGAGAGATTTGCTGAAGTGGAAAAGCTAGCGAGCGATTACGCTAAAAAGTATGACTTTAGCTTTGCTAAATTTAGCCAAAAGCATAAATTTGAAGCTAAAGTAAATTTGCTTGATACTTTAGGCGAGCTTGTAAATATCTATGCTATTAGCGATGTAGTCGTACTTGGAGGCAGTTTTGTGCCAAATATCGGTGGGCACAATCCAATCGAGTGCGCACAATTTAGCCCAGTGATAATTAGCGGCGAGTTTATATTTAATCAAAAGACGCTATTTGGCCTAGTTGAAAACATCTACATCGCAAAAGCAAGCGAGATCGGTGACATAATAGATAGTGACGCCAAAAAGAGCAAGATCGCCGTGCAAGCAAGCGCTGATGCGATCATAGAAGATATAAGGAGCACTTTATGAGTGAAGAAAAAGCGTATAAAATTTTAGCCAAACAAAAAAATATCTCAAACAACGAGGCAAAGGAGCTAATCGACAGCGGGCTAGTCTATGCCAAGGGACAAAAAGTGATGATCGCTCGTGCGCTAATGAGCGAAAATACTAAATTTAGCGTCGAAGAGATGCCAAAGCCAAGCATTATCTTTGAAGATGAAAATTTAATAGCCATTAACAAACCAGCTGCCATAACTAGCGAAAAAATTAGTCAAATTTATAAATTTCCACTCCTTCACAGGCTCGATAAAGACACAAGCGGCGTGCTGCTTCTTGTAAAAAATGACGAATTTGCGAGCCTTGCCATAAATGAGTTTAAAAAGATGAAGGTTGAGAAAATTTACGTGGCAGCAGTTAGGGGCATCATGAGCGAGGAGGTCGTCGTAAATGAGCCGATCTTAACGATAAAAAATAAAAATGGCGCCTTCTCAAAGATCTCAAAAGATGGCAAAGAGGCGATCAGTGAAATCTCACCGCTCATGGTTGTGGGCAAAAAAACGCTGGTAAAAGTTGCCATAAAAACAGGTAGGACGCATCAGATAAGAGTGCATTTGGCTAGCTTAAATTTACCTATCGTTGGCGATGAGAAATACGGCAAAAATAGGGCAAATAGAATGTTTTTGCATGCCTATTCTATCGCTCTTTTAAACTATAAATTTAAAGCGCCGATCCCAAGAGAATTTAACTCTCTTGGATTTGAGCTATCTAATAAATTTGAAATTTAAAGAGCAATAAAGAAATTATTTAGTAATATACGCCCTTTAATAACAACTTACGAAAGGTGATTAGTGTTCGAACAAATTAGCGAGTCTTTTAGATTAGCTGTTAGCAAGATACGTTTTGTAGATGACGAAAAAGCTCTAAAAAACGCACTTGACGTGCTCAAAAAAGCTCTTTTAAAAGCTGATGTTCACCACAAAGTCACTAAAGATCTACTCGCGTCTATCGAAAGCGAACTAAAGCAAACTGGCGTTGGTCAAAAGAATTTCTTAGATGCGATCAAGTCAAATTTAACTACTATCTTAACAGCTCCTGGCAACCAAGGCTTTGTCTATGCACCAGTTGCACCGACCATTGTTTTGATGGCTGGCTTGCAAGGTAGCGGTAAAACAACGACAACTATCAAGCTTGCAAACTATCTAAAGCTAAGAAAGAAAAAAGTTTTAGTTGCGGCTTGCGACTTGCAAAGATTAGCAGCGGTTGAGCAGCTAAAACAGCTCTGCGTTGCAAATGATATCGATCTTTTTTATATAGAAAATGAAAACAACCCTATAAAAGTAGCAAAAGAAGCACTAGAAAAAGCAAAAAGCGGCCTTTATGACGTGCTTTTAGTGGATACTGCTGGTCGTCTTGCGATCGATGAAAAGTTGATGCAAGAGATAAAAGATGTAAAAAATGCGATAAATCCACATGAAATTTTCTACGTAGCTGACGCTATGAGCGGACAAGATGCCGTAAAGACAGCTACAAGTTTTAATGAAATTTTGGGAATTTCTGGAGTTATCCTTTCTAAATTTGACTCTGACTCAAAGGGCGGCGTAGCTATTAGTATCGCAAAACAGCTAAATATCCCACTTAGATTTGTTGGTACTGGCGAGAAAGTAGCTGATATCGAGAGCTTTATACCAGACCGTATCGTAAGCCGTATAATGGGCGAGGGCGACCTAGCTACTTTGGTAGAGAAAACATCGACTATTATCGATGAAAAAGAGGCAAAACGTCTAAATCAAAAGATAAAAAAAGGTCAATTTAACTTTAATGACTTTTTGGATCAAATGGAAAGCGTTAAAAAACTTGGTAGTATGAAATCTTTGATGGGGATGATACCTGGACTTTCAAATATTGCAAATCAGATAAAAGATATAGACCTTGATAATTCAAAAGAAATTTTGCATATTAAGGCTATGATAAACTCTATGACGCAAAAAGAGCGTGAAAATCCAGACCTTTTAAACAATAGTAGAAAAAGGCGTTTGGCAGCTGGCTCTGGACTATCTCAAGTAGAGGTAAATCGCTTTTTAAAGCAGTTTGAAAATGCTTCAAAGCTTGCTAAGAAATTTTCAGGAAAGGGCGGAGCAAAGGGACTTGCAAATATGCTTTCACAAGCAAATTTAAAAAGACCTGTTTGATAAAAGGGTTTAAATTTGGATATTTGTTATCTAAATTTAAGCTTTATTTAAAAACAAGAGGAGAATATAATATGGCAACAGTAGTAAGACTAACAAGAATGGGACGCAAAAAAAGACCTTTTTATCGTATAGTTGTTACAGATAGCAGAAAAAGACGCGATAGCGGTTGGATAGAGAGCATTGGTTATTACAACCCTATGGTTGAGCCAAATGTTATAAATTTCAACAAAGAGAGATTGGATTACTGGAAAAGTGTCGGTGCTAAACTTAGCGACAGAGTTGCACAAATTACAAAATAATGGTTGAAAATTTTTTATACGAATACGCCAAGCTTATAGCTGATTTTCCTGAAAAGGTGACTATTGAGCGTCAAGAGCTTGGTGAAAATTTTGTCGAGATCATTATAAGTGCTGATAAGGTTGATACTGGAAAGCTTATCGGTAAAGACGGCAAAATGATAAATGCTATAAAGACCGTTATTATTGGCTGTAAAGCCAAAGACAATACAAGTTATAGAGTAACGGTAAAAGCTATTGAATAGTGATATTGTTGAAGTCGCTACCATCGGTAGATGTGTTGGTTTAAAGGGCTATTTAAAGCTTCACAACAAGAGCGACTTCCCAGAGCAATTTAAAAAGGGCGCGACTTTTTTTGATAAAAACAATGATCAGCTCATCATAAAAGATTATAACAGATCAAAAGAGCTGGTTTTGTTTGAAAATTTTGATGACTTAGACTTAGCTAAAACACTTGTAAACAAAACTATTTATACTACAAAAGAGCTCACCAGAAAAAACTGCAAACTAAAAAAAGATGAATTTTTTCAGTTTGATATTGTTGGCTTAAAAGTTGTAGAAAATGGTGAAATTTTGGGTGTCGTAGAAGATATCCAAGATAATTTTGCAAATTCACTTTTATACATAAAAACTGATGAAGAGCTTATCGCAGGTGGTAAACCAAAGAATTTCTACATTCCATATTTGGAGCGCTTTATTGAAAGCGTAAATTTGGATAGTGGAGAGATTTTAGTAAAAGGCGCTAGAGATATCTTAGAAAATTCATGAAATTTACGTTTATTACACTTTTTGAAAATTTAGTCAAACCTTACTTTTGTGATTCTATTTTAAAACGTGCGATTAGTAATAAATTTATTGAAATTGATTTTATAAATCCAAGAAATTTTACCAACGATAAGCACAATAAAGTTGATGATTATATGATTGGAGGTGGAGCAGGGCTCTTGATGTTTCCACAGCCTTTAGATGAGTCGATCAAACTTCTAAAAGAAAAAGACAAAAATACCCATGTTATTTTTTTAACGCCAGCTGGTAAAAAATTTAGTCAAAATGACGCAAAAAGACTCTCTAAAAAAGATCATATTTGTTTTGTCTGCAGTAGATATGAAGGTCTTGATGAGAGGGTTATTGAGCTTTGGGCGGACGAAGTTTTTTGTATAGGTGATTTTATTTTAACTGGCGGAGAGCTGCCTGCACTTTGTATGAGTGACGCAATATCAAGAAATGTGCCCGGAGTTTTAGGAAACGACATGAGCCTTGAAGTGGAGAGTTTTGAAGATAATTTGCTTGAAGCCCCATCTTTTACAAAACCTGATAATTTTAAATCCATCTTTGTGGTTTCAGAGTTTTTAAAGGGTAATCATGCTAAAATCCACAACTTAAAAAACAAGATGGCTCACTGCAAAACAAGGTACTTTCGCCCTGATTTATATCAAAAGCTAAAGCCACATAAATAAGGAAAAACATGAGAAATAAATACATTGAAGCGTTTGAAAATGCTCAAATTGTTGGTAAGAATATCCCTGACTTCCGTGCAGGAGATACATTGCGTGTGGCTACTCGTATTCACGAGGGAGACAAAACGAGAATTCAAAATTTTGAAGGCATTTGTATAGCTAGACGTGGTAGCGGCACTGGTGAAACATTTATCATCAGAAAAATCGGCGCTAACAGTGTTGGTGTTGAGAGAATTTTCCCGATATTTAGCGATTCTATCGAAGAGATAAAGGTTCTTAGAAAAGGTCGTGTTAGAAGAGCTAAGCTATTCTATCTACGCGAACTACGCGGTAAAGCAGCTAAGATCCGCGAACTTAGAAAATAAAGCTTTTTCCCTGAAATTTTTCAGGGATTCTCTCCTATAAACTATATTTAAAATCATTTTTATATTACTTCATATTTATACTTCATTAATCACTCTTTGCTAGAATTTTACCTCAAATTTACTTTTAAGGAATGGAAATGAAAAAAATTTTGATTTCACTTGCAGCTATTGCGTCTTTGGCTATGGCAGCAATCAATCTAAACACAGCTACAAAAGAGGAACTTATGAGTCTTGATGGTATCGGCAGTGCAAAAGCAGATGCTATCATCGAGTATAGAAAAGCAAATAAATTTAACTCAATCGACGATCTCAAAAATGTAAATGGCATCGGCGATAAAACTTTTGATAACCTAAAAGGTGAAATTTCTACTACTGGCAAGAGCGAAGTAAGCGAAAAAGCAAAAGCTAGTAAGAAGAAAATGGATGAGGTAAAAGACGAGATGAAAGATAAAATCTCTGATAAAAAAGATAAATTTAAAAAGAAGGCTTCTAAAACTAAAGAAGAGCTAACTTCTAGCAAAGAAGATGAAACTAGTATGGGTGAAAAAGCAAAAGATGAAAAAGACAAAGTTGTTGACAAAGTAAAAGAAAAGAAAGAAAAAGCTGCTTCAAAAGCTAAATCTAAAAAAGAAAAACTTAAAGAAAAACTAGAGAAATAAAACATTTTAAAACCTGCTTGTCTTTACAAGTGGGTTTTATAAATTCATATATTTTTTGTTTTAATTATAATTGACAAAAAGTATTATAACCTTCTTTAAATTTCATTGATCCGATAATTTATTTTATTTTAATATTTGGTCAAGGCGTTTTTCTGAATTGTGTCAAAACAGCTGCCATCTAACTTTGCCAACTAAAAATTTATATGGAACTGCCCCAAAAAAACGACTATCAAAAGAGTGATTGCGGTTGTCGCCAACCATGTTTGGTGGATTTCAAACTCCAACGGAGTAAATTCTAATCGGAAGTGGAGAGCTTATAGGCCAACTTCACCAGTTGTTTCAAACTCCAACGGAGTAAATTCTAATGAAAATTCGGCTACTTTCAGCGATATTGCCGAAAGTTTAAAACTCCAACGGAGTAAATTCTAATATGCTTGCCCTTATTCTTCTTAGCTCGCTTATTAGCTCGTTTCAAACTCCAACGGAGTAAATTCTAATGCGCTTGCTTCACTTTTGCCTTTACAAGACGAACGTTTCAAACTCCAACGGAGTAAATTCTAATCTAAGGCACTTAAAAGATGATGGTATTCTTAGTTTTGGTTTCAAACTCCAACGGAGTAAATTCTAATAAAAGTATTAAAAATGACTAGGCAAGAATTAGCAGAGTTTCAAACTCCAACGGAGTAAATTCTAATTTTATGATATTGCTTAACCAGTTTTTAAAACCATTTTGTTTCAAACTCCAACGGAGTAAATTCTAATACCACTAGGATTATTAATTGAAGTTTGAAAGCCGTGTTTCAAACTCCAACGGAGTAAATTCTAATACCACTAGGATTATTAATTGAAGTTTGAAAGCCGTGTTTCAAACTCCAACGGAGTAAATTCTAATAGATATTTCAAAGAAAACATAATGATCTCAAAGCGTTTCAAACTCCAACGGAGTAAATTCTAATGACGAAGTCCGCCAAATGGTGGCTCTTGTCAAATGTTTCAAACTCCAACGGAGTAAATTCTAATCTACAAGCGCAGGCATATACTACCACCCCATAAATGTGTTTCAAACTCCAACGGAGTAAATTCTAATCTAAAGCAAAAAACAAAACATAAGAAACAACTATAGTTTCAAACTCCAACGGAGTAAATTCTAATTCGGTTATGCTGGCAAAAGACAAGATGGAAACTGGTTTCAAACTCCAACGGAGTAAATTCTAATGCAATGCAGTAGTTGTTTCTAATTTGGAAACATGGTTTCAAACTCCAACGGAGTAAATTCTAATCTTTTTAACTGGCTTTAGTCCTCGCCCCTTAGCGGTGTTTCAAACTCCAACGGAGTAAATTCTAATGCCTTTTTGTTTGGCAAAATCTCACAAGTGACTGCCTCGTTTCAAACTCCAACGGAGTAAATTCTAATGGCGATGGCGTTTGGCATTGTCGATCAAGAGGGCATGTTTCAAACTCCAACGGAGTAAATTCTAATAAGTTGAAATAGTAGAATCAATCTTGCCAGTTTCTCGTTTCAAACTCCAACGGAGTAAATTCTAATTATCCAGCACAAATACAGATAGCTATATCATCATTAGGTTTCAAACTCCAACGGAGTAAATTCTAATTTGTCGCTTTTCTCACTGCTGTTTCTACTGCTGAAATGTTTCAAACTCCAACGGAGTAAATTCTAATTTTGAATTTTTTGGAGCAGACCAAAAATTAGAATGTTTCAAACTCCAACGGAGTAAATTCTAATTTTATGATTGCTCGCAGAGTTAAGGGCTTCATAAAAGTTTCAAACTCCAACGGAGTAAATTCTAATGAGATATTAGATCAATCCTGCCATTTAGTTTTCTAGTTTCAAACTCCAACGGAGTAAATTCTAATATATAGCTAGGTTTATGTGTAGTTTCAGCCATTTTAGGTTTCAAACTCCAACGGAGTAAATTCTAATAGTAGTTTATCTGCCTTAGAATATCGAAATATTACTTTGTTTCAAACTCCAACGGAGTAAATTCTAATTCTTGGCTAAATATAATATAAGTGTGTACAAAGGTGGTTTCAAACTCCAACGGAGTAAATTCTAATTAATGAGCCTAGTGTTATTGAATATACTATTACTGGGTTTCAAACTCCAACGGAGTAAATTCTAATTAGGATTTCAAACTTACGACAATTGTTTATTTTATAGTGGTTTCAAACTCCAACGGAGTAAATTCTAATTTGAACTTCTTACAAGACCACCTTTTAGAATGTATTTGTTTCAAACTCCAACGGAGTAAATTCTAATTTTAAGCCACTCAATCACGGCGATTTAGCCTACTATAGTTTCAAACTCCAACGGAGTAAATTCTAATTTCACTTATCCTTACTCTTTGTGAGCGAGTGACGTCTTGTTTCAAACTCCAACGGAGTAAATTCTAATTATAAAATGAGAGAAAATCTATTAACAGTCGATCAGCGTTTCAAACTCCAACGGAGTAAATTCTAATTATCTGGAGATGAAAGTAGGGCAGGGACTAAATTTAGTTTCAAACTCCAACGGAGTAAATTCTAATTAATGAGCCAGCTGGGTCATAAAAGCCCCCCTTCGCCGTTTCAAACTCCAACGGAGTAAATTCTAATTTGCAGCTCCTATTCCGTTACCGCCATTCGTGGGAGGTTTCAAACTCCAACGGAGTAAATTCTAATTTGGAAAAACGGCTGCAAAGCAATGTTTTATGATGAGTTTCAAACTCCAACGGAGTAAATTCTAATTCAAATCGTCAGGAAAGAGTTAGTCAATATACTAAGTTTCAAACTCCAACGGAGTAAATTCTAATTCAAATTTTCTACATTAAAGACCCAAATTTTCTACATGTTTCAAACTCCAACGGAGTAAATTCTAATTTTTGTATCGCCAAAATTTGGCTTATCGCTTGCAATATGTTTCAAACTCCAACGGAGTAAATTCTAATTTTGGTTGGCGATCTCTGCGCCTTTGCCAAAAAAGCGTTTCAAACTCCAACGGAGTAAATTCTAATTTGTATGCCTGCTCCGAAAATAGCGATCTAAACAAAAGTTTCAAACTCCAACGGAGTAAATTCTAATTAGCACCAAAAAGCTGATTTTATAGGTGTTCTAGTGCAAGAAGTCTATATTTTTTCGCCTTAAATTTGACTAAAATTTAGTCATGTACAAATACGCCAAGCCCTAAATTTCAAGCATTTTAAAATCTTAAAAAACGCTTTATTAAAATGCGATTTCACTCCCACCTAAAGCCTTCATAAGGCGCGTCCTCGCAGATACACTTTTTAAGCTTATTTGCTTCGCGGCGGATCACCTGCCTCCACGTTAGCTCCCTACCGCCCACCGTGAGCGTCTCGCAAAGGCGCGAGATCATCTTTAGCTCGATCTTTTGCACGGCGTCGTTGCTAAATTTTATCCTGCCAGCGTCCGTTTGGAAGTCTTTTGCGGTGATCTCTTTTTTATTTAGCATGTTAAAAATCAGCGTGTCGCCCAAGATCGGCTTAAAAATCTCCGCAAGGTCGAGGTGAAGGCTTAGCGCGCGGTAGTTTGGCTCGTGCAAAAAGCCAATGCGAGGATCTAGCTCGGTCTTGTAAATTTCGCTTAGGCAGATGTTGTAGATACGCGTATTTACGTAGCTTATGAAGCTATTTATCTTATCAGCTGGCGGGCGTTTTGAGCGGACGGTAAATTTAAAGCTTCGCTGATCTGCGATGATCTCGTTCCACTTTTCGTAGTAGAGCTTTTGAAATGCACCCTCTACCGCCATGATAGCAGGCACGCTAGTGGCGGCATCTAGTGCCTTTATGTGAGGCTGCACGTCAAATTTTACGCCGTGTCTTTTGCAGTTTGCAGCGTCATTTATGATGTGGGCTCTAGTGATCTCGCGCGCGATATATGCACGTTTGATCGGATCATCAAAAGAGCGGAGCTGGCAAAGCAGCACAAAGCCGCTTTTATTTACGGAGTTTGGCGTGTTTGGGTAGAAATTCCCGCGAAAGCTCTGATACGGACTAAAGATGTGCAAAAGGATGTTATTATCCGCTAAAAATGCGATGGTGTAGGTGTCGATCTGCACCTTTGCCAGCATGTAAATTTCATCGATCGCGTTTACCGGCAGGATCTTGCACGAAGCTCGCTCGCCCATCTCGTCAAATTTTTCAAAATAGATATTGTTATCTTGCCTATAAAGCCTACCTGGACTAAGTATAAAGTGCGTCCTATCGTTCTTTTGCATATTTGCTCCTTAGCTAAATACCGGGCTATTTTTATCTACGCCAATGACGATGCGCTCGGAGTATTTTAGTGAGTTAAATGTATAGATGACGATGGAGTCTAGCTCGCTTACGCACTCTTTTTGCAGCGTCTTGCTTAGTTTTTTAAAGTCGCTCTCGCGGATCTCGCCCTCATAGACTGAAAACTGCACGCGAGGCAGAAACTTCTCGACCGCTTTTCTGATACGATTTGCGTTATTTCGCTCTTTTTGCTCGCGCCCTACGATGTCGTAAAAAAGTATCACATACATCTTGCCTCCTAAACAGTGCAATAGTCGTGATATGCGCAGTTTTGGCAAAATTTGCCCTGCGTAAATTTGGGTGGCTTTTCTAAATTTGCAAGTGCGCTTATCTCGCCTAAAATTTGCTCCATTAGAGCGAAATTTTCGCTGGTGTCATCAACTAATATCACCTTTTTACCGCTTATTAGTTTGCCTTTTACCTCTTTTAAATTTAAGCCAGTTTTTAAAAGATAGATGTAAAAAAGCAGTTGCATCTTGCCTGCAAGCTCGTTTTTTAGGCTCTTTTTATACTCAGTGATGAGGTAGTGGCCGTGCTGTTTTGAGAGTTTGTCAAATTTTAGGTTGCCAAAGGCAAATTCTTGCAAATCGCGCTCTTTGATGTCCGCCAGCGCCTTGCCCATCAGCACGTTTTCATCCTCTTGGTCGGCATGGATCTGATGCGCGTAAAGCCACGCCTCGCGCTTACAGGTGAAGTAGTAATTCACAAGCGTGCCAGTGATCTGATCTTTTGAGAACATTAGTCAAATACCTCATCGGTTATGTCTAAATTCGTATCTTTTTTAAGGCCATACTCGGCACTATAAAAATAAGACGAGCCAAACGGCAGATAAAACATATCTTTTAGTCCGTTTATTTGTTTTAAATTAGGCATTAGCTTATTCATATCTTTTAACGTTACGTTTATGCTAAATTTTGACAACTTTCTGATGTGGTTTTTAAAAAGATCTTTTATGGTAAATTTCTCATTCGGACTATTTTTTATTTCAAAAATTTTAGCTTCAAAATCTTTAATAAAATTTTCTTTAGGCTCGATTATTATGGTTTGTTTGTAGTTGTCGTTCATGATTTCCTCTATTTTTTGATTTATATTTTCAAATTCCAACTTTTCTATCTCGCTTTTTACATGCAAATTTTCCAGTTGATTGCTTATCTTTTGAAAATACAAATTTGAAATTTCTAAAATTTCGCTCTCTCTCACCTCTTTTTGCTTAAGATCGCTCAAAATAGTTCCACTTACTTTATACAAATCGCCGTAAATCAAATTTGTAAATTTGCTTATTTCAGGAAAGACGTATAGCTCGCCTCTTGTTGCTCCAAAATGCCTATTTACGCGCCCTGCTGTTTGTATGATAGAGCTAATGGGCGAGACTTCGCGAAACCCAATGTCAAAGTCAAGATCCACTCCCGCCTCGATGGACTGCGTGGAGATAAGTAAAATTTTGCTTGCGAGCGGATCAACTTTACTTTTATTTACCGCGCACCTTACAGCCTCTATAGTAGCACGCTTGTGATCATCATACATATATCCGTTTAGGCAAAAGCAGCTAAATTTATCCCTTAGTTTTGTAAAAAGCTCCTGCGCTTTTTTGATAGTATTTACGACGACTAGAGTATTTTTATCGCTTGCAGCCTCGCAAATCTTTTCTAAAAGCTCATCTTCGCCGCCTATATCAAGCCATTTTATGACGTATCTGTCCTGCTTTGAAAAATAGTCTAAATTTGAAATTTCTTTAAAATTTTCGCTTTTTATGACCGGCATCGTCGCTGACATAAATATAAAAATAGTGCCAAGCCTCTGCGAAATGATCTCGCAAAGCAGGATAAAATCTTTTCTAAAATTATATGGGATCGCTTGCGCCTCATCGATGATAACGACGCTATTTTTTAGCTGATTAAATTTAACATTATCTTTGTTTTTATTGCCAAATAGCGCAAATATCAGCTGATAAAGCGTAGTTACGTTTATCTCGCCGCTAAAAGACTCCATCAAAAATTTGATCTTTGAGTATCTATCCTCTTGGGTTAGATTTTCTTCGCCTATCGTCGTTTTGTGATGTGCCTTGCTGACCAAAATATCGCTATTTTTATAAATTTTCGCGACTATATCGTAGGTTTGATCGATTATCGAAGTAAATGGAAGCGCATAAATTATGCGAGGTTTATTAAATTTCAATGCAAAATTTAATGCCGTCAAAGTCTTACCATAGCCAGTGGGCGCAGTCAAAGTAAAAAGTTTGCACTCTTTGTCAAAGTTGTTTAAGACAAAATTTCTAAACGCATCTCGCTTTTTATTTGGCGGCAAATTTTGGATATCACTCTCTAAAACATCTATCGGTATATCTTTGCTTTGCTGTTTTGGCATGCTAAAGATAGCTTCAAATTTATCGTTATAAATCAAATTTGAATATAGGCTTTTGAAATTTATAAAGTCCTCATAGGTAAATTTGTGCCTGTACTGCGATAAAACTAAGTATTGACGAAGCTTTTCCGCTCTATCTAAAAACTCATCCTTTTTTGTAGATAATCCAGAATAGATCTTAATGTTTTTAGCAGCGCCAGCCACTTCATCCCACTGCTCTAGCTCTTTTTGGTTTTTAAAAAATTTATTAGCTTCTCTGGCTAGCGTCATTAAATTTACCACGTCGCCGTGGTGCGAAACGATAGCAAGAAAGCCAAACAGGGTTGGTATCTCATCAAATTTTGAGTTTAACAAGAAAAAATATGCCGACAAGAGCGAGTGGTTTTTATCCAGCTTGTCGTTTGAAGTATCTCTGATGTAAATTTGAAAATTATTTTTCAGTTTTGCGATGTCGTGGTAGAGTTTGACCTGCTTACCCAGCTCATCGTCGTCAGGCGAGATCATATTTTTTATATGATTTTCTAAAAGTTTATTTGGATGAGACCAAAACTCGTCAAATAAAATAGACTCTTTCATCATTTATCTGATAAATATTTCCATGATTTTTAGATTTTATAAGCTCTTTGCCATTTATCTCCATAACAAAGTCTTTAAAATCTTTAAAAATTCGTCCATTTTCGCAGCCACAAGGCATTCTTGCCGTAGTTAATTTCGCATTTTCATTAATGTCTTCAAAAATAAAATCATCCATAAGCGTAAATGTATTTATAAAGCTTTCAGCTTGCGATATTTTTTCGCATATTTTTATATCGATCCAGCTAAAATCCGCTATACAAAAATTTATCCCAAGATAGGGCGTAAAGGCGGTTTTATGCTCTTTTAAATTTGAGATTATTTTATCTTGATACCTTTGCCCTAAATTTTCTAAATTTAAAAATACGACATAAGATGGCGAGCAGATTAGCTCTCTGTAAAACTGCTTTTTCTCTTTTGCGTTTTGATAACCTTCCTCTATGTGCATATTGCTTGATAGGGCAAATTTTATGCCGTTAAAGACAAAACTTTTTTTTAAAATTTGCCTATCTATTTTTACGCTGTATTGGATGTTTGATAGCTTAAAGTACTCTTCTTCGCCTATAACAGCGCCTAAAAAGCCCATTATAGTGGTCTTTGGCGGTACTGGATAGGTCAAGCTAGAGTAAATCGTCGCTGGATGCGAAAAATGAGCGTAATCGCCAAATAATCTAAAAGCAACAATGCTCATTTTATGCCTCTATCTTTTTCCAACTGCTGTCAAAATTTTCTTTGTTTATCGTTTCAAAATCATAATCGCTCATATACTCTATCTTTTCTATATTTGCGGCGTATCTCGCGAGTTTATTTTTTAAATTTGTAAAGTCGATAGTGTATTCATTGATGCTTCTTATCACTCTATCTTCTTTTTCGCTTTTTAGGCTTATGCTATTGTTTAGATCGCCTGCAAACGTATCGTCTTTGTATGTGATGATTAGCATAAACCTCGGAGTTTGACCGATTTTGGAGCGAGTTGTTAGGTTTTTAGTGCCGTGCCATAAAGCTTTTAAAATTTTAGCCTCATCGGCTTCGTTAAAGCCTGTTTTTGCTGCATTATAGTTATCTATGATGCCATAAGTAGCAAAAATAGCGTATTTTATAAATTCCTCTTCTCTAAAAGTCGCTTGATCTTTTTGTTTTTTTGGATCATTTGGATCGTAGTCGCTAGCAAAAGCGCCAGTTCCTTTAACATGCTCTACTTCGACCTTGTTTAGGGATTTGCTTAGTCTAAACTGCACTGGTCCAGTAAACTGAACGCCTGCAGTTTTTATCTCTTTGTCTTGCTTCATCTCGTCTTTATCTGAAATAGGCAAAACTCCGCCAAATGCGCGGATATCGATAAATTTAGACAAAATTTCTTTTTGCAGTTCGCTTTTGCCTTGCTTTATGTTTATACTCTGTCTGATAGCCGTTTTAGCGTCTAGCAGGGCGTCTTCTATCCTATACTCCTTTATAAAAATCGACGCCTCATCTTTTTTCATGATCTCATCTCTAATAGTCCTTTTTATGCGCACGTCCGTCACCTCGGCTACGCCAGTTTCATCATCTCGCCTAGGAGCGTTATCCTTTAGCATATCACCGTTTGGGTTCCAGTTCTCTCCGTCCCATAAAAAAAGTATCTCTTTTTTTTGCATCTTATTCTCCTTATTTTGTTTTTTCTTTTATAAATTTACGATAGTCACTTCCGCCCATAGCAAAGGCAAGTGTAGTATGTGAGGTTTTTACCATCTTTCTCTCCTTAGAAAAGACCTGCGGTAAAATTTCGATCAAACACTCTTTTATGTTTTCAATGTTAGCATTTGGCTTGCCAGAAGCAGCCTTAAGCTTTCTAATCATCTCATCGCACTTGGTCCAAATTCGTTCTAAATTTTCCATGCTTATCGATCCGCAGTCGTTAAGCCAGTTGCTAAAGGATACGCCGCCGTTCACGCCAAGCTGCCAGTTTATCATGGCCGCGCTTAGCATACCGAGCAAATAAGCGCTAGTGAGCGCATCGTTTTGATTTAAAAACTCGCTATTTTTGATTAGCTCTTTGATTAGTTCTTTTTTATCGGTTAAATTTTCCAAATCGCACTCCTTTTGAAAGACTAGTTTTTTGTTTAAGACATTGATCTCATTAAAGAAATTTTGATATTTTGCAATATTTTCAAACTTTCTTTCTTTGTAAAAATCGTTAAAGTATTTGCTCCATTCCAACTTTTTTGCATAGCTTTTATTGACGCTACCATAATAAATCAGATCGCTATATCTTTCTATCATAATCTCTAAATCAAATTTATTTCGCGATAACAAAAAGCTCATCACGCCAAGCCTGCTTTCAAATAAATTTTGCAGATAGATCGTCTCTTCTGTGCCGCTATTTTTTTCATAGAAGGCTTTTATGTTAAAATGGCTCATTAAATTTGAGATGCGAGAGATAAAAGATGGTAAAACATCGTCTATCGCAAGCTTTAAATCGATAGCAGCGTTGCTTTGCGTGTAAAATAAAATCGTATTTAAAACAGGTAAATTTTCCTGCTTTTTAGCTGTTGTCTCGAGATAATAATCTATGCTAAATTTTATGGCTTCCTCGGCGATTTCAATATTTTTTATGTCGTTCTTTGAAGTCTCTTCAAGTATTTTTACAATTTCTTCTAAATTTACTGAGCTACTCAAAATAGTCGGTAAAATCGCCATTTTCATACCATAAAAATTATGCGATAGCTTATCTTTTATCGCCTTAAAGCCATTTTCTACCTTTTTTGCACTATTGGCGCTCAGTGGCAGTAGTTTTGATTTGATAAATTGCATATTAGCAGGCATCTCATTTACCGAGCAAAACGCTAAATTTGCATCACCGCCGATACCTTTTTTGTTTGTCAAAATATCGTATCCGTAAGATGATTTTTGCTCTTTTACGCTGATATGATTTTCAAAAATTTGCTTAAAATATGCAGAAACTGGCTTGCCATTATATGAGAGCGAGAAAAAAGTAGCAACTTTTTTGCCTTTTTCGTTTTTTAGCTCATCAAGACCTTTGATCTCATCTATAATACCAGCAAAATACTCTTCGTTTATGCTTGATAGTATGGATAAAATAGCGTCTTTTTCTATAATGCTTGGCTCAAAAAAAGAGAGCAAATTTGATATGGATTTTAAAATGCCTCTTATAAATTTAGCTTCGTCTTTATTTATTTCTTTGGATAAAAATTGAGAATTTGGGAAAAGATTGCCAGAATTTGCCCCAACGCCAAATCTACATATTATTAGGTCGTCTTTGCTTATGTTTAAATTTGGCTCTATTCGCTTGGTTTTTATGTCGCAGAGATAGACTTTGATCTTGTCATATTTGTGAGCGCCATTTTTGAGCTTAAGCTCTTCTTTTTCATATACCTCGCCTATGTCAGCAAGAATTTTAACTATATCAGCCAAAACATGTTCCTTAAACTAAGTAAGCGTTACTTTACTCCAAATATTTTTAAAAGTCAAATTATCATATTTTATACAATGATATTTTGATCTATTGTCTATTTTGTTGTACAATAATCCAAGAAAAGCAAGCCAAATAGTAGTTTCCTTGTAGGATTTGAAATTCATATTTTATTCAACTTGCTTTTCTTCTACTGCTTCTAAAAACCCTAGTCCGCAGTTCATACATCCACTACCAACCCCCACATCAAGGATCAAATTTATAAGCTCTGGCCTTGCTTTGATGTGCCATTTTGCAGGCCATGCCTTGACTGGCATATTGTTGTTACCGTAGTAAAAATATAATGGCTTTTGTAAATTTTGCCAAAGCAAATTTAGCTCAAATTCGCCCTTATATTTATACCCCATAAGTGTTTCAAATCTTTGCAGCGCGTTTGTTTTCATCATTTCAAGATGTCTAGAGTCTTGCGGCTCAAGATGCACTTTGTATCCCAAAAGTCCAACGACCGAACACGCAACACATCCCTGAAAAGTAGCCTCATTTTGTAAAATTCTATGCTCTTTTACCGACACAGATGTATCAACTAAATAAATGTTGCCAAGTTTTAATCCATCTTTTAGCACAGCAAAAGCGATCGTTTTTTCAAATTCTGGCACAAACGAGCTAAATCTTATCTCTAAGCTTAAGCCATTTAGATTAAAATCAAAATTTGATCTTTTAAAATTTTTACCGCTTTCTTTATGTGTGTATCCGTCATGTTCAGCCTTTGGCAAATAGCTATAAATATAGCCTTGTATGAGCCTGGATAAAGACTTTACTATTTTTAAATTTTGAGTAGGTAGGCGTGAATTTATAATGATCATCCTTGCTCCTTATTTGTTGCTAAAATGGATTATAACTCAAAATTTTGTAAAAAATAGACAATTATATAAAATAAATTTTTTAGAATTTATTTTTTATTTTAAAATAATGTAGCTAAATAAAATCAAAGACTTATTTTAAAATTCAAATGCTCTTTTCTTGACATATAATAATGTTTTTTGTATAATCTCAATTCTTTTTTAAATAATCATGTCTTGCTAGCTCAGTCGGTAGAGCATCTCACTTTTAATGAGGGGGCCGTTGGTTCGAATCCAACGCAGGACACCATTTTTTGGGTTTATGACCCTTTCGTCTAGTGGCTCAGGACTCTACTTTCTCTGTGTAGGAACAGAGGTTCAAATCCTCTAAGGGTCGCCAGATATTTTAAATTTTAGGTCGCTTAGCTCAGTTGGTAGAGCGCCACCCTTACAAGGTGGATGTCATAAGTTCGAGTCTTATAGCGACCACCATTACTTTTAGGTGCAGCGGTAGTTCAGTTGGTTAGAATGCCGCCCTGTCACGGCGGAGGTCGCGGGTTCGAGCCCCGTCCGCTGCGCCATCTACTTTTAAATTTTTCATTTTTTTATTTTTGTCTTTATTTTTTAAGTTTAATGCAATTTTTTTATAAAATATTCTGTTAAATAATATGTAAAATAATACATAAAATATTGTCTTTAGAAAAATTTAAAATATATTTTTCTTTATTAAAAATTTTTAGTTTTTATAGCAAAAATAACAATGAAAGCCCAATTTTCACTCGATTTTCTAAACAAAGAATATTTTAATTTTAAAACCAAATTTAATATAAAATTTTTTAATTATCTTTATAGCATTATTGAAAATCAAAATAAAAAAATATCTATATTTAATGTACGAGGCATATTTTAAAATTTAAAGTCAAAATTTGTTTTATCGCGCAAATATATAAATTTTATGCCTATATGAGATAAATTTATCCTGCCAAATGGCTAATATAAACCTCAAAAGCTTAAATTTTGGTGTAAATTCTATTTTTTCTCAAAAGTGATTACCGGCAAAGAAAAAATATTATTTTTATCTTTTGATTATCAAAATATCAATATAATCGTAAAAATTTATAAAAGGATAATTATGGCACTTGAAAATGTATTAAAAGCGATTGAGGATATAAAAAATGGGAAAATGGTCGTAATGGTCGATGACGAGGACCGCGAAAACGAGGGCGATCTAGTCTTTTCAGCAGCTAGCAGCGACATGCAAAAGGTAAATTTTGCTATCACTCATGCAAAGGGCGTGCTCTGTCTTGCGATGGACGAGGCAAACGCCAAAAGGCTTGACTTGCCGCTAATGGTAGCCAAAAACACATCGAGCCACGAGACAGCTTTTACGGTTACGATCGACGCAAAAGACGCAACAACGGGCGTGAGCGCATACGAGCGCGATATGACGATCAGGCTTGCAGCTGATGCTAGCTCAAAGCCTGAAGACTTTGTGCGTCCAGGACACATCTTCCCGCTCATCGCCAAAAATGGCGGCGTACTAGTTCGCACAGGCCACACCGAGGGCTCGGTCGATCTTTGCAAGCTCGCTGGCGTTGCTCCGATGGCTTCGATATGTGAGATCGTAAAAGAAGATGGCACCATGGCAAGACGTGATTATTTAGAGGAGTTTTGCAAAAAATTTGGGCTAAATATGATCAGCGTTTCTGACTTGGTTGAGTATAGGCTAAGTCATGAAAGCCTCATAAGAGTTGGCGAAAAAAGTGACGTGATGATCGCAGACTGTGCTGCAGCAAGATACGATATCACCGATCACAAAGGCAAAATCCACTCAGCTTATATTTTTGGCGAGCCAAAGAGCAAGACAAATGTCAAATTTCAAAAGATCATAGCCGATCACGAGCTTTTGAGCAGTCCAAAATACGAAGAGCTTTTAAAAACTATCAAATTTCTAAGCCAAAATGGTGGAATTTTGATCTTTTTAGATAGTGACAACTCAAACACAAGCAAAGACTACGGCATCGGAGCGCAAATTTTAAATCACTTTGGCGTAAAAGAGATCGAGCTTTTAAGCTCAAATAAAAATAAAGAATTTGTAAGCTTAGCTGGTTTTGGGCTAAATATAGTCGGTTATAAGGAAATTTAAATATCACCAAATTTAGCCAGTTTAGCTTAGCTCTGGCTAAATTTTATAATACTTTCTGCATTATTTTTTACAGATAACACACATTTAAATTAGTATTACACATTAAATTTAAGAAGTTTCTTTTTTGTTTAAGTTTAACTAGCATAATTTTAGTTCATAAACCAGTTTTCATGCTAAAAATTAAATATTTTACTTCAAATATATTTTATAAAATAAATCAAATTTAATTAAAAAATTTCTATTATATTGCTAATTTACGTTATTTTTATAGATTTAATCACTCTTTAATATAAAATATTATTTAAAACAAAAGATTAAATTTATATTTTAAATTTTATAATTCTACTAATATTTCACAAGGAGGATGAAATGAGATCTATATCAAACAAGATCGCATTGACGCTTATTGTTCTTTTGAGTGTATGCTTTGCTGTGATGTCGGCTGTTAGCTACTTTAACGCAAAGGATGAGGTGGTGAAACTGATCAGCCAAAACCAAGATCAAATTCTATCTGACATAAAGTCTGTGACGCAAAGTTTTATTGATGACTACATGGAAGACTCGCAAAAGCTTGCAAACAAGCTAGCAGGTAGCATTGGTAGAGAAGATGAAATTCTTGCTCGTTTAAAATCTACAAAAGAAAATTTAAAATCAATAGTCATAGGTGCTTATTTTGCAGCAGAGAGCAACGGCTATACTTATGGCTCAAATGGTAAAACCTTAACCCCAGAAAAAGATAAATACGAACCAAGGGGCAGGGGCTGGTATATCGCCGCAAAAAGTAGTGGAAAAACTATCTTTACAAAGCCATATATAGACATGGTCGCTCCAGAGCACGATCTGTGCATGACTTTCTCTACACCGATAACGGAGGGCGGCAAGCTTTTAGGAGCTACATTTACTGATGTTAATATCAGGCTTTTAAGTAAAAAGCTTCTAAAGATGGGTAAAACCGAGTTTGGCTATGTTTATTTTATGGATAAAGATGGTGTTATCTTGTTACATGATGACGAAAGTCTTATAAATAGTTCTGTTGAAGCGACTAAGACCTTGGCTGCTAAATTTGCAAGTAAAGACTTTGATGAAAACGGACTAATCTCTTATAAAAATGCGAAAAATGAAAATGTCTTGGCTAAAATTTTGCCTATAAACGACGACGGCTGGCTCGCAGTTGCTGCGATAAATGCCGATACTTTCACGAGCCAGACTATGCCCCTCCTAAAGATCCAACTAATCCTAGCAGTGCTATTTATCGTTATCCTCTCAGCATTTGTCTATTTCTTACTTAAAAAGTCTCTTAACCCTATAAAAACTATCCAATCTAAGCTTGATGATCTATTTAAATTTGTAACTTACGAAGCAAAAGCACCAAGCAAGCTAGAGGTAAGATCAAATGATGAATTTGGTGAGATGAGTAAAGCTATAAATGAAAACATCGACAAAGTCGTAGCTGGCATCAAAAAAGATAGCACTATGATAGATGAGCTAAATAAGGTAGCAAATTTAATGATTAAAGGAAGCCTTGGAGCAAAGATAGGCTCAACTCCAAACAACCCATCGCTAAATGAGCTAAAAGAGCTACTAAATAAATTCTTTACATCTATCTCAGCAAATTTAAAGGGCATAACAAATGTTCTTAGCTCATATACTAAAAATGACTTTACTGCAAAGGTTGAGATAAACGAAGAGCTAGAGGCTGATCTAAAGGCTATGATACTTGGAGTATCTAATATGGGCGAGGTAATTTGCACTATGCTAAACTCAAATTTAAATGATGCCAAGATGCTTGAAGAAAAAGCTACAACCCTAGCTTCAGCTATGAAAGAGCTTACACAAGGTGCTAGCACACAAGCAAGCTCACTTCAAGAAAGTGCAGCTGCAGTTGAGCAAATGAGTAGCTCAATGAATGCCATCTCTCAAAAGACAGCTGATGTTATAAGACAATCAGATGAAATTAAAAACATCATAACTATCATTAGAGATATAGCAGATCAAACAAACCTTCTAGCTCTTAATGCTGCAATAGAAGCAGCACGTGCAGGAGAACATGGTAGAGGATTTGCAGTTGTTGCTGATGAAGTTAGAAAACTAGCTGAACGTACTCAAAAATCTCTTGGTGAGATAGAAGCAAATACAAATGTATTAGCTCAATCAATAAATGAGATGAGTGAATCAATCAAAGAGCAAAGTGAAGGAATAAATATGATAAATCAATCAGTTGCTCAAATAGATCACCTAACAAAAGAAAATGTTGTAATTGCCAATAGGGCTAATGAAGTAACAAGCGATGTTGATAACATGGCAAAGACTATAGTAAGTGAAGTAAGAAAGAATAAATTTTAATCAAACTGCTTCATAAATCTTTATAAATTTCAACCTGGTTTAGACTGGGTTGGAATTTAATATTTTTAAATTTAATTTTTATCCAACTGCTTTAAATTTAATAATCAAAAAGCTTAAACAAAAATGCATGCAGTGCTTTAGCACAATTGCATGCCACCTCTAACGTGCGAGGGGATTGGGGGATTTAAAAAGGGGGATAAGGGGACGGCTTTGCTTCGCAGGCTCGCAACTGCAAGCAGACCGTAATTCAAGTCCCCTTGTCTCCCTTTAGAATAATTTGAATAAAAAAGAAATTTACAAATTTAATCAAGCTATTTTACAAATTTTAAAATTTCATGAACGAGTAATTTCGGCTTTAAAATTTGAGCTAAGCGCTAAGCGAAGCCAAATTTTAGCAGTCAATTCTTAGGGGTGAATGAAAGTTTAAAATTTGCAAAGCAAGTTTAAATTTGACTGCGTGATATGCTCGCTCATAAATTTTAAAATTTAATAAAAACTTTTGAAGGTCAAATTTAAATTTATAGCTATTTATGCTTTGCTTCGTGCTCTAGTAGCCAAATTTTAGTTGGCAGACCCTCGCCGCCTGAGTAGCCACCAAGGCCACTGCTGGATAGCACCCTGTGGCAGGGGATGATAATAGGCACTGGGTTTTTGGCATTTGCTGAGCCCGCTGCTCGGTAAGCGTTTTTGTGGCCTGCAGCAAGTGCAAGAGCAGCGTATGTGGTCGTCTCGCCGTATGGTACTTTTTGCAAAACATCATAAATTTTAGCTCTAAATTTGGTCGTTTTTACATCAAGTCTAACGCTAAATTTTTTAAGCTCACCCTTAAAATAGGCTTCTAGCTCATCCAAACAAAGCTTTAAATTTTCATCTTTTACCGCAACTTTTTCAAATTTATCTACAAAATTTATCTCACAAATTCCATTTTCACTAGAAACGATCTCTAAAATTCCAATGGGCGATTTTAGGTAGGCTTTTGACACATTTGCTCCTTGAAATTTGAAATTTTGGGCAAATTTTACTTTAGATTGTTTTGCTTTTTGATAAAATGCAAGCAAAATCAGCGATTTTGGACTAAAAACGAGCAAAATCACAAAGGAAATTTATGAGCTTTTTTACCGACTACGAAAAACACGTGAGTGAGCGAGAAAAAGAGGGCGTGCCGCCGCTTGCGCTAAACGCCAAGCAAACAAGCGAAATTTGCGAGCTTATAAAACTTGCTGGCAACTCTAGCGGCGATGAGAAGGTGCAAAACGAGCTAAATTTTCTTATAAATTTGCTCACAAATCGCGTAAATCCTGGCGTTGATGACGCGGCAAAGATAAAGGCAGAATTTCTTGGCGAGGTGATAGAAGGACTTAAGATAGACGGGCTTGATGCAGTTCGTGCCATTAAAATTTTAGGCAAGATGCTTGGCGGATACAACGTAGAAATTTTGGTGCGAGCGCTAAAAAATAGTGATGATGTTATCGCACAAGCCGCCGCAAATGAGCTAAAAAATATCATTTTGGTGCATGAGCATTTTGATGAGATCGCAAAGCTAGCAAGCAGCAATAAATTTGCAAAAGAGGTGCTTGTTTCTTGGGCAAATGCCGAGTGGTTTGCACATAAAAAGCCACTTGATGAGTGCATAAAGGCAGTGGTTTTTAAGGTGCCTGGCGAGACAAATACAGATGATCTAAGCCCTGCAAGCGAAGCCTATACAAGGGCTGACATACCGCTTCACGCAAAAGCGATGCTTGTTAAAAAGATGCCTGAGGGGCTAGAAATCCTAAAAGAGCTAAAAAGCCTTGGCAAGAGCGTGGCGTATGTTGGCGACGTGGTCGGCACTGGTAGCAGCAGAAAGAGCGGTATAAACTCGATCCAGTGGCACTTGGGTGATGAGATAGAGGGCGTGCCAAATAAAAAAACCGGTGGCATCGTGATCGGCACGACCATAGCTCCGATATTTTTTAACACCGCTGAAGATAGCGGCGCGCTCCCGATAGTTGCAAACGTAAATGAGCTAGAAATGGGCGATGAGATAGAGATTTATCCATTTAAAGGCGAAATTTATAAGCTAGCAGGCAATGAAAAAAAGCTCGTGGCAAATTTTAAACTAAGCCCAAACACCCTAAGTGACGAGATAAGAGCAGGCGGCAGGATACCTTTGATGATAGGTAGGCAAGTCACCAAAAAGGCTAGAGAGGCCTTGGGGCTTGGCGAGGAGCAAATTTTCATAAAGCCAGATCAGCAAAAAGAGCTAGGTGGTGGCTATACGCTCGCTCAAAAGATGGTCGGCAAGGCTTGTGGCAAGGCTGGCGTGAGAGCTGGGGCCTACGTGGAGCCTGAAATTTTGACCGTTGGCTCGCAAGACACCACTGGGCCTATGACTAGAGATGAGATAAAAGAGCTTGCTAGCCTTAGTTTTGGGGCGGATTTTGTCTTGCAAAGCTTTTGTCACACGGCTGCTTATCCAAAGCCAAGCGACCTTGAGATGCAAAAGAGCTTGCCTAAATTTATGACGCTTCGTGGTGGAGTTAGCCTAAGGCCAGGTGATGGCGTCATCCACTCGTGGCTAAACCGCATGGTCTTGCCTGACACGGTGGGCACTGGCGGCGATAGTCACACGAGATTTCCTATTGGCATTAGCTTTCCAGCAGGCAGCGGCCTAGTGGCGTTTGCGGCGGTGCTTGGTATGATGCCGCTAAATATGCCAGAGTCAGTTTTGATCAAATTTAAAGGCGAGCTAAAAGAGGGCGTGACGCTTCGTGATCTTGTCAATGCGATACCTTATTTTGCTATCAAAAAAGGGCTTTTAAGCGTTGAAAAGAAAAACAAAAAGAACATTTTTGCGGGCAAAATTTTAGAGATTGAAGGGCTTGAGAGCCTAAAAGTAGAGCAGGCGTTTGAGCTAAGTGACGCTTCGGCTGAGCGCTCGGCGGCTGCTTGTGTGGTAAATTTAAGCGTTGATAGCGTTGCGGAGTACGTTCGCTCAAACGTTGCGCTAATTGAAGCAATGATAAAAGCTGGGTATGAGAGCCGTGAAACGCTTGCCAGGCGAAAAGAGAAGATGCAAAAATGGCTAGAAAACCCAACTCTTTTAAGAGCCGACAAGGACGCAAGATATGCTGAAATTTTAGAGATTGATTTATCCAAGATAGATGAGCCGATCCTCGCCTGTCCAAACGACCCAGACGACGTGGCTACGCTAAGTGAAATTTTAGCCGATAACAAAAGAGCGCATAGCATCGACGAGGTCTTTGTGGGTAGCTGTATGACAAATATTGGCCATTACAGGGCGCTTGCTAGAATTTTAGAGCGTGAGAGCAAGCTTACTACTAGGCTTTGGATCGCGCCGCCAACAAAAATGGATAAAAAGACGCTTGAAGATGAGGGCGTTTATGAGATATTTAGAAGGCTGGAGGCTAGGACAGAGGTGCCAGGCTGCTCGCTTTGCATGGGCAATCAAGCAAGAGTGAACGATAATGCCGTTGTTTTTTCGACCTCGACTAGAAATTTTGACAACAGAATGGGTATGGGCGCAAAGGTCTATCTAGGAAGTGCCGAGCTAGCCGCTGTATGCGCGCTACTAGGGCGTTTGCCAAGCGTTAGTGAGTATAAAAAAATAGTAAGAGATAGTCTTAGTTTAAACAAAGATCAAATTTATAAATACCTAAATTTTAATGAAATAAGCGAGTTTAGTATATAAATTTGTTACAATATCGCGAAATTTTAAGGAGCTTTGATGAAAAAAGTAGCTTTTTTTCTCTTTTTTAGCAGTTTTCTTTTTGTAAATTTACACGCATTAGAGTGCGGTGATCTTGCTAAAAAAGAGAGCTTTAAAACTACTCCAAACGAGCTTGCTTACGCGAATGAGGGGCTATTTTATTGCGATGGCTCGCTTTTAAATTTAAAAGAGGTAAAAGAGCTTTTTGATGCGAGTGTGGCTGTTAGAAGCGAGTCTCAAAGCTGCGTTGGCGAGGGCGTTTATAGAGAAAATTTAAATAAATTTAGATGGGTCTTGCTAAAGGCTTCATTTGCCCCTGAAATCTATCAAAAAGAGCTTGAAAAGCCAGAGGTGGCTGAAGCTCAAAAAGATGCTCAGATGGAGTACTTTAGATACTGGGCGAATGAGAGCTTGTTTAACTTTTTAAAATATAAAAAATTCAGCGAAGCTTATAAAAACGCTCAAACTCCGCTGGTTAAATTTTACGAGGCTTTAGGCGTTGATAGTGCAAGTGCCGCCTACTACGCAACTAGCGTGATAAATGAGTTTTTAAGCTTTAGCGTCGGCAAAAAGGTAAATAAGGCTAAAACTCTAACTTCTGAGCAAAAGATGATGGCTCAAAAGCTAAGCCAAGACGAGCTTGCAAATTTGCTTTATTCTAAAAATTTCACCACCGCTGAGCTTACAAATTTACTTGATATTGCACTGCTAAATGACAAAAGTAGCGAGATGATAGAAGAGATCATAAGGCGCGGGGCTGACGTAAATTTAGGCGATGAGACACCGCTATTTTTTGCTCTTAAAAATTTAGAAAATGTAAAAATTTTGCTTAAAAATAGAGCCGATGTAAATCACAAAAATTTCTTTGGCAAAAGTGCGCTTTTTTACGCTGTGCAGTTTGAGGATGCGCCTCTTTGCGAGCTTTTGTTAAAGAGTGGGGCAAATGCAAACGAGAGCTATATCGACGAGCAGTCTAAGATGAATATGATAAATTTAGGCATGATGCAAGTAGAGGATACGTGCGGCCTAGAGCATACAAATAGAAGCGTTTTCATGCATGCAGCAGCTCATGCGACGCCTGAAATTTTAAAGCTTTTGATAGATAACGGTGCCGATATAAACGCCACTGATGATGCTGGATTTAACGCGCTTGATTATGCGATTAAAGATAAAAATGAAAAAAATATTAAATTTTTAGAAGAGCTTGGGTTAAAGCCAAATTTTAATTAGGAAGAGATATGAAAAAGACAGCTTTTGTGACAGGTGCGACATCTGGCTTTGGCGAGGCGATCGCTAGACGACTTTCTAAAGAGGGCTACAAGATAGTAGCTCTTGCAAGGCGCGAAGATAGGCTAAAAAAGCTTGCGAGCGAGCTTGGCGATACGCACATCATCGTAGCTGACATACGTGATAAAGAGGCTGTTTTTGGCGCAGTTGATAGCCTGCCTGATAAATTTAAAGACATCGAAGTGCTTGTAAATAACGCTGGGCTTGCCTTGGGACAAGAAAAGACGATAGATGCGAAGGTAGAGGACTTTGATACGATGATAGATACAAACGTAAAGGGTCTCATCTACTCGACAAAGGCCGTTTTGCCGCTACTTTACAAGCAAGAAAAGGGCTATATCTTTAACCTAGGCTCGACAGCTGGCTCGTGGCCATATCCTGGTAGCAACGTTTATGGCGCTACAAAGGCCTTTGTAAAGCAGTTTAGTCTAAATTTAAGAAACGATCTAGTTGGCACTAATATCAGGGTGACAAACATCGAACCAGGGCTTTGCAAGACTGAATTTAGCGAGGTTAGATTTAAGGGCGATAAGGCAAAGGCTGATAGCATCTATGAGCATACAAATTTCATCACGTCTGAGGATATAGCGACCATTTTGCTTAACTGCCTAAATATGCCTGAGAGCGTAAATATAAATAGGGTCGAAGTCATGGCAAATACGCAGACTTGGGCTGGACTTGCGATAGAAAAATTTTAAGGAGTTCTTGTGAGACAAATTTTATTATTACTATTTTTTAGTGCCACGCTTTTTGGTGTCGACCCAGAAGTCGCCAAAAGAAACGCACAAATTTACGGCGTTTTCACGCTTATACCGCCAGTTGTGGCCATAGCGCTTGCTTTTATCACAAAAGACGTTATATTGTCGCTATTTATCGGTGTTTTTAGCGGAACTTTTCTTATAAATATCGTTAATGAAAATGTATTTATGGGCATCATCAAAGGCTTTACAGGCATCGTTTCAAGAGTGGTTGAGTCGATGGCTGATAGCACTGATGCAGGCATCTTGCTTCAAGTGCTTTGTATAGGTGGCGTGGTCGCACTTATCACAAAGATGGGCGGCACAAAGGCGGTTGCTCTTTGGCTTAGCAAAAAGGCAAAAACTGGCGTTTCAGCTCAAATTTCAACTTGGCTTATGGGTATTTTTGTATTTTTCGATGACTACGCAAACGCCCTAATCGTTGGCCCTATCATGAGGCCAATAAGCGATAAATTTAAAATCAGCCGCGAAAAGCTAGCCTTCATCATCGACGCCACTGCAGCACCGATTGCAGGTATTGCTATCATCTCTACATGGGTCGGACTTGAGGTTTCGCTCATCGAAAAGGGCTACGAGCTAATCGGCGAGACAGGCATAAACGCTTATTCTATATTTATCGAGACCATTCCATATAGATTTTATAACCTCTTTATCTTGTTTTTCATCGTCTGCACAGCTTTGATGCAACGCGAGTATGGCCCTATGCTAGCAGCTGAAAGACGCGCTAGAAAGGGCGAGCTTCACTCTGGCAAAACTCAAATTCAAGACCTTGAGGATAAGACTCTTGAGCCAAAAGAGGGTGTAAAACTAAGCGCTTCAAATGCGATCGTGCCACTTCTTGTGCTAGTTATCGGCGCATTTACTAGCTTTTATTTTAGCGGTCTTGCTGCACTTGAGGGCGATACTCTTAAAAATGCACTTGCAAATCCGCTTTCATTTTCAACATTTAAAGATACTTTTGGCGCAGCTGACTCTGCTACATCGCTATTTCAAGCAGCACTCCTTGCTAGTATAGTAGCTATCACGATGGGCGTTTGGCGCAAAATTTTTGATGTAAAAGAGGCTATTAGCACGTGGGTAAAGGGCTGGAAAACTATGATCATCACGGTAGTTATCTTGCTTCTTGCGTGGAGTCTTAGCGCGGTTATAAAAGAGCTTGGCACTTCAAGATATTTGGTTGATTTGCTAAGTGATTCAACGCCTAAATTTATCTTGCCAGTGGCTGTTTTCATCCTTGGCTCATTTATCAGTTTCTCAACTGGCACTAGCTACGGCACGATGGGCATTTTGATGCCTCTTGCTATCCCGCTAGCTTATGCAGTGGGCAAAAACTACGGCCTAGATGGCGATGCGATGCACGCTTATATGATCGTAAATATCTCAAGCGTTCTAACTGGCGCTATCTTTGGTGACCACTGCTCGCCGATCTCTGATACTACGATACTTTCATCAATGGGCGCAGGTTGTAGCCACATCGATCACGTCTCAACGCAGATGATCTACGCACTTAGCGTTTGTGCGGTTTGTGTGCTTGTTGGCTACTTGCCTGTCGCACTTGGTCTTAGCGTTTGGATCGCACTTCCTTGCGGATTTTTAGCGATCTGGGCTTTGGTTAGATTTGTCGGTAAAAAAGTCGAAGAGAAAGCGGCATAAATTTGGACTGCAAATACCTAAAAGAGTGCGGATCATGCACTCTTTTTACCCCTTATAGTGAGCAAATTTCATTTAAAACTGATCTTATCAAGCAAAATTTCTCCCACTTTTACGAGGGTAAATTTGATCTTTTTAGCTCAAGCCCAAAGCACTACCGCACGAGGGCTGAGTTTGGCATCTGGCACGAGGGTAGCAAGCTTAGCTATACGATGCACGCTAGCGAAAAAGGCAAAAAGGTATTCATAGATGAGTGCCCAAAGGTTTGCGAGCAAATTTCACATCTCATGCCAAGGCTACTTGAGAGCTTGCAAAGTGATGAAAATTTACGCACAAAGCTCTTTGGAGTGGAGTTTATCGCCTGTAAAAGCGGCACATTAGTCACGCTTCTTTATCACAAAAAGCTTGATAGTGAGTTTGAAGTGGCGATGAAAATTCTAGCTAGCAAGCTTGATGTGATGATCCTAGCTAGATCTCGCGGTCAAAAGCTGCTAAGTGGCGAGCTAAATTTAGTTGATGAGCTAAATGTTGATGGGCAAATTTATAAATTTAGCCTAAGTGAAAATGCCTTTATCCAGCCAAATAAAGCGGTAAATGAGAAGATGATAACTTGGGCAAAAGAGTGCGTGCAAGGTGGCGCTGACCTACTGGAGCTTTACTGCGGACATGGGAATTTTACTATCCCGCTTTCGTTTAAATTTAAAAATGTCCTTGCCACTGAAATCTCAAAAAGCTCGATCGCAAATGCCCTTAAAAACTGCGAGCTAAATGGGGCAAAAAATATCAAATTTTTGCGAATGGACGCCGATGAGCTGATGAGTGCATTTGCTGGTGTTAGGGAGTTTAATAGGCTAAAAGATATAAGCTTAAACGACTTTAACTTCTCGTACGTCCTTGTCGATCCGCCTCGCGCAGGACTAAGTGAAAGCGTCATAAATTTCATTAGAAATTTCAAAAACATCATCTACATCTCGTGCAATCCAGAGACATTAAAAGAAAATCTAAATGAGCTTACTAAAAGCCATAAAGTGATAAAATTTGCGCTCTTTGATCAGTTTGCTAACACTCATCACATCGAGTGTGGCGTGCTACTAGAGGCAAAAGATAAATTTTAAAAGGAAAGTTAAAAATGGTTTCATTAAACAAAATAATCCAAGCAAAGATAACGATCGGTCACTTTGTAAATAAAACTCCGTTTGCGCTAAGTGCAAAACTTAGCAAAATTTTAGGCGCAAATGTCTATCTGAAAGAGGAAAATTTACAACGAACCGGAGCTTACAAGATAAGAGGCGCTTACAATAAAATAGCTAGCCTAAGCGATGAGGAGCGAAAACGTGGTGTCGTGGCTGCAAGCGCTGGCAATCACGCTCAAGGTGTGGCGATAAGTGCAAAAGAATTTGGCGTGCATGCTTGCATCGTCATGCCAGAATCAACCCCACTTCTGAAGGTGGCTGGCACGAAGGATCTTGGCGCTGAAGTCATTTTAAAAGGTGATAACTTTGATGAGGCGTATGAATTTGCAGTAAATTATGCCAAAGAAAAAGATATGACCTTTGTTCATCCATTTAACGATGAGTACGTCATGGCAGGGCAGGGCACTGTTGGGCTTGAGATGCTTGATGAGATAAGCGACCTTGATATGGTTGTAGTGCCAGTTGGCGGCGGTGGCTTAGCTAGCGGCGTGGCAAGCTGTATAAAACAAGTCAATCCAAAAACTAAAGTCGTTTGCGTCGGTGCAAAGGGCGCTCCAGCGATGTTTAATAGCTACGGCGCTAAAAAGAGCATAAACTCAAAGTCAGTTCGCACTATAGCCGATGGCATCGCTGTGCGTGATGCGAGCGAGATAACACTTAAAAATATCGTTGAGTGCGTGGATGAGTTTGTTCAGGTCGATGATGAGGAGATCGCAACTGCGATTTTGTTCTTGCTAGAGACGCAAAAGATCGTAGTTGAGGGAGCTGGCGCAGCTGGCGTGGCAGCACTTATGCATGATAAGATCAAATTTAAAAAAGGTGCAAAGATAGGCGTGGTGCTAAGTGGCGGAAATATCGATGTTCAGGTGCTTTCTATCATCATCGAAAAGGGTCTTATCAAGTCTCACCGCAAGATGACCTTGCAAATCACGCTTGTAGATAAGCCAGGAGCACTCATGAGCTTAACTGATAGTCTTAAATCAGCAAATGCAAACATCGTTAAGATCGACTACGACCGCTTCTCTACTAAGCTTGACTACGGCGATGCAAGCATCACTATCACGCTTGAGACAAAGGGTCTTGAGCATCAAGAAAAGATCAAAGATACGCTTAATAAAAACGGCTTTTCTTTCACTCAACTCTTCTAAATTTACAAGCTCGCTACCTTTTAAAGTAGCGAGCATTTCTAACTAAAACAATATCTCAAATTTAGCATTTACGCTGTTTGATCTTACATCTTTAGCAAAAGCTCCAGTGTAAGAAAGGCCTAAATTTACATTTTTATAGACATTTGCTTTTATGCCAAGGCTAGCTGTGCCAAGGTTTTTAACCTCTTTACCCTCTAGCTCTAGATATCCAGCATTTGCGACATTTACGCCGATAGTTGGTTTTGTGTCGCCAACTAGTCTGTTATATGCTAGATCAGCTTCAAATTTCATCTTGGTGTTACCTAGACTAAATGGTACACTAGGGTTTAGACCAAGGCTAAAAATGCCTAAATTTCTAGTTTTTTCATCAACATCCATTTTGAAAATTCCTACATTTTGGCTTGTGCTATCAGTTTTCATGCGTAGATAGCTTGCACCCACATAAGGATTTAGCGAGAAATTTTCTGTATTAAAGCTAGTTAGGGCTAAATTTGCATAAGCATTAAGCGCTTTTTCTTTGCTTTTTATATGATCGTTTGAGTAAAAGCTTGCGATTGTTGCACCATTTTGAGTTTTGCGCTTAGCATCTGTGTATAGGACGCCAAGGTCTAGTTTCGTGCTAGCGATCTCGCTTTTGCCGTATATGCCGATGCTTTTGCCTTTTGTCTTATAGGCATCATCACCGTCTTCTTTTACTTTTTCTGTGCTAGCACCAAGAATACCGCCAAGTACAAATGCGTCATTTACACTGCCGTCAAATCCAAAAAGCTGTGTCATAGAGTTTGCTTTTATGTCATTAAATTTCATAGCGTCAAACATGGTATTTGACCAAAATTTCATACCGTTTGAGTCGCTTGCTCTTATGCCAAATGGGTCAGATTCGTGGTTGATGACTGCATTTTTAAGCATGATGCTTTCTAGTAAAAATGCATTGTGCTGAGCTAAATTTGCCTCATTTGCAAATGTTTTTAGAGTTTGTTTTGCCTCTTTTGGTGTAGTGTAGATGAAGTATCTATAAAGATCGCTTGTGATAACTGCTGGCCTGCTTCTAAATGGCGAAGGAAGTAGCGCTGGCTTGCTAGCTGTGCTTTCTATGAGCTCTGCAACTTTCTTTTGGTTGTCATTAGCTGCGATGCTTGTCATTGTATTTTTTGATTTTTTAAGAGTAAGCTCTAACTTGTTGTCGCTATAGTTTTTACTAAGATCAAAAAACGCATACTCTCTTGAAAGGGTATCTTCATAGCCTTTGAAATTTCCAGTTGCAGTAAATGTCTTTGATTTTGTGCTGTCGTTATAGAGCCTTTGCATGATCTCTAAGCTTGGCTCACTTATGTTTATAAATGAGTTTTTCTCAAAGTTTAGATCCAAATTTGAAGCGCCGTTTGAGACGATGTAGCTACCGCCTGATTTGATAGTGGCTTTTACTACGTCATTTGAGCTTTTTTTGGTCACTTCTCCTAAAGATAGTTGCAAGGTAAATTTATTTCTACTAACCTTTGGCACGCTCATTTCTCTTACAATTTCTAGTGCGCCGCCATTTTCTACTATCACGTCGCTTGATTTTAGAGATTGATTAAGAGCTGTGATCTTGCCGCCTTTTATTATGGTCTTGCCAGTGTAAGAGTTGTCTCCTGCTAGGCTTAGTGTGCCTTGACCTCTTTTTATAAGAGTACCTTCGTAGCCCTCACTTGCCCTTAACTCTCTTGCTCTTTCTCTAGCGTTACCTATCTCAAGTTCGGCTTTTTGCTCTGGTGTTAAATTTGCTATTTTTTCTAGCTCAGTCTTGCGCTCGGTCCAAATTTTAGCCTCTGCATCATCTTCTGTTTTTCTAAATTTGATGGCCACATCGCTTATGTTGTTTGAGTAGATATCATCGCTATTTAAATTTATATCAAACACGCCTAGAAGCTGACCTGGTCCAAACATCGCCTTATATAGATCCACTACGCCCCAGCCCCAGCGCTCATCAGGCACTCCAAGCGCAGCACTAAAGCCTGAAATTTTTCTAGTATCAGCTGGCTCTTTGAAGTCATCATGAATTTGCCTTGCAGTAGTTAGTAACACCTCTCTTATCTGAGCGTTACTCATATATGGGTATCTTTGCATGATGACACCAAGTGCACCAGTGACGTGTGGAGCTGCCATTGATGTGCCGCCTTTTGTGCCGTAGTCTGCTTTGCCAGTTTTTAGATCAACGACGGTTGAGTATATAGGTTTTGCAGGTGCTGCCACGCTCCACCATTTTGAGTGGCCAGGTGTGTTATAGCGCTGCGTGTCGCCCTCTAGCTGGCCAGTGACGTTTAGCCAGTACTTCTCAGCATCAGGTCTAAAGTATGGAAGCATCGCTCTTGTATATGACTCTTTCATCCCGTCTCTATTGCCAGCAGTAAAAATTTGGATGACGCCATATCTTGTAGCGACCTCATAGGCTGCATCTAAGAAATTTTTGCCATTTACTACAAATGGATAGTAGCTTTTATAAGCAGCATCAAGATCTTTGATATCTAGGTTATTGCCGCCATCATACCCAGTAGCACCTTCGTAGGCTTTGTAAAATTTACGGTTTGAGCCCCAGCTGTTATTTATCGCTCTAGCTCCACTCTTTGCTAGCCCTTCGTATGATTTTAAAAAGAAGTTGTAGTCTTGATTTGGACCATATGTCATGCCGTCAGTGCCGCCGGTATTGCCCATTATAAGTCTTGCATCAAATGCTACGCCGTGCATACCCACGCCATCTCTTGAGGCAGCTATCGTGCCAGCTACGTGAGTGCCGTGAGAGTCATTTACTCCAGCTATCCAGTCACCATCTATGCTAAATTTTTCACCTTTTTTAAAGTCACCAAAGTCTTTTTTATTTTTTTTATCGCTGCCTTTTCCGACTAATGGTGAGTTGCCATGCTCGGTATCTGGGTATCTTTGACCATCTTTATAGTAGCTACCAGAAACTTTTAGCGCGCTTACTCTGCCATCACTAAATTCTGGATGGCTAAGTAGCACACCAGAGTCCATAACGCCAAGCGTTACGCCTTTGCCAGTTGCTCCAAGAGCATATGCAACGGCTGCGTTCATGCTCACTAAACCCCAGTCGGCCTTATACTCATCGCTCTGCCAGCTTTTTATATCGCCAAATTTACCTCTGTTTTGCTCACTAGCACTTAGCTGATTAGCAAGCAAAAGAGTGCAGCAAGCAACACTTAAAAGGATGCACTTTTTGCTTGAAACGGATCTTTTCATATCTCGTCCTTTACATAAAATTTAAACCAATTCTAAAATTCTTAAAATAAATTATTAATTAAAATAATAATAATTTAATGAAAAATCGTAGGCTAAATTTACGAAAATATACGTTATTTACGCTAGTTTTACATTTAACAAGATATTTTATAAAAGACTTAATCTAAAATTAGTTATTTAAATATAATTTTTTTTATCTCTATTTTTAAAACTATTATTTATATATTTTTTTAAAGGATTATTATTTTTCATTAAATTTACAGGACTAAAATTTCGCAAATTTATTCAAGGATGGGATATGAAAAAGAGTTTATTAAGCCTTGCGTTGTTTTGCACTTTAGCTTTTTGTGCCGATGATGAGGTGGTTGGCAAACAAAACGATCAAGTATGGATAGGAGCTATGGGCGGATGCAATCTTTATGTATTTTCACTAAAGACGACTGACGCGCCAGTAGATAAGCTAATAGCCAAAGATGAGGCGCAAAAAGAGCTTGTGGCAAATACTAAAAATTTACCAAACAAACACAACGTAATGTTTGCAAAGTGCGATGACTACACGGCGCTCATAGATAGCGGCTATGAAGATAGCTTGGAGGTTTTAAAGTATGATCTGCAAACTTTTGGCAAAATAAAGCCGGAGGATCTAACCTATGTCATCATCACGCACGCTCATCCTGATCACATAGGCGGGCTCATAGATGGAGGCAAAAAGACATTTAAAAACGCCAAGCTTCTTATAGATGAAAAGGAGTGGGACTACTGGATGAAGGGCAAAGATGAGAGGATAAAAGAAATTTTATCGCTTTATAAGGATGATAAGAGCTTTTTTGACCATAAAAAGCCACTATTTGACGGGGCGCTAAAGATCATGGCTATCCCAGCTTACGGTCACACTCCAGGGCACAACATGATAAGCTTTGAGGCAGATAACGACAAGATCATCTTTATAGCCGACCTTCTTCACGTCCTAGCAGTGCAAGAGGTCGAGCCAAGCATATCTATCACTTATGATATAGATCCAGCCCAAGCTGCAAAAACGAGAGAAAAGGTGCTTGATGGCTTGGAGGACGAGACTACAAAGATAATAGGAGCTCACATGCCTTATAAGAGCCCCATCACATTGCCAGAGTGAGTAAATTTCTTTTGCTTTACAAATTTAGGATAAAATGCGGGCTTTAAAGGAGAAAATATGAGCGAATACGCAAATTTGATATTAGCTATCTTGCTAGCTATTTTGGCATTTGCATTTTATAGGTCAAACAAGGCACTAAAAAAGGCAAAAGACGATAGCGAAAATGTCTCAGTAAGCACTGAAATTTCGCAGCTTAAAAGCATCGGCGAACTATCTGTTTTTCAAGTTTATAGCAAAGAGATCGTCACAAAAACAGATCATGCGTTTGGAAATTTTGGCAAAGAGTATCTAAGGTGGCTCGTAAGCGAGAAGAAGCTTTCGATGATATTTGAGTTTGAGATAAATTTCATCTACGATCTAACCAGCCCAAAACTTGAGATCATGCAGATCGCAAACTCTAGCTATAAGATAAAAATGCCCCCATGTAAGTATAAATTTTCAATCGCCGATATGAAATTTTACGATGAGAAAAACGGCAAATTTATACCATTTTTGTTGCCTGACTCACTAAATGGCTTTTTTGGTAGCACTTTTACTGAAGAAGATAAAAATAGGCTCATAGAAGAGGCAAGAAATGAAGTCAAAAAGATGAGCGTTCGCCTTATCTCGCAGCTTCAAAGCAAAATCCACAAATCAGCTCGCGATACGCTTGAGGCGATAGCTAAGAGCTTTGGTGCAAATAAGGTCGAGTTTGTCTTTGACGATAGTGACGAGCAGATAAATGAGCAACTAAATTTAGAAAATATCGCATAAAAATTAAATTTAAAGGAGAAAAAATGAGTGTAAATTCACAAGAGGTCACACAAACACCTGGTAACAACACAGTCTTTCAAACATGGGTCTTAAAAGGCGACAAAAAGGCATGTAAAGAGGGCTTTGCTAAGCTTTGTGCTTTGGTTGTAAATTTAAATAAAACTGCCAAAGTTAGATTTGGCGCAAATGAAAATGTAAATTGCGTCCTTGGCGTGGGTCATGATGCTTGGAAAAAGCTTGAAATTTCAAAAGAATTACCAAAAGAGCTTGTAAATTTTAAAGCTATAAAAGGCGATAAACATGAAGCTGTTAGCACAAAGGGCGATATCCACATCCATATCCGCGCGCTAAATGCGGCTGACTGTTTTGACATGGCGCAAAATATCAAAGAAGTTTTGTTTAAATTTGCAGAGCTTACAGATGAGACTCAAGGCTTTAAGTACCATGACGGTAGAGCGATAATTGGCTTTGTCGATGGCACTGAAAATCCTGATGGTGAAGATAGAGATCTTTTTGCAAAAGTCGGCAAAGAGGACGCTAAATTTAAAGGTGGTAGCTACGTTTTTGTCCAAAAATACTTCCACAAAATGAAAGAGTGGAACGCCACAAGCGTAAGCGAGCAAGAAAAGGTTATAGGCCGCTCAAAAGAGTATGACATCGAGATGGACGAGAGCGTAAAACCTACAAATTCACACTCAGCTGCTGCAAATGTCGGCGACGATAAAAAGGTCGTGCGCGGCAATATGCCATTTACTGAAGGCAGCAAAACCGGCACTTACTTCATTGCTTATGCAAGCACATTTTCAACGGTTGAGCTTATGCTTAAAAAGATGTTTATCGGCGAGCCAAAAGGCAACTCAGATAGGCTGCTTGACTTTAGCACGCCAGTAACTGGGGCTTTATATTTTGCTCCTACGCTTGATATGCTTGGTGACTACGAGGGATAAATTTAGCTTGGGGCGAAGTAAATTTGCCCCTTTAAATTTATAAGGATAAAGATGCCAGAGTGGTTTATCTACGCAGCTCTTTCGGCTGTTTTTGCTGCACTTACAGCGATCTTTGCAAAGCTAGGCGTAAAGGACATCGACAGCGATTTTGCGACATTTATAAGAACGATCGTTGTTGTTTTGATGCTTGTTTTGCTTTTAAGCGTGGCTAAAAAATGGCAACCGCTAAGCTCACTAAGTCCTAAAAACTGGCTCTTTCTCATATTAAGTGGCATGGCGACTGGGCTTTCGTGGCTCATGTATTTTAAAGCTATGCAAGCAGGTAAAGTCTATCAAGTAGCGCTGGTTGATAAATTTAGCGTTGTGCTGGCTATCATTTTGGCTGTCATATTTCTTGGTGAGAGGCTAAATTTAAAAGAAATTTTAGCTGTTTGCCTTATCGTATCTGGCGTGTTTCTACTCATTTTTAAATAAAATTTTCTGCGTTATTCTTAAAGTATATTTTTAATTTTAATTTGTAATTAATTAAAAAGCCCCTAGAATTTGACAATTTCATTTTGAAGGGAGAAATATGAAAAAAATTATTCTATCAGCCATCGTAGCTTGTGCTGCATTTGGTGCAGGTATGAACTACACAGATGTCGTAAAGGACGTATATGCTGACGCAAACTCAGCTAAGAGCATAGGCAGGCTGCTACCAACCAACGCAGTTGAAATTTTACAAACAAGTGGCGACAGAGCGCAGATCAAAGTAAAAGGCTATCAAAACCCAGCCGTTAGCAACGTGGTTTATTTTGCTGATGGCGCGAGGATCATCTCAGTAGCGTTTGCAAAAACTGCACCTTTTGACATCAAAGTCATAAAAGAGGGCAAAAACGGTAAATGGAACGAGGTAGAGACAACGGTTTTTGTTCAAAAAGATGGCTTTAGCACTGACGTAAATGCGATGTTTGCAAAAGCTGATAAGATGTATAAAGAGAGCTGTGGCGTTTGCCATGCGTTGCCTCAAACTACGCATTTTAACGCAAATCAGTGGCCGTCACTGCTAAAATCAATGATCGGCAGAACAGCGATAGAGAAAAAAGACGAGTGGCTAGTTATCGAATACCTACAAAAACACTCATCTGACGTAAATTTAGGCAAATAAGGAGAAAAAATGAACGAGAACAGACGAGATTTTCTAAAAAAAGGTGCAACAGCACTTGCAGCTACACCTTTGCTTTCAGGTGTAACAGCTTCAAATTTGTTTGCTGATGAGGTTAAAAAGGGCGTTGTAAAAAATGGCGAAACTCTTACAGCTGCTCACTGGGGCATGCTAAAAGTGACAACCAAAAACGGCATCGCTGTAAAGTCAGAGCCTATCCAAAAGACAAGTGAAATTTACAACCCACTTCAGCACTACACACCAGATATGATCTATAAAAGTCGTATCAAACACACAATGGTAAGAAAGAGCTACCTTGAAAATCCAGATAGCCCAAAACCAGAGCTTCGTGGCATAGATGAGTGGGTCGAGGTGCCTTATGAGGACGCGATCAAGCTAGTTGCTAAAGAGCTTAAAAAAACAAGAGCGCAAAAGGGCTTACAAAGCGTATTTGCAGGTAGCTACGGCTGGAAATCAAGCGGAAATGTGCATAACTCAATAATTTTACTTCATAGATTTATGAACCTTAGTGGTGGTTTTGTTGGCTCATTAGGGGATTATTCAACAGGTGCTAGCCAGATCATCATGCCTCACGTTGTAGGTAGTATCGAGGTTTATGAGCAGCAAACTAGCTGGCCAGTCGTGCTAGAAAACTCAAAAGTCGTAGTCATCTGGGGTGCAAACCCACTTGCGACACTTCGCATAGCTTGGACAGCGACTGATGAGCAGGGCTTTAAATACTTTGAAGAGCTAAAAAATAAAAAAGATATCAAAGTGATCGTTATCGATCCTATCAGATCTGAAACAGCACAATACTTTGACAAAGCTCAGTGGATCGCTCCAGTGCCAAACACCGACACAGCGATGATGCTAGGCATGATGCACTACCTATATGAAAGCGGCAAATACGATAAAGAATTTATCGAAAACTACACTTATGGCTTTGATAAATTCCTCCCATATCTACTTGGCAAGACAGACAACACTCCTAAAAATTTAGAGTGGGCGAGCAAAATTTGTGGCATCGACAAAGATACTTTAAAAGAGCTAGCTGATACATTTGTAAGCAACCGCACGATGCTAATGAGTGGATGGGGCATGCAGCGCGCTCATCACGGCGAGCAACCACACTGGGCGATGGTGACACTTGCAGCTATGATCGGTCAGATCGGACTTCCTGGCGGGGGATTTGGTTTAAGCTACCACTACTCAAACGGCGGCGCACCAACATGCAAGGGCGCAGTCATCGGCGGTGTAAATAGCGCAAGTGTGGGTAAATTTAACGAAAAAGGCGAGTTTATCGGCACTGATACGGGAGAATTTGACAAACGCGGTCGCTTCGTAGCAAAAGCAGCCGCAGTAGCGGGTACAGGTCAAAGCTGGCTACAAAAAGCAACCAACTACGCTTTCCCAGTAGCTCGTATCGCTGATGCGTTGCTTCACCCTGGCAAAGTGATAGATCATGACGGCAAAAAGATCACCTACCCAGACATCGACTTTATCTACTGGGTCGGCGGCAACCCACTTGTGCATCACCAAGATACTAATACAAATTTAAAAGCGTGGAGAAAGCCAAGAACCGTAGTCGTTCATGAAGCTTACTGGACACCAACAGCTAAGATGGCTGATATCGTCTTTCCAGTCACAACAGAGTATGAGAGAAACGACATCACGATGACTGGCGACTACTCAAACATGAACATCGTGCCGATGAAACAAGTCGTTGAAAAATACCGCGAAGCAAAAGATGACTATCAAATTTTCACTGACCTTTGCAAGGCTTATGCTAAAAATTTAGCCATCGCCTACACAGATAACGGCAAAGACGAGTTTGACTGGATCAAAGAGTACTATGACGCAGCCTACGCTCAAGTAAAAGCGGTCCCTGAGCTTGCAAGCGATATGAAGCCATTTGAAGAGTTTTGGAATGAAAACAAACCAGTCACATTTGCCTCATCTCAAGATAGTGATAACTGGGTAAGACTTGGCGAATTTAGAGAAGATCCTGTGCTAAACGCACTTGGAACGCCTAGCGGTCTTATCGAAATTTACTCAGATACGATCGAGAAAATGGGCTATGATGACTGCAAAGCGCACCCAACTTGGTTTGAGCCGATCGAGTGGCTAGGCATGAAAGATAAACCAGCAAAATACCACATGATAAGCGCTCACCCAACTGACCGCTTGCACTCACAGCTAAGCCAAACTTCACTTCGTGAGAAGTATGCTATCGCTAACCGCGAGCCAGTGTGGATAAACGAAAATGATGCAAAAGAGCTTGGCGTAAAAACTGGTGATTTGGTGTGTGTATTTAACGCTCGTGGCGAGGTACTAGCGGGCGCATATGTGACTAAAAACATCAAAGAGGGCGTTGTAAAACTAGCTGAGGGCGCTTGGTATGACGGCTTTGATAGTGGCATCTGCAAAAACGGCTCTGCAAACGTGCTAACCATAGATATTCCAACAAGTAAGCTAGCAAACGGCAACATCAGCCACACAGCTCTTGTAAATATCAGAAAATATCAAGGCGATGAAGCACCAAAACTTACAGCGTTTTCTGAACCAAAATTTTCTAAATAATCTCAAAGCAGGGGAGTGATCTCCTGCTTAAATTTATCTTTGCTTATAAAATATCTTTAACTACTTTTTCAAATTTATCTATTCATTTTCGTAAATTTTAGAGAAAATTTAAATATTTTTTATTAATTAATATTATTTATTTGTAATTAAAATTTTCTTAAATCACCTAAAATAGAGCATTTGTTTAGTAAAGTAAATTTATTATTGCTTAAATGTAATTTATATTTTCAAGTTATATTTAATTATTAAAGTAATAAAATCCGCTTCGTTTTTTGGGAGAAACAGCCAATATAACGTATCTTGTAATGCAAAGGAATGAAAAATGAATAATCTAAGTATAAAAATAAAGATCCTACTAATTGTAATTTTAAGTCTTATTTGTTTAAGTACGACAAGTATTTATATTTTAAATGGCGTTTTTAAGACTAGAAGCCAAGCTGTATCAAGCCTTAATACAGCTGAAGATATCATAAAACAAAGTGAATTTATCCATGAACTTCAAAAAGAGCGCGGCTATAGCGCAGGCTTTATAGCTAATGGCAAAGATGCTGATAAAAATTTAAAAGAGCAAAGAGCTAAAGTTGATGGCGTTTTGTCTAAACTTTCTAATAAAGATGAACTCTCAAGCGAGCTTAATAGCATAAGAGCAAAAGTAGATAGCAAAGAAAGTTTTGCTCTCATAGCTCCTAAATTTCACGATATGATCGAAAATACACTTATATTTGAAAATTCTCTCGCAAGCAGCTCTGAGCCTGATATGAAAGATAACTTGGCTAGAATTTTTAGTATCTCAAAGATCAAAGAGTATTTTGGTATCACAAGGGCGGTGCTAAATGCTGCCTTTATAAAACATAACATCGATAAAAATACATACGTAAATTTGGTTTCATTTAACGCAAACATCAAAAATCTCATAAATGACTACGTGAAATTTAACGCAGGCACATACGCAGATAGCTTGCAAAAAGAGATCTTGCAAAGTGATGAGTTTAAAAAGATAGATGATATCATCAAAAGTGCTATCGCTACTCCAGATGAGACAGCTGGCAAGATCGAAGCGGCTAGTTGGTTTCAAAGCATCACAAATTTGATCGATAGCTTTAGAAGCTATGAGCTTTATTTGTTAAATGATATGAAAGATAAAGCTTTACAAGATATGAGCGAAGCTGGCAACTTAGCTGTTTCTATGGTTATTTTGCTTGCCTGTTTTATACTATTGCTTGTTTTGGTTTCATTTTTTGTCGGTAAAAATATCATCTCAGGTATCGATAGCGTAAAGGGCGGGCTAAGCGAGTTTTTCTTATATCTAAACAACAAGACAAATTCTGCCAAACTTCTAAGCTTAAAAGGTAAAGATGAAATTTGCATCATGTCTTCTCTTATAAACGAAAACATCCAAAAGATCCAAACAGCTAAAGAAAATGAAAATGCTTTCATCCAAAAAGCCAACACCTTTGTAAATGAGATAAAAGATGGCAACTATGAAGCAAGCTTAGAAGCTGATACTAATAACCCAGCTCTAAATCAACTAAAAAGCACATTTAAAGATCTACAACTTGCTCTTAAAAGTGCAATATCAAGTAATGGTAAAGATGTACTTGATCTACTAAACACTTATAAAAACCAAGACTTTACAAAAAGACTTGATGATGATGGTAAGATAGCAAGTGGTATAAACTCTCTAGGCATTGAAATATCTAAAATGCTAAATGACAATCTAAACCAAGCTCAAGTACTTGAAGAAAAAGCTAAACTTCTAGCTAGCTCAGTATCAAAAGTAGCAAGCTCAGCAAACACTCAAGCAAATAGCTTACAAGAATCAGCAGCTGCAGTTGAGCAAATGTCTAGCTCAATGAATGCCATCTCTCAAAAGACAGCTGATGTTATAAGACAAAGTGATGAAATTAAAAACATCATAACTATCATTAGAGATATAGCAGATCAAACAAACCTTCTAGCTCTTAATGCTGCAATAGAAGCAGCACGTGCAGGAGAACATGGTAGAGGATTTGCAGTTGTTGCTGATGAAGTTAGAAAACTAGCTGAACGTACTCAAAAATCTCTTGGTGAGATAGAAGCAAATACAAATGTATTAGCTCAATCAATAAATGAGATGAGTGAATCAATTAAAGAGCAAAGTGAAGGCATAAATATGATAAATCAATCAGTTGCTCAAATAGATCACCTAACAAAAGAAAATGTTGTAATTGCCAACCAAGCAAACGAAGTAACATCAGAAGTAGATGAGATGGCTAAAGCTATTGTTGAGGATGTTAGGAAGAAGAGGTTTTAAAAGACTTATTGTAAAGATAACCAAAGACCACGATAAAACACAAAGCATAGTCCTCTAAATTTAGAGGACTATGTGAATTTTAGACTACTTGTTTTTCTGCTTTAAATTCTAAATTTAACTTATAAAACTATCCATAAAATTTTAAAATTTCATGAACGAGTAATTTCGGCTCTAAAATTTGAGCTAAGCTGTAAGCGAAGCCAAATTTTAGTAGTCAATTCTTGCGAGTGAATGAAATTTTAAAATTTGTAAAATACTTTTTTAGAAATTTAAAGTTTTCTTTCTTTGTTAAGGGAGACAAGGGGACTTGAATTACGAAGCCGTCCCCTTATCCCCCTTTTTAAATCCCCCAATCCCCTCGCACGTTAGAAGTGGCATGCCTCAGTGCTTTGCACTGCATGCAAATTAAAACTCTAGCAAGTTTAAATTTAGCGATATGGTATGTTTGTTCATAAATTTTAAAATTTTAGAGATATTTATTATATGTATTTTTATATGTAAAATTTTACAAAATTTCAAGTCTTGCGCTGATATCAGCAACGCCTTTTGAGTACATCGCAGAAGTGACTATCGCATCGGCATTTGCATAATCTTTTGCGTTTGATAAATTTACGCCGCCAGCTGCTAGTATCATAGTATTTGGCGAAATTTCATCTCTTAAGGCTAGCACGTTTTTGATAAGCTCTGGGCTAAATTTATCGCACTGCACGACGTCGCAATTTGCTTTTAAAAGCTTACCTGCTTCGTCTAAATTTTCAGCTTCAATGCATACTTTTCGCTCAGCCATTTTTGCTTTAAACTCTGGCAAATGCGATAAAAATTTATCAAAGCTACCGTAGGCTTTCATGTGGTTTTTAAAAAATAAAATACTATCGCTAAGCCCAAGCCTATGGATGCCACCACCGCCTTCAAGTACGGCTTTTACACAAAATTTCTTTGCAAATGGGAAGCTCTTTCTAGTTGCCAACACTTCACATTTTTCATTGACACTTTTTGCAGCTTTTGACATTTTGTTTGTGTAGGTTGCGATGGCGCTAGCATATTCTAGTGCGACTTGGGCTAGTTTCCAAGCCTTATGCACGTCTTCGTAGCTACCATAAATTTTTATGATCACATCGCCAGCCTTGCAAATTTGAGAGTTTTTGACAAAAATTTCGCTCTCGCAGCCAAGTAGTCTTGCTATGCTTGCTGCCACATCTACGCAGCTAACGCAAATTTCATCACGCGAGTAAATTTCAAGCGAGGCTTTTTTATCGATATCTTGAAGCGACGTTGTGAGGTCAAAGTAGGGTAGGTCCTCGTTTATGTAGTCTAAAATTTCAGCGTCGCTTAGTCTCATTTTATGCCTTTTTTGAAGCGGTTTTTGCTTTTACGATCATCTTTTTAAAGATGCCGTTGTCGTAAAGTCCAGCGTGGTAAAGCACAAAGCATGTAAATGCGATGCCAGAAGCTACGTGGAATTTTTTAACAGATCTATTTTTCATAAAAAGTGCGCTTAGGCAAACGGATGCCAAAGTGACGCTCATGCCGACCTTTGCTACTTGTCTATGGGTGTTTAGGTCTAGTAGTTTGCCGCTTATCTTTATATCTTTTCCCAAATTTTCTCCTTTAGTTTTTGCTCCAGCAGCTTGTATTTTTGATGCCTAGACTCTCTGGGTCAAATTCTGGATTTTTACCAGCTTTTCTTTGAGCTTCGTAGTCTTTTATCGCTATTATCACCACTTTTGATAGTAAGAAAATAGCGATGATATTTATCGTAGCCATAGCCGCCATCGTGATATCAGCGATGTTCCAAGCGAGTTTTAAGTTCATCTGAGCGCCTATAAATATCATAATCACTGCTGTGATCTTAAATGCTAGCGTTAAATTTTTGCTTTTTGTTAGAAATTTCATATTTGCCTGTGCGTAGTAGTAGTTGCCGATGAGCGACGTGATGGCAAATAGCACTACTGCAAGGGTCGTAAAGTGTAGTCCAAAGTCGCCAAAATACTCTTTCATCGCTGCTTGAACAAGAGGTAGGGCGGTTAGCACTTCGCCACTTACGCCAGTTTGTTTTGTAAGATATGCCTGAGAAAAAAGCACGATCATGCCAGAGGCGACGCATATCGTCATATCGATAAATACCGCCATTGCTTGCACTAGCCCTTGTTTTACTGGGTGGCTTGTGTGCGCCGCAGCCGCTGCATTTGGCGCTGAGCCCATGCCAGCTTCATTTGAGAAAAGTCCTCTTTTTATGCCTATCACGATCACGCTTCCAGCAAATCCGCCAAATATCGCTTTAAAATCAAAGGCGCTTTCTATGATCATCTTGATGACGGCTGGAATTTCTTTGAAATTTAAAACGATCGCGATGATAGCTAGCAAGATGTAAGTAAGCGCCATGAAAGGCACGATATATGAGCTAACTTTGCCGATGATGTGGCTCTTACTAAAAAACATCACAGCCGTAAATGCTGTAAGTATAAGTCCGATGCCAATAGGCAAGCCACTTTGCGCAAAGGTGATATTGCTGCCTGCTTTATCGTAGTAAATTTCAAAAGCAGAGGTCATAGTGTAGCTTTGAAGCCCGTTAAAACCATAAGCATAGGTGATGATGAGGATGATGGCAAACAAAGAGCCAAGCCACTTTATGCCAAGCCCGTTTTTGATGTAATAAGCCGGTCCGCCTTTAAAGCCAAAGACATCTTTGGTTTTATAAATTTGAGCCAAAGTGCTCTCGATAAAGGCTGAAGCTGAGCCTAAAAACGCCATCAAGCACATCCAAAAAAGTGCTCCTGGACCACCTGCGACGATGGCAGCTGAAATTCCAGCGATGTTGCCGATGCCAACGCGCGAAGCAGTCGAGATCATCAGCGCTTGAAACGGAGTTAGATGGTGCTTGTTATACTTATCCTTTTTCTCTACCAGAACTCTGCAAGCTTCAAAGAACATCCTAAACTGCACAAAACGGGTAAGGTAGCTAAAATAAATTCCTGAAGCTACAAGGATGATAACCAAAAAATATCCATACAAAAAGTCGTTGGCTACATCCATTTTGCCGTTTAAAAAGTTTAAGAAATTCTCAAACACCATCTATCCTTTCAAATTTATTTTGACTTGATCTTCACGCCCTTCATTGAGTTGAGCAGAAGCCAGATCGTCGTGCCATTGTGAAGCATGGCAGTTGCTATTGGATTTAGCATGCCAAGCGTTGCGGCACTTAGTATAGCTGTATTTACGCCAACGGTTGAGCGGAAATTTGAGCTAATTAACTTCATAGTTTTATTAGCAAGCTCTTTTGCAAGCGCTACGCTCATGATGTCATCTTTTAAAAGGCTTATATCAGCTGTTGCTTTAGCGATATCAGCACCTTTGTGCATGCTGATGCCAACATTTGCTTTTGTTAGGCTTGGCGCGTCATTTATGCCATCACCTACAAAAGCGACCTTTTTGCCCTCACTCTTTAGCTCTTCGATGATCGCTGCTTTGTCCGTTGGCAAGCACTCAGCATAGACCCTATCAAGCCCAAGCTCGCGCGCTACCTCTTCAGCTTTGCTCTTTATGTCGCCACTTAGCATAACTATCTCTTTCACGCCAAGATTTCGTAGTTTTGCCACCATATCTTTAGCGTTTGTTCTCATATCATCTTTCATAGCGATCACACCAACAAGCTCTTTGTCGTATCCTACATAAAGCAGGGTTAAACCGCTTTGTAAAGCCTTATTTATAAGCGCTTCATGAGCTTTAAAGCTTATCATCTCATCATCTTCTAAGAAGTGCCTACTGCCGATAACGACCTCTTTGCCGTGCATAGCAGTTTTTACACCGTGAGCCACAATAAATTCAACCTCGTCGTGGTGGATATGACTAAATCCACGCTTGTTTGCAGCCTCAACTATCGCTTCAGCTACTGGGTGGAAGTAGTGTTCCTCGGCACTTGCGGTTAAATTTAAGATATCAGCCTCTGAAAATCCATCTTTAAAAGAGTAAATTTCAACCACACTTAGGCGTCCATGAGTTAGAGTGCCGGTTTTGTCAAAGACAAATGTATCAACCGAACTTAGAGCCTCGATCGCCTTTGCGCCTTTTATGAGGATGCCGTTTCTGCCAGCCTTTGAGATGCTTGACTTAAACGCAACTGGGGTAGCAAGCTTAAGCGCGCAAGAGTAGTCAGCTTGAAGCACGCTTGCAACGCTGTTCATATTTTTGTTTATAACATACGAAAGCCCAGCAAGAGAGAGTGTGACTGGCACTAGTTTATCAGCTAGTTTTAGAGCTTTTACGCCGATGGCTGATTTTTCATTAAGTGAAGTTTGGATGTACTCTTTGATCCTTGCGGTTGCGGTGTCGCTACCTACGTTTTCAGCCCAAATTTTGATCCTGCCCTCATCGACAACAGTGCCGCTTATGACGCGGTCGCCTCTAGCTTTTGCTACAGGCTCGGCCTCTCCAGTCATTGAGACTTGATTGACATCAGCATTGCCCTCGACGATGTAGCCATCAACGCCTATCGTCTCGCCAGCTCCGACTACTACGATGTCGCCTTTTTTTAAATTTTCGGTTTTTACCTTTTCAAGCGTCTTTTCACCGTTTAAATTTCGCTCGACCCAGACCTCTTCGATGTTTGGTTTGGCTAGCTCTTTGATGAGATCATCACTTCTGTGGCTAGCACTTTCTTCCATGTATTCGCCGATATTTATCATCAAATTTGTGCTATTTGCAGCCAAATGATCACCCATTGCAAGGCTTGTGCCAATAGCAGTTGCCTCGAGCACTTTTGAGGTGATGCCCTCATGCCTTAGCTCTTTTGCGCCTTCTATTAAATTTGGAGCTGTGGCGTAAAGAGTTACGGCTGATTTTAGAGTTTTATTACTCATAAATGGCGTTACGCCAAGTGCAGCAGCAGCTTTGTAGATATTTGCTTTGCTAGGTAGGCTCTCATCTTTTGGCTTGGTTGGAAAATCATAGCTTTTTATAAAATCTAAAATTTTCTCGTAGCTCTTATCAAACTCAACAACGATGCTTTTTGCGTATTTATTTACACGCACGCTTTTTGCATCGGTTCGCTCTGAGATCGCAGCCTCGATAGCGCTGACATCGCTTCTAGCGTTTAGGCTCTCGCAAATAAACCTCGCTCTATTTTTGCTCTTGTGAGCTAGAGTGACCTTATTTTTGTGAGTCAAGTTCTGCTTTGACATCTTCAAAACGCTCTTTTAGTTCTTCTATGCCAGCGTTTATTAGCTCGCCACCTTTGATGATCGCTTTAAATACGCACTCTTGTGCTTTTGGATTAGTTAGCACATAAGCTGCTATGCCGCCTAAAAGTAGGCCTTTTACAAAGCCAGCTGCGTTAAAATTTTCAGGTACAAATGGTAAATTTTGAGCTGCATTGTTTATCGCATTATCAACTGCACTTGGCTGAGTTGCTGCTGCGTCATTTGCTGCTACTTCGTTTGCGTTTTCTTCATTGATATAAGGGTTATTCATTATTTACTCTCCAATTTTATTAGTTCTTCAGCTATCAAAAGACCGCCGATGCCAGCTGCAGTAAAAGCTGCTGCGTTTAGATATTTTTTTTGTGCTATTAAATTTGAAGCGTGAATGCCAACAGCACCTACAAAACCACCAGTTACGGCGTATTTTGCTATCTTTTTAGCGACGTCTTTTTTAGTTGCTCTGTTGTTTAGATAGTCGCTAAAGCCAAGCGCAGCCGCACCCATGCCAGCGATCAAGGCTCCACTGATGAAGTGATCAAATGGAAGCCTTGTGTTTGAAAGTGTAAAAAGACTATTTTCTTGCATTCTCTATCCTTAAGCTATATCGTTTGGTGTGATAGCTTTTGGAGCTGCTGGCTTTTTAGCACGTGGTTTTCTTGTTTTTTTAACCACTTTTTCAGCCTCTTTTTCTACTTTTTTAACGCCACGTTTTGCTTTTTTCTCTTCTTTGACCATAAAGTCTTTTGCGTCTTTTGCGACGTTTTTACCTTTTTTATAAAGATCTTTTGCAGCCTCTTTGCCTTTATCTAAGCCATCTTTGGCGCACTCTTTGATCTTATCTCTTTTACTCCAAGCAACTACTGCTAAACCGCCTATTGCTAAACCTGCTAAAAATGGTAATGCCATTTTAAATCCTTTCTTTGTTTGATTTTGTAAATTATTCATCTTCTTCATCCTTATTAAAATTTTTGCTAACTACTGAAATGCCTAATGCCCCAAGCGCAAGCCCGCTAAAAAACGAGAAATTTGGGTTGTTTGTGATCTTTGCCAACTCGCTTTTATCAGCCTTGCCACTTGCGATATTTTGCAAGCTTTTAGTTATCTCATTAAAGTCATTTTGATAGCTTTCTAAAATGTTTGTTATGCCATTTTGCTCAAAATTTTGTGAAATTTCATTTAAATTTAGCTCATTTTTTGCTCCAGCTCCACTATAAATTTCTTTTAAGCAGTGCTTTAAAGAGGCGATATATTCGTTATTTGAAGTAGCCCAAAGTCTAAAAAATAGATCTTTTAGCTCCTCATCGTCTAAGCTTTCACAAAATTTCTCATACATTTTGTTTAGCTCATTTTCATAGTTTAGTGCCTCTATCAGCGCATCTTCTTTATTTTTTGCTGGCAAAAAGATAGCTTCATTTTCGCAAACAAGCTCATACTCATGCGCACTTGCAAATTTCTCTATCAAGATGATCGCATTTTTTCTCACACTTGCGATTTGATCAAATACTTCGCCAAATGAAGCTAGACCTTCATATAGCCTAAGTGCGTTTTTTTCGCTCGTATAAGAGGCGTTTAAAAGCTCGTTAAGCATATTTTACTTCTCTTGCTACTTCATTTACTTTAGCTGAAATTTCTTCTAAATTTTGCCCTTTTAAGAGATCCTCCCAGAGATTTTTAGGGAAAATTTCATGATCGTATTCGATCGTTACAGAGCCGATTATCTTGTTAAATTTAACATTTTTTATGCCATTTATCTGGGCGATCATATCATCTAAACTAGCTAAATTTACGCTACTACTTAGCTCTTTGATCTTTGGGCTAACCCTTACTCTTAGTCTGCCATTTGTGTGAGCTATCATCGAAAAATAGCTTGCAACTTGTGCTAAAGTTTGTGTTTTTATATCCATTTTCATCCTTTTATTTTGTCTGCGTATTATCTAACCTGCAACTTAAACAAATCTGAAATTTTTTTGTCTTTCATTATCAAAAAGCAAAATGAAATGATAAATTTAAACCCCATTTTTTGCTTGGCAATCACTACAAATTCCATAAAGTATCATCTTGTGAGACTCTGCGCTAAATGACCTTTGGCTACAAATTTGCTCCTGCCTTTGCTCTATCATCTCATCTTCAAAATCAACCACCTTTCCGCAAATTTCACATATCAAGTGATCATGAGAGGATTTTAAATTTAACTCGTAATTTTTAACACCATTTTGCTCAAAACTATTTGCTAAATGGTGGTTTTCTAAAAAATTTAAAAAGGTATATATAGAAGTCATTGAAATTTCATTTTTGTAAATTTCATAAATTTTTTGACAAATTTCTTGAGCATTTAGATGTGACTTGCTTGCAAAAAGCACACGCAAAATTTGCTCTTTTATCTCAGAGCCTTTTTGGTTAAAAGCTTTTAAAAACTCGTTAAAATGCTTGTAAAATAGTTCAAAGTCTTCCACAAAATCCCTATCAAATTGATAATGAATGTAAAGATTTTACAACTTTTCTACTAAAAAATGCATAAAATTTATTACAAATTCTAAGTAAAGTATTTTATAAGCTTCTTTTGGTATAGTTTCGCATTTTTTAAATCAGAATTAAGGAACGAAATGACTTACGACGAGCTAGAATTAGACGCCGTTTTGTTAGAGGTTTTGGAAAATAGAGGCAGCTTTGACTCGATGGATGATGAAGAGCTTTATGAGCTTATCGAGCAAGTCGCGCAATATACAGACGGCGACTACGAAGAGGCGTTTGAATATATGACTCAATTTTCTCCAATCCCTAAAAAACGCTTTGTATCACTATTTATGGTTTAGCAAAAGGCTAAGCCATAATCTTGCTAAATTTATAAACTAAAATTTCTAAAATCTTTAAAATGTAAAAAAAGAGAGCCTGACTCTTCTAAAAGAGCCAAGTTGCGAGGTTATTATAAGAAGTATTTTGAGATTATCTCTTTAAATTTGATTGTGTATTTGCTAGCTTTTGGGCTGTTGTTGTAGATATCTTCAAAGTCATACATTCTCTCGTAGTAGTCGTTTGTATCTTGTGCGTTTATCTTAAGTCTTGCCACATCTAGGCTAACGCCAACAAAAGCTCCACTTGTCTTGCCACGCTCCTCGACAAATGCTGAAATTTCAGGCAAATCACTAGCTATCGCCACTTCGTTGCCAACGCCACCAGTTGCTTCTGCTTTTAGACTGATCGTATCTTTTGCGTTAAACAAGCTTGCATAGGCTTCTGAGTTTTTAAACAAGATGATCATATCAGCCGAGCTATATCCTAGCTGAAGGCCGATGCTGCCAGATGTGTAATTTACAAAAAATGGGCTTGACCACTCGCCATTGTCGTTTTTAGCGATAAATACGCCTCTGCCTTTTGAGCCAGTGATGATCGCGCCTGCTTTTGTTACGTCTGGGATGATAGCGATGGCTTTGATGCCTGTAAATTTGGTATTTGGTTTTAAATTTCTAGTGCCAAAAGCGTTTAAAATGTTTATCGCATTTTTTAATTTTTGGTTTTGAATCACATCAGCGTTTAAATTTAACGCAAAAAATGAGCCGATCAAAAAGAGTAAAGTTAGAATTTTTTTCATCAAATTTCCTTATTTAAATTTTTTGTTATTATAGCCTAAAATAAACTATTATTTAAAAATTTATTAATGAAATTTTATGAGATTTCATTATAAAATGCCCATTTTTAAGGAAAAAATATGAGCTTAATACTTTTTGTGGAGTACGTTGGTATCGCATCAGCTGCGCTTAGTGGCTTTTTGTTTGCTGTAAAGAGGGAGTGTGACTGGCTTGGCGTCTTTTTGTCCGCATTTTTGACCGCACTTGGAGGCGGTATCATGCGTGATATGCTCGTTGGTAGGGCAGTTTATTCATTCACTCACTACATGCCAGTAAGCGTCGTCATCTTTATGCTTGTCGTATCTAGGATCACAAATTTACATATAAAAAGAGAGGGCTTGGAGAAGAAATTTGTCTTTATCTTTGCCGACGCGATCGACGTTATCTGCTTTTCTATCGTCGGAGCGATGGTTGCCATCGAGTATAGTTACAACATCTTTGGCGTCATGATGATAGCCTTTTTTAACGGCGTTGGCGGCGGTATCTTAAGAGATATCTTGCTAAATGAAGTCCCGTGGTTTTTACGCACCGGACTTTATGGCACGATAAGCCTTGGCGTGGGGCTTGCTTACTTTATCCTCTATCATCTAGGCCTTACCAACATATTTTTTACCATGCTCTTGCTAGCTGCTGGTATAACGGTCAGGATGTTCGCATTTTACAGAGGCTGGAAGCTGCCTGATCTATGAAATTTAGCGAGTTTTTTGATATCTGGGTCAATGAAAACTACTATAAATTTGGTGTGGATATCGGCAAGAAGGGTGATTTTTACACAAATGTAAGCGTTGGCTACCTCTTTGGCGCCTGCCTTGCAAACTACTTTTTAAAGCTACTTAAAAATGGCGAAATTTCTAGCTCTTGCAAGGTCGTGGAGATCGGCGCAAACTCTGGTGATATGCTGGCTGATTTTGCTCAAGGCATCTTTACACTTGAGCCAGAAATTTTGTCAAATTTAGAGCTTATCATCATTGAACCTCATGAAATTTTACGTAAAAAACAGCTTGAAACCTTTAAAAATCGCTTTGGTGACGAGGTTAGAGTAGGACACTATGAAAATTTGGGCGAGTGCTCGTTTGATGAAATTTTTGTCATCTCAAATGAGCTACTTGACGCATTTAGCTGTGAGGTGATAGACGCAGATAATATGCTTTTTGTGGATGATGAACTAAAATTTCACTGGCAAAAGGCAGATCGAAATTTACTAAATTTAGCAAAGAAATTTGGCATAAAAAAGGGCGAGATATCAACTAGTTATGCCAAATTTGCGCTCCAGCTTGCAAATGCGGCAAAAAAGGTGAGATTTTTAAGCTTTGACTACGGAGAATTTGAGCCAAAAAATGAGTTTAGCCTAAGAGTTTTTAAAGATCATCAAGTTTTTTCATTGTTTGAAATTTCAAACCTCGCGCCATATTTTAAAAGCTCAGATCTAACTTATAGCCTTTGTTTTAAGCAGGTAAAAGAGGCTTTTTGCGAAGCTGGCTTTTTGATGCTTAAATTTAAAAAGCAAAATGATGCTTTGGTTTGCGACTTTGGCGTGGATGAAATTTTATCTTTGGTGCTTGAAAAGGGCAGCAAGCAAGCCTACGAAAATGCAGCAAAACAAGCGAAATTTCTACTCTCGCCCGAGTTTTTGGGTGAGAAGTTTAAATTTATAGAGTTTTTAAAGAGCTAGCCTGGCGATATCGGCGTAACCCGCCTCGCAAGCCTTTAAAAGGTCGTTTGGAGCTATCTTTATCTGCTTGCCTCTTACTCCAGCGCTTACTAGCACGTACTCTTGCTCTTTTGCTCGCTCGTCGATGAAGGTCGCAAAGTGCTTTTTCATAGCAAGTGGCGAGCAGCCGCCTCTGATGTAGCCGGTGATCTTCTCTAGGTCTTTTAAATTTATAAGCTCGCAGCGTTTGGCACCGCACGCATGAGCAAGTGCTTTTAGATCAAGCTCCAGATCGCCTTGCAGGCAAGCAACGACAAAATTTTTAGGCTCACACTGGCAGACGATCGTCTTATAAATTTGCTTTATATCTTGCTTGGTGCTAGCTGCTACATGAACGGCTGAAAGATCATTTAGATCGACTTCGTATTCAAGTATCTCATACTCTATTTTTAGCTTGTCTAAAAGCCTAGCGGCGTTGGTTTTATGTATCATCTTTTCTCATTTTTGTGAATTTTTTGTATAATTATAGCCAAAACTTAAAGGAGGAAAGATGGCTGAAGAAGTTGAAGAGAAAAAAGCAAAAAAAGGTGGCAATGGCGCTTTGATGATAATCATCATCGCGATATTTGTTTTATTGCTAGTTATCGGAGGGCTAGTGGCGTTTTTGATGCTTAGTTCTGACGAGCCAAAAGAGGCAAATATGGCGCAAACACCAGCTCAGACTCAAACTCAACCAGCACCCGCTCAAAACAAAGCAAAACGCGGTGGCAACGACTATTCGAACATGGGACCTATATATCCGCTTGATCAGTTTGTCGTAAATTTACTTAGTGAAAATGGATCAAGATTTCTTAAAACTAAGATCGATCTAGAGCAAAGCGACGAGCTGCTAACTGCCGAGCTTGATAAGAAAAAGGCACTTTTAAGAGATATCATCATAAGAACGCTCTCTTCTAAAACTTACGAAGAAGTAAGCACTGCAAAGGGCAAGGATAGGCTAAAAGACGAGATCGTCGGTAAGCTAAATGAAGTGCTAAATGATGGCTACATCAAAAACATATTTTTTACTGATTTTGTGGTGCAATGATAGGCATCGATATCGTTAAGATAGATAGAATTTCAAGACTTAAGGCTCGTCACGGCGAGCTTTTTTTAAAGAGATTTTTAAGTGATAGCGAGATCGCGCTAGCAAAAAATGATGCGACTTTGGCTGGATTTTGGGCGGCCAAAGAAGCAGCTAGCAAAGCCCTTGGTGTGGGTATCAGCAAAGAGTGTGGCTTTTTAGACATTATGCTCAGCAAAGACGCAAGAAACGCACCAAAGATAAAATTTAGCCCAAGAATTTATACAAGCTTTAATATCAAAGAAGCAAGCCTTAGTATAACTCACGACGGCGGATTTGCCGTAGCTGCAGTGATGATAGTGTGAAATTTATCTGTTTTAGCTTTTAGCTACTTTTTTATGTAAAGTCTAATTTATAAATAAATACCTATATAAACTTTTTTACAAAAAAGACGAAATTTGATGTAACCTTTGGTGATCATAAAAACTAAGGATAGTAAAATGCAAATTTCTAATAATCTTTCAACCTCTAACTACCTCTCAAGAGAGAACATAGCAAGAGAGATGGGCTTTAAATTTAATGATATAAATGAGATACTTAGTAACGATATGGATCATGGTATGACATTTACTAAGTATGCAAGGCTAGATGATAAAGAAAGAGCAAGAGAGTATGACAGATATAATCACTCACTTACTGGCTTTGTAAAAGGTGAAGGAGAGGCAAGAGTAAGCATACTTGGCAAGCTAATGGGCTATGACGACTCTTTTTCAAAAGATGAGATAGATGAGCTAAAGAAATTTATAGATGATAGCGGTGCTTTGGGGCTTGAGAGAAATCCAGCATTTGAGCCAAAGGGGATTTTTAAAGATCCATTAAATAGTAAAAAGCTCAGTGTTGATGATTTTATAGATCAGTTTGCAAATAAAAAAATCCTCTCTTTTATAGCTTTTGGCGGTAGTAAGACAGCTGAACTACTTGATAGCGATATGAGCGTTGATGAGTTTAAAGGCAAATGGGCTAAATTTGCACTAAATGAGCGCTTTGGTTTAGAGTTTGACGAGGAGCTAGCAAAAGATACTATAAATTCTATCAACGATCTTGAAACACAAAACGAAGAAGATAAAAAAGAGAAGAAATTTACACCTATACAAGTTACTAAAAAATCTCAAACCTATAAGCTTGAAGCCGATGAGAGATTTAAGGAGATATATAAATTTATTAAGAGTGAATTTGATAGTGGCAAGAGTATGTTTGAAATTTTAGAAAAAGTGGCAAAGCTTAAAGTGGATAAGACAGCGTAAAGGGGAGTTTAAAATGATAACTAGCATAAACGGACTTAGCAACACACCGATACAAGATAACACTATTCAAAAAGAAAATGCAATAGAAAATGTAGCCAAAGAAGGTAAGCAAGACAAAAGCGTCAGCGAAGAAAAATTTGACTACTCAAAGAATCTTTTTAAACCCTGGAGCAAAACTATAAAAGAATTTATAGATATAGACAAAAGCAAAGAGGGCTGGATAGCAGATACTATAAATCGAATAGATAATATGCTATCTAATTACACCATTCAAGAAAGACGGGCTTTATCAGCAAAAAGAGAGCCAGAAAATATGGAAGAATTTAGAGTTCGCGAACTCCAAGATTACATGGACTGGTTGCTTACAAACTCTATAGACGGCAAACCAACGATAGTTGGTAAAATGGTTGGTCTTGGCACAGCAGAAGAGGAGGCGGAACTAGAAGCTTTTGTAAAATCATTTTCTGAAGACACAATGATGAGTAATGATGGTGCTGCATTGTTTGTTAGAGCAGATCTAAGCATAGAAGAGTTTAAGAAGCTTTATAGAGAAGATGTAGAAAAAACTACAAAAGAGCATAAAGAATTTCTAGCCAAACTACACAAAGAAGAACAAGAATACAATGCAAATTTTGCTAAAGAGCAGGCTGAGAAGAAATTTAAACCTATGCAGGTTAAAAAGAAGTATGAGACCTATGATATAAACAAGGATCAAAAATTTCTCTATGCAAGAGAGCTTTTAAATTTCAAAGAAAAAAGAGGCATAGATGTCTTAGAGCTTATGCAAAAGATAGATAAGAAGCAAATTTTAAATAAGATGGCTTGATGGATAAAGATAGCCACCTTTTAAATTTATCTATTTAAACTTTTGTCTCATTTTGAAGCTTTGTGGCATGAGCTAGCACACTATCTACTATCTCACCAGCACTTTTGCCGTATTTTGAAGTGAGTATTTCTTTTTAGTAACTCTTCTAAAATAAATTTGATCATCTTCTCATTTTTTAAAAGCCTTGAGAGAGGCACCATATCATCAGCTAGGCTTTGCTCACTCATTAGCTTTGAGTAAGAGCTTGCCTCCACGCTAAGCTTCGTCTCGCCACTATCACTAGCGATAGGACTAAAGCTCTTTAAAAATCCCACAAATACACCAGCATTGCTATAAGTATTATCTGCTTGATATACCGACATATCTGGATTGAATGTATATTCATCACTGGCTCTTGTGCCAAGACGCTCTTTGCTAAAATTTAGCTCATAGACCTCGTGGCTTACTCCAAAGCCTCTAAGCTCATCTCTAACGCTCTTTGCATCGTTAAATTGATCAAATGTTTTATATACATTTGTAACAGATATTAGGCTCACATCTTTTAAGAAATTTGCATTTTTACCAAATGTTTTTTGGTTGGTATCCATGCTAAAGCCTTTTGGTAAATTTGCTAGATCAGCTTCGCTATATCTATCTTTCTCGTCCCCTACAATGCTTTTAAAAAGGTTATAGTAGTGTTTTGTGGTATCAGCTACGTCTATCTTTTCAAAGGCAGCCTTGCTTCTATCTTGTGTGAAGAGATATGTTTTATTGTTGTATCTAACTATCTCATCAAGTGTGCTTTTGTGGATTTTAAAGTCCTGTGGCAAGCCTGCAGCCTTGTTAAAGTCAGCTCCCATAAAGCCTGCTTTATCTACTGTGTAGCCATAAGCTTGAAGGTCATTAAAATTTAAAGAGATAAGGCTGTTTTGTGAAGAAGTGGTATAAGTAAATTTAGCTGGTTCTTGGTTTGGCTTGCTACTCTCTTCTTTAATACTTTGTTTTATAAGATCACTAAAATTTGTATATCTCTCACGTTTGTGTTGTTGCTTGGTGTATGAATTTACATTGGTGCCTAAGATGCTAATATCATTCATGGTTTGCTCCTTGATATTATCTGTAAAAGAGTAAGCATGATTTGTTCCAGAGTAAATTTACATCCACTCAAGCACTTGCGTGATATCTTTGGCGTAAAAGCACTTTAGACCTTGCGTGTCAAGCGGTTTGTTTGGGATGATGGCATTTTTAAATTTCTGCGTTTTTGCCTCTTTTAAGCGCTGATCGAGATTGAAAATTTCTCTTATCTCGCCGTTTAGGCTTAGCTCGCCGATGAAGACGCTGTCCTTGCTGATAGGGCGGTTTTTGAAGCTGCTGATTATCGCTGCGATGACGGCTAGATCGGCCGCAGTCTCACTTATCTTAACGCCACCTGAAACGTTTATGAATACGTCGTAGTGCCCAAGTGGAATTTCAAGTTTTCGCTCAAGAAGTGCTAGCAGCATATCTAGGCGGTTTCTCTCAAAGCCAGTGGAGCTTCGTTTTGGATAGGCGCTTTCGCAAACAAGCGCCTGAATTTCGATGCTAAGCGCCCTTGAGCCTTCCATTATGATGGTGATAGCACTGCCACTCATCGCCCCGCCACGTGTGAAAAATTTACTCGATACCTCATTTGCACTCACCAGTCCGTGCTGGCTCATCTCAAATATACCAACCTCGCTCGTCGAGCCAAAGCGGTTTTTAAACCCACGCAAAATTCTCAGCTCTCTGCTCGCGTCGCCCTCGAAATAAAGCACTACATCGACCATGTGTTCAAGCACTCTAGGCCCTGCGATAGAGCCCTCTTTGGTGATGTGACCGATGATGAAAACACAGATATTTTGGCTCTTTGCAAGCCTCATCAGCTCAAATGTGATCTCACGAACCTGCGTGATCGAGCCTGGTGCGGAGGTTATATTTTGGCTATAAAGCGTTTGTATGGAGTCAATGACTAGCACCTTGTAGTCGCTCTTTTGCACTTCTATCAGGATATCTTCTAGACAAATTTCAGTTAGCAGGTATAAATTTTTATCCACAGCATTTAGCCTGTCAGCTCTCATTTTTATCTGGCTTTGGCTCTCTTCGCCGCTTACATAGAGCGTTTTTTTGCCGTCCTTTGCTAAATTTGAGCCGATTTTTAGAAGCAAGGTTGATTTACCAATGCCTGGGCTGCCGCCTATAAGCACAAGCGAACCCTCGACCACGCCACCACCAAGAACAAGGTCTAGCTCGCTATCTTTGGTGCTAAATCTCGTGAAATTTTGAATTTCAACTTCATCAATACTTATGGCTTTGCTAGGTGTGCCACTACTTTTTGCTATCTCTTTGCTTATCTTTATCTCTTGCTGGCTAAGCTCGACAAAGCTATCCCAAGCCCCACATTGTGGGCATTTGCCCAGCCACTTTGCTTGTTGATTACCGCAGGCTTGACACTCAAAAACTGGCTTTGCTTTTGCCATAATATATCCTTTTTAAAATTTCAATTATCATCACTCCAAAGGCCGCTCCGATCATGTCAGCCACGATGTCAAGCAGGCTAAAGCTCCTATTTGGTAAAAATGCCTGAACGAGCTCTATTTGCACGCCAAAGGCTAAAAGTGGGGCTAAATTTTTTAAAATTTTAAACTCATAGCCAAGGTAGAGCAGTATATAAAGGACGAAAAAAGCTAAAAAATGGTTTGCTTTGTCCCACGAATTTTCGATGATCGCAGGACTTTTTGGAGTAAATGCAAGAAAATCAATCGCCAAAAGAGCAGCAAAAAAGCAAATTTTACTAAGAAATTTTACCCTACTCAAAAATGGCGTCCATCAGCTCGTCTAAAAACTCGTCTGGGTTAAATTTGATGATATCGTCCATGCTCTCGCCAACGCCTATATAAAATATAGGTAGCTCAAGCTCCCTTGCCACGCCAAATAGCGCTCCGCCCTTTGCAGTGCCGTCAAGTTTTGTGATGATGACGCCATCAAGCGAGACGATCTCATTAAACGCCTTTGCCTGCGCGACGCCAGCGTTGCCCTGCGTGCCATCAAGGATGAGGATCTTGCGATGAGGCGCCTTTTCGTAGGCTTTTTTGCTGATACGAACGATCTTATCAAGCTCGTTTGCTAAATTTGTCTGGTTTTGAAGCCTGCCAGCCGTGTCTAAGATGACGCGGTCGATGCCTTTTGCAAGAGCCGAGCTAATCGTGTCGTAGGCAACAGCTGAAGGATCATGTCCTTGCTGAGTGGCGACTATTGGCACACTTAGTCTGATTGACCACTGGCGAAGCTGCTCGATCGCTCCAGCTCTAAATGTATCACAAGCGCCTAAGATGACGCTTTTGCCGTTATTTTTATATAAATTTGCTAGCTTTGCGATAGTTGTCGTCTTGCCAGCGCCATTTACGCCAAGGATAAGATCGACAAATGGCTTGTCAGGCTCGATCACGCGCTCCTTTTCGTAGATAAAATAGCTACTCATAACGCGTCTAAGATCAGCTCTGCTCACTTCATCTTGCGGCGGCAAGTAGTATAAAATCTCCTCCACGATCTCGTAAGCCACGTCAGCCTCTAGTAAAATTTCTTCTAAGCTCTCTTTGTTGATCTTTTTTGACTTTTTAGCCGAGCTTATCGCCCCAAAGGTCTTTTCAAAGCCTCTTTTTAAAAACTCAAGCATTATTTTATGGCCCTATTTATGTCAGTTTCAAGCATCTCTTCAGGCACAAGACCGATGTAACCTTGAGCGTAGTCGCCATTTGCTTTAAAGAGTGCAGATGCAGGGAGTCCTTTGATGCCGCCCATCGCCTTTTCAAATAAGAAATTTCCCTCGCCAACTGCGATGTCGTATTTGATCTTATACTTTTGAGCAAATTCTTTAACCTCGTCCTCACTCTTGTCTTCAAGCAAGACAGCAACGATGTTTAGCTCGTTTTTAAATTTCTCACTTAGGTTGTTTAAAGATGGGATCTCAGCCTTGCAAGGTGGGCACCAAGTAGCGAAAAATACGTAAAGTGTCGCTTTTTTGCCATCTTTTACGTCAAAGCCGTTGCTTCTTTTTGTGATCTGCATAGTTGTGCCGTTAAGCAGTTTTAGGCTTATATCTTTTACTTCGTCACTTTGTGTGCTCTCGCTTATCTTTGGTGTGAGCGTATCTTTGCTTAAATTTTCATCTTTGCTGGCATTTTCTTCTAAATTTTTACTTTGCACAGCTGGCTCGCTAGTGTTTTGCTCGCTCTTTTGGCTTTTGTTGTCGTCGCCGCATCCGAAAAATGCAAAAAGACAAAGTGATGTTATAATTGCGCGTTTTAGTGTCATAAATTTCCTTTTGAAAAATGTTTCAGGATTATACAAGAAAGAGCATAAAATGAGCGTTAATTTAGAAAAAAACGAATTTAGAAAAAATGCAAGAGCAAATTTGATAAAGCTTGCTAAATTTAGAGCAAAATGCACGCATTATAAGGCGGTAAAAACACTTTTAAATTTGATAAATTACACAAATTCTAAAAAGGTGCTCTTTTATCTGCCGCTTAACTACGAAGTCGATGTGCTTAAAATAAGACGAAATTTATCACATAAATGTGAAATTTTTGCCCCTTTTATGGTAGGTCTTAGCTTAGAGATGGTAAGATTGCGACTGCCATTTCTAACTTATAAATTTAATGTCAGACAGCCATCTGGCAAAAAAATGAATAATGTTAAACTCGATATGGCGGTAGTTCCAGCGATTGGGGTTGATGGAGCTATGGCAAGGATAGGGCACGGAAAAGGATTTTACGATAGATTTTTTGACACTTTGCCCGTTAAGCCAAAACTGATAGTTTTCTTAGAGGTAAAAGACTTCTACACCAAAGATGTGCTCTCGCAGGCGCACGATGCGGTGGGAGACTTTTATATAACCCCAAGCAAAAATTATATAAAAAGAGGAATAAATGATAGAGGTTTTAATAGGCTTAGGAGCCGGTGTGGTGGGCGTTGGAGCAGGGTATCTCTACGCCAAAAAGATAAATGATGCAAACTACAACATATTTTTAGAGCAGGCAAAAGCAAAGGCAAAAGCTATCGAGTATGAAGCTGAGCTAACGCTTAAAAACTCTAAAATTTCAGTACAAGAGGCTGAATTTGAGGCTAAAAAAAGATACGACGACAAGACGACAAAGCTTCAAAAAGAGTATGCAAGTAAATTTGATGAGCTGACCAAAAAAGAGAAAATTTTGCTAAATGAGCAAGAGCTTTTAAACGAGAGCAAAGAGCTTTTTGAAAAAGATAAGCAAGATGCGAAGGTCACTTATGAAGAGGGTTTAAATTTAAAAGCGACTTATCAAAACAAAGTAGAAGAGGCGATAAGAGTGCTTGAGCACGCTGCTGGCTTAACGGAGGAAGAGGCAAAAGAGGTCGTGCTTAAAAAGGTCGAGGAGAAGTCACGCGCCGACATCGCTCACATCGTTAGAAAGTACGAAGAAGAGGCAAAAAGAGAGGCTAAAAAGAGGGTTAATTATATCTTGGCGCAGGCTACGTCAAGATTTGCTGGAGAATTTGCGGCTGAGCGTCTGATAAATGTCGTAAATATCAAAAACGATGAACTAAAAGGCAGGATCATCGGCAAAGAGGGACGTAACATCAAAACCCTTGAAATGGTGCTTGGCGTTGATATCATCATCGATGATACCCCGCACGCGATCATACTAAGCAGCTTTAACCTTTACAGACGTGCGATCGCTACAAGAGTGATCGAGCTTTTGGTGGAGGACGGCAGAATTCAGCCTGCAAGGATAGAGGATCTTCACAAAAAAGTAACTGAAGAATTTGAGCAAAGCATACAAGAAGAGGGCGAAAACATCGTCATGGACCTTGGTCTAAATAAAATTCATCCAGAGATAGTAAAACTAATAGGCAAGCTTAAATTTAGAGCAAGCTACGGTCAAAATGCCCTTGCGCACAGCCTTGAAGTGGCTCACCTTGCTGGCATCATCGCAGCAGAGTGTGGCGGAGATGAGAAGCTAGCAAAAAGAGCTGGCATACTTCACGACATCGGCAAAGCACTAACTCACGAGTACGAGGGCAGCCACGTCGATCTTGGAGCTGAAATTTGCAAACGCTATAAAGAGCATCCAGTCGTCATCAACGCGATCTATGCTCACCATGGCCACGAAGAGGCTACAAGTATAGAAAGTGCTGCTGTTTGCGCAGCTGATGCACTAAGCGCAGCTCGTCCAGGGGCAAGACGTGAGGTGCTTGAGAGCTTCCTAAAACGTGTCGAAGAGATAGAAAACATCGCAAAAAGCAAAGAGGGCATCAAGCAAGCTTATGCGATCAACGCTGGTCGTGAGATCCGCGTCATCGCAAATGCTAAACTCATAAATGACGATGAGGCAGTGCTTGTGGCAAAAGAGATAGCTCAAGAGATCGAGAGCAAGGTGCAGTATCCTGGTGAGATAAAAGTAAGTGTCATCAGAGAGACTCGCGCTGTTGATTTTGCGAAATAACGGCAAGATATGAAATTTCTTTTATCATTGATAATATTTTTCTCGCTTGGCTTTGCCAGCGAGGAGCTCGTGCTGGACTCGGCAAATTCGTTTATAACGACGATGAGAGGCGCTAGAAACGCTCCTATAAAAGAGCTTATCGAGCAGTCAAAAGCGACAATCATCTTTCCAAGTGTAAAAAAAATAGGCTTTGTAGTTGGCGGTATGGGTGGCGACGGCATAATGGTCGTTGGCAACCTAAATTCGCCAACTGAAATTTTACCAGTTAGCATAAGTGGCGGCAGTATCGGCATCCAGCTTGGCTACGAAGATAGCTCGCTTGTGCTTTTTATATTTAAAGATAGCATCATCTACGACATAAAAGACGCTAAGATCACGCTTGATACAAAGCTTTCGGTAGCGTTTGGCGACATCGGACGCAATTACAGCAAGGTAAGCGACTTTAAATTTTCAAGCGACATCTACGCCTACGCTGCAAATGATGGATTTTTCGCAGGAGCTAGCTTTGGCGGAGCAGTGATTAGCGCAAAGGATGAAATTTTAAAACAAAGTGGCTACGCATACGAGCAACTAATATCTTCAGCTTCTAAACTTTTGGGGCAATGATGCAAGACGTTATAAACTCAATTTCTACTTACGGCTACATCGTGCTATTTTTTTACAGCCTTGGTGGTGGTATGGTCGCGCTTATCGCCGCTGGGATATTAAGCTTTGCTGGTAAAATGGACATCACTCTTAGCATAATCGTCGCTGCCGTGGCAAATACGATCGGCGATACTTTGATCTTTTACGTCGCAAGGTTTAACAAAAGCTCGCTTATGCCTTATGTGAAAAATCACAAAAGAAAGCTTGCCTACGCTGGAATTTTGGCAAAAAAGCATGGCGATAAGATAATATTTATCAAAAAATTTATCTACGGCGTCAAAACTTTGGTGCCTATCGCACTTGGATTTACAAAATACTCTTTTTATAAATTTAGCGTTATAAATTTGATCTCTTCGGTGCTTTGGGCGGTGATCGTCGGTCTTGCTAGCTATAAAGCAGGGGATTATTTTATGAGTGTGAGCAATTATCTTGGCGAGCATGGCTATATCATGCCACTTACCATGGTTGGCTTGTTATTAGGTATCTGGTTGTTTTTACAACACATTACAAAAAGGAGAAAAGTATGAAAAAGGTGATATCTGCTCTAATCGTAGTTATCGTGATCGTCGCAGGCGCTGTTTATTTCGCCTCAAACAAGGTTGAGGAGAACTATCAAAGGATAGTTGATAGACTAAATGATGTAAATGGCTTTAAAGTTTCAGAAAACAGCTATCAAAAAGGCTTTTTTGGCTCAAAAGGATCGTTTGATCTTATCGTTTCAAAGGATCTTTTGAAAAATTTAGCCGGCAAAGATGTAGATGAGGATCTAAATTTCAAGGTGGAAAATGAAATTTCTCACTCAGTGCTTGCATTTGTAAATGGCTTTGATATTGACTCAAAAATTTCTATACAAAATGAGGCGATAAAAAATATCGTTGCTTCATTTCTTGGATCAAACGTCGTCGCAACGGCTAAAACAAAGGCTAGCGTGAGTGGCGATAAAGATGTAAATGTTAAATTTAGCGATATCGACTTTAGCGACAAGCAAACTATGAATGTTTATACAAAGGATGTGAAATTTGGCTTGAAACTGGACGCAAAAGATAATGTAAATAGCGCAAACTTGGGTCTTGAGAAAGTTGCCTTAAAAGATCTCAATGAAGAAAATAAAGCAGAAGTTAATCTTGAAGGCGTCGATATAGATACAAGCTACACTGTACCAGTTGAAATTTCAAAGATATTTGAGAGCAAGCTGGCTCCTTACATAGCAAAGGCTAAGATCAAAAAACTAGCATTATTAGATGAAAAAGATGGCAATGTTGCTTTAGACGATATTGAGTATAACTCTAAATTTGAAGTCTCAAATGATCTTGGTAGCTCAAAAGATGTGGTGAAGATAGGTGCAGTTGCTGTTAATAAAGTGAAATTTACAGATTTTATCTTAGATAGCAAAATAGCAAATATCAACGTGCCAACTATAAATAATATACTTGATAGACTAAGTAATGTAAATGTTGATACAAATGAGAGTATCTTTGCTGGGTTAAATTTGGACGAAGTAATGGGTCAAATTTTAGAGAAAAATCCAAGTGTGAAAGTGGATACATTAAGCTTTAAAAATGGCGATAATGCGATAAATTTAAAACTAGATGCTGCTATCAATGGCTTTAAAAGCGGAGAAAGTCAGCTTGCGATCTTTGATAAGCTATCACTTAATGGCGAGCTAAGTGCGGATGAGACTTTGGCTAAATTTTTTGATACGCTCTTCCCAGAGATGACTCTTATCGAACCAACACTTATATCTGCTGGATATTTAAAAGAAGATGGCAAAAAAGTAGTGAGTAAATTTAAGTACGATCCAAATAAAAAAGATATTATTTTTAATGAAAAGGTTGGACTTCAAAATTTCTTTATGGGCTTTTAAAAAATTAGCCTAATTTTTATCTACTTTTAAGCATCACTTCTATATACTTCACTTTCTGTTTTGCAGAACGCAGAGCAGAAAGTTCTTTTAACTTACAATTGTTAAACTATTAGTCAATCTTTGAAATCTAAACAAGTGATCGATTGAGCCAGTCTATTATGATTAAATAATAGATTAGACAAACTAATATAAAAACTAAAAGTTTTTTTGATTAAAAACTTCATAATAAAAATCCTATCTATTAGATAGGTAATTAATATGGAGAGTTTGATCCTGGCTCAGAGTGAACGCTGGCGGCGTGCCTAATACATGCAAGTCGAACGGACGAGTAAGAGCTTGCTCTTATGAGTTAGTGGCGCACGGGTGAGTAATGTATAGCTAATCTGCCCTACACTAGAGGACAACAGTTGGAAACGACTGCTAATACTCTATACTCCTATCTAACATAAGTTAGATAGGGAAAGTTCTTCGGTGTAGGATGAGGCTATATTGTATCAGCTAGTTGGTGAGGTAATGGCTCACCAAGGCTATGACGCATAACTGGTCTGAGAGGATGATCAGTCACACTGGAACTGAGACACGGTCCAGACTCCTACGGGAGGCAGCAGTAGGGAATATTGCTCAATGGGGGAAACCCTGAAGCAGCAACGCCGCGTGGAGGATGACACTTTTCGGAGCGTAAACTCCTTTTGTTAGGGAAGAACAATGACGGTACCTAACGAATAAGCACCGGCTAACTCCGTGCCAGCAGCCGCGGTAATACGGAGGGTGCAAGCGTTACTCGGAATCACTGGGCGTAAAGGACGCGTAGGCGGATTATCAAGTCTCTTGTGAAATCCTATGGCTTAACCATAGAACTGCTTGGGAAACTGATAATCTAGAGTGAGGGAGAGGCAGATGGAATTGGTGGTGTAGGGGTAAAATCCGTAGAGATCACCAGGAATACCCATTGCGAAGGCGATCTGCTGGAACTCAACTGACGCTAATGCGTGAAAGCGTGGGGAGCAAACAGGATTAGATACCCTGGTAGTCCACGCCCTAAACGATGTATACTAGTTGTTGCTAAGCTAGTCTTGGCAGTAATGCACCTAACGGATTAAGTATACCGCCTGGGGAGTACGGTCGCAAGATTAAAACTCAAAGGAATAGACGGGGACCCGCACAAGCGGTGGAGCATGTGGTTTAATTCGAAGATACGCGAAGAACCTTACCCGGACTTGATATCTAACAAATCATCTAGAGATAGAAGAGTGTCTGCTTGCAGAAATGTTAAGACAGGTGCTGCACGGCTGTCGTCAGCTCGTGTCGTGAGATGTTGGGTTAAGTCCCGCAACGAGCGCAACCCACGTCATTAGTTGCTAACAGTTCGGCTGAGCACTCTAATGAGACTGCCTTCGTAAGGAGGAGGAAGGTGTGGACGACGTCAAGTCATCATGGCCCTTATGTCCGGGGCGACACACGTGCTACAATGGCATATACAATGAGAAGCAATATCGCGAGATGGAGCAAATCTATAAAATATGTCCCAGTTCGGATTGGAGTCTGCAACTCGACTCCATGAAGCCGGAATCGCTAGTAATCGTAGATCAGCCATGCTACGGTGAATACGTTCCCGGGTCTTGTACTCACCGCCCGTCACACCATGGGAGTTGATTTCACTCGAAGCCGGAATACTAAATTAGTTACCGTCCACAGTGGAATCAGCGACTGGGGTGAAGTCGTAACAAGGTAACCGTAGGAGAACCTGCGGTTGGATCACCTCCTTTCTAGAGTACATATAGATATTCTCTCACAAGATATCTATAAGAAAGATATTCTCAATCATCCTTGTTTAGTTTTGAAAGATTGATAGACCTATAGGGGCCTATAGCTCAGCTGGTTAGAGTGCACCCCTGATAAGGGTGAGGTCACAAGTTCAAGTCTTGTTAGGCCCACCAGAGAATTTAATTGGGGAATTAGCTCAGCTGGGAGAGCGCCTGCTTTGCACGCAGGAGGTCAGCGGTTCGATCCCGCTATTCTCCACCATAAAATAGTTTAACAGTAAAAGTCTATATTAAGTGTTTTTAGAAACATTTACTTTAGACTTTTAAGTGTCTTAATCTTTATTGATTACGAAGTTGCCGAAAGCAACTTTGTGCTTTAGGGGTTTCCAAAGGGTGTAACTCTTTGGTCGTAAAGACTAGCTTGCTAGTCTGCGAAGTCTAAATGTTCTTTTAATTAATATTGTTAATAGTCACAAGCAAGTTTTAAAAACAATTTTACAGGACTTGTTAAAGATTTAAATTTCTATTCTCTTTGCATTTAATGCAAAAGTTTGACATCACAATCTATTTAGGATTTAAAACTTATCTAAATAGTAGTCAATGCTTTCCGTCTTGAGAGTTAGAATTTAAATGTAGTAACTAAAGTTATCTTTAACAAGGAAGTGATGCGAATTAGAATAATCTAATATAGAAAAGGTAAGCTACAAAGAGCAAGTGGTGGATGCCTTGGCTAGTAGAGGCGATGAAAGACGTGCCAGGCTGCGATAAGTCTCGGGGAGCCGTCAAGGGGCTTTGATCCGGGAATTTCTGAATGGGGCAACCCAACTAATAGAGATATTAGTTACCGTATAACGGAGCGAACGAGGGGAATTGAAACATCTTAGTACCCTCAGGAAAAGAAATCAAAAGAGATTACGCTAGTAGCGGCGAGCGAACGCGTAAGAGGGCAAACCACTAGTTTACTAGTGGGGTTGTAGGACTGCAATATAGACTAAACTTAGCTAATAGAACAACCTGGAAAGGTTAGGCACAGAGGGTGATACCCCCGTATATGAAAGCTTTGTTTTACTTAGCAGTATCCTGAGTAGGGCGGAACACGTGATATTCTGTCTGAAGCTGGGTAGACCACTATCCAACCCTAAATACTACTACTAGACCGATAGTGCACAAGTACCGTGAGGGAAAGGTGAAAAGAACTGAGGTGATCAGAGTGAAATAGAACCTGAAACCATTTGCTTACAATCATTCAGAGCCCTATGATTTATCAGGGTGATGGACTGCCTTTTGCATAATGAGCCTGCGAGTTGTGATGTCTGGCGAGGTTAAGGAAACCCGGAGCCGTAGCGAAAGCGAGTCTTAATAGGGCGTTTAGTCAGACGTTGCAGACCCGAAACGATGTGATCTATCCATGAGCAGGTTGAAACCGGTGTAAGAGCCGGTGGAGGACCGAACCCGCTAGCGTTGAAAAGCTATGGGATGACTTGTGGATAGGGGTGAAAGGCCAATCAAACATCGTGATAGCTGGTTCTCTCCGAAATATATTTAGGTATAGCGTCATGTAGTAACACTAGGGGGTAGAGCACTGAATGGGCTAGGGCATACACCAATGTACCAAACCCTATCAAACTCCGAATACCTAGTGTGTAATCATGGCAGTCAGGCGGCGAGTGATAAAATCCGTCGTCGAGAGGGGAACAACCCAGACTAACAGCTAAGGTCCCTAAATCTCATTTAAGTGGAAAACGATGTGGAGTTACTTAAACAACCAGGAGGTTGGCTTAGAAGCAGCCATCCTTTAAAGAAAGCGTAATAGCTCACTGGTCTAGTGATTCTGCGCGGAAAATATAACGGGGCTAAAATGAGTACCGAAGCTTTAGACTTAGTTTTACTAAGTGGTAGGAGAGCGTTGTATTTGCGTTGAAGGTATACCGGTAAGGAGTGCTGGAGCGAATACAAGTGAGCATGCAGGCATGAGTAGCGATAATTGGGGTGAGAATCCCCAACGCCGTAAACCCAAGGTTTCCTACGCGATGCTCGTCATCGTAGGGTTAGCCGGGTCCTAAGCAAAGTCCGAAAGGGGTATGCGATGGAAAATTGGTTAATATTCCAATGCCAACTATAATGTGCGATGGAAGGACGCTTAGAGTTAGAGGAGCCAGCGGATGGTAGTGCTGGTCGAAAGGTGCAGGTTGGAGTTCAGGTAAATCCGAACTCCTTTAAGCCGAGGCCTTACAGGTACGTGAAGTTTTTCGGAATGAATCGTAAATCCTTGATACTGTCGAGCCAAGAAAAGTTTCTAAGTTTAGTTATAGTTGCCCGTACCGTAAACCGACACAGGTGGGTGGGATGAGTATTCTAAGGCGCGTGGAAGAACTCTCTTCAAGGAACTCTGCAAAATAGCACCGTATCTTCGGTATAAGGTGTGCCTAACTTTGTGAAGGATTTACTCCGTAAGCATTGAAGGTTACAACAAAGAGTCCCTCCCGACTGTTTACCAAAAACACAGCACTCTGCTAACTCGTAAGAGGATGTATAGGGTGTGACGCCTGCCCGGTGCTCGAAGGTTAATTGATGACGTTAGCTCTGCGAAGCGTTTGATCGAAGCCCGAGTAAACGGCGGCCGTAACTATAACGGTCCTAAGGTAGCGAAATTCCTTGTCGATTAAATATCGACCTGCATGAATGGCGTAACGAGATGGGAGCTGTCTCGAAGAGGGATCCAGTGAAATTGTAGTGGAGGTGAAAATTCCTCCTACCCGCGGCAAGACGGAAAGACCCCGTGGACCTTTACTACAGCTTGACACTGCTATTGGGATAAAAATGTGCAGGATAGGCGGGAGGCTTTGATCCATAGACGCCAGTTTATGGTGAGCCATTGTTGAGATACCGCTCTTTTTTATTCTGATAGCTAACTAGCTTGAGTTATCCTCAAGTAGGACAATGTCTGGTGGGTAGTTTGACTGGGGCGGTCGCCTCCCAAAATGTAACGGAGGCTTACAAAGGTTGGCTCAGAACGGTTGGAAATCGTTCGTAGAGTATAAAGGCATAAGCCAGCTTAACTGCGAGACATACACGTCAAGCAGAGACGAAAGTCGGTCTTAGTGATCCGGTGGTTCTGTGTGGAAGGGCCATCGCTCAAAGGATAAAAGGTACCCCGGGGATAACAGGCTGATCTCCCCCAAGAGCTCACATCGACGGGGAGGTTTGGCACCTCGATGTCGGCTCATCGCATCCTGGGGCTGGAGCAGGTCCCAAGGGTATGGCTGTTCGCCATTTAAAGCGGTACGCGAGCTGGGTTCAGAACGTCGTGAGACAGTTCGGTCCCTATCTGCCGTGGGCGCAAGAAGATTGAGGAGAGTTGACCCTAGTACGAGAGGACCGGGTCGAACCAACCACTGGTGTACGAGTTGTCCTGCCAAGGGCACCGCTCGGTAGCTATGTTGGGATGTGATAACTGCTGAAAGCATCTAAGCAGGAAGCCAACTCCAAGATGAATCTTCTTTTAAGAGCTCATATAGACTATGTGTTTGATAGGCTGGGTGTGTAATGGATGAAAGTCCTTTAGCTGACCAGTACTAATAGCTCGTCTGCTTATCTTTTAATAAGCATCACTTCCTTGTTAAGGATAAAAACTTAATAAGATATGTTTTTACAAAACTTTGTTTATGACTTTTAACTTTATCTAGTAGTGTTAAATAAGAGATTTAGCTATTATATCTTTTATTTAACACTGCCCGTGACTATACAGACGAGGAAACGCCTTGCTCCATCTCGAACCAAGAAGCTAAGCTCGTCCTGGCTGATGATACTCTCCCTTACTGGGATGTTGGAAAAGTAGGTCGTTGCGGGCTTTGTTGTTAGTCTGCTTTAATTCTTATGTTATTAATCTTGTTTTTATTGTTATTTTTTATATATGATAAGATTCTTATATTTATTTTATATTATTAGATTGATTATCTTTTTAAATTTATATTTTATAGAGTTGTAAAATTTGAGCTACTTTCGTTTAGATCAAATGAATGTGATAATGGATTAATCGCTTTAAAATAAAGTTTTTAGTTTGTAAACCATTGCAATTTTTAAAGAAAAGATTTTGTATTTTTTTATTCTTTTATTCTGATAGAAACTTAAAAGAGCCTATGAAGTTTTAGAACCCAAAACTTAAGCTACTTGATGTAAATAGATACAAGTATCGACAAGGTAGGCTTAGTTAAGAAAGTCTTATTAAACAAAGACATAAGCGACGGAGTAAAAGCTAAAGCAGTTAATAGGCTAACTAAAAATAAAATTAGTCAAGGTGTAAAAACTAGCTATATATCTACTAAAAACTCAGATAATAATTAAAAGCCATATTTTTAGGGCTTACTCTCTTTTTTATAATTAAACAAAATTTATTCTTTTTTGCCAAAATTGGGTAGATTTGGCACAGCCGTTAATGATAAATTGCCATTAAATTGCATAAAATGAGCAAAGAAATGGCAATAACTACAACTAGGTTTCAAGCCCAGCTACAAAACGTGAAGGCTTAAAGCCCTCAGTCTATGAAAACATAATCTTAATAGGTGCTGACGAGACGCCTATACTTAAACTAATTGGCACTTCAAGTGTTAAAGGTATAAAGACTCTTGGCTAACTGACAGCTTAGCTGCCCCAAAGAAAAACGCACAGCTAGAAATTTCTGACTTTGATGATCAGATCAAATCAAGCGTGCAAAAGACTTCAAACGCAGTGCAAATTTTCACTTCAAACGTTAGTGTTTCAAGAAGTATGCAAAACAGCTAAATGAGCTTGGAGCAAAGCTAGTTAAAAACCTCTCTGATAAATTTACAAGTAAATTCTTGATCGGACTTGAAAACGGCAAAAGCATCAGCACTAAAGAAATTTACAACATCACTTACCTTGAAAACGACCTAAAATTTAAAGAACTATCTAGCAAAGATAGGCTTTATAAAAAGGTAGATGCGAGAGTTTAGGAGTAAATTTATGCAGACTAAAAACCTTTGTAAAATAAATCTTTTCACAAAAAAGACGATATCTTTGGTGTGAAGCTAAAAGGATATTAGATGATAAACACACTTGGTAGCTACCCATTAAATTTAGAGCAGAACATAAAGGTATCAACCAAAGTTGCCACTAAACAAACAAACTCAGAGGTTTTAGGCTACAAGGTAGATAAGGATGGCTACTTTACAGATGAGTTTAATAAGCAAGCTGGCATACCAAGCGATTATAAAATTCACTCAAGCACGCTGGAGTCGTTAGTAAGGATAGAGACGCAGTCTGACTATATGCAAAGGACTTTTGATAGCATCGACATACTAAAAACCGTAAATAATGCCTATAAAATTCTCTCCCAAGTAGTTGGCGAAGACACACTAAACTCAAAAGATAGCTTTAGCTTAGATGAGATAAGAAATTTCCCACAAGGCTTTGAGTATAACCGCCAAAGCATGCAAGTAACAAAAATTCATAACTCCATTCATGAATTTGGCTCGGCTGCGGCTGATTTTAACGGCAAAGAGTCAAATAAGCAGATGATAAGCACGCTTTTTTTCAACCCAAGCTTTAAAGGAGGAGACGGCAGACAGCCATTAAAACCAACAACTGATATCTTTAATAACAACAATGGCGGCAAAGAAAACACGGTCATTGGTATATTTATGGATCCGCATGGAGAGAAATACACTAATAAAGACGGCTCAATAACTAAAGGCGGACTTATAGCAGCCGTTATAAACAACAACCTTGATGTAAGAGAGGGCGAGACAACAGCACAAGGCAAAAGAGAAGGCTATGATAAGAGCATAGATAGTAAAGAATTTAATAGGGCTTTTGAGTTGTTTGAACTTATGGGCGAGATGAAATTTGGACCTGGCTTTATAAATGCTACTGATAACGATATAGCTGGCATGCCTAAATATATGCAAGACTACATCAGGTCTAAAAGAGACTTTGTCTATATCGACTTACAAAGTGGCTTTGTCAGCACTCCTGAAGATAGGCGTAGGGGATATGAAGAAGACGAGCTCTCATTTAAAAAGATGATGGAGCATAATCTAAAAATGCTAAAGCTTCTTTTTGGTGAGATAGATAAAGATGGTAAGAAGAGCAAAGACTTTATGGATAGCTTTTTGAAATTTAGCATGCCACCTTTAAATTTAGTAAAAGAGCTAAATGAAAACCCAGCTGGAAAATATCTAGTAGATATGTTTGGCATAAAAAGAGATGTTGATATAAAGGCGTAAGGGGAGTTAAAATGATAACTAGCATAAACGGAGTTAATAACAAACCGATACAAGAAACCACTATCCAAAAAGAAAATATCCCTAAAGATACCAAAGATGATGAAAAGGCCAAAATAGAAGCTTTATGGTATAGTCCAGTTGGAAAGAGCATAAAAGAGATTATTGACATAGACGAAAATGAAGATAATTGGGTTGCAAAAACGATAAGCAAAATAGATAATATGCTTTCTAAGCGTTACAATACCGAACAAGATCGCAACGCCATGTCGATGAAACAGCCAAAAACTTTAGAAGAAGCAAAAGATCAAGTCCTTATAATGTATTATGATATATTAAAGGAAAACTCTGTTGATGGCAAGCCAACCATGATGGGCAAACTAATAGGTCTTGGCACAAAAGAAGAGGAGGCTGACCTAAGAGCTTTTATGGATAGTATGTCTTCTCTTTATCCAAATGAAAACAAGGAGTCGCTTAGTCTTTTAGATAGAACCGACCTAAGCATAGATGAATTTAAGACTTTATTTGCCAAAGCAAGAGAGAAAGCAACAAAAGATGTCGAAGAGCAAAGAAAGCAAATAATCAAAGAAGAACAAGAATACAATGCAAATTTTGCTAAAGAGCAGGCTGAGAAGAAATTTAAACCTATGCAGGTTAAAAAGAAGTATGAGACTTATGATATAAACAAGGATCAAAAATTTCTCTATGCAAGAGAGCTTTTAAATTTCAAAGAAAAAAGAGGTATAGACGTCTTAGAGCTTATGCAAAAGATGGATAAGAAGCAAATTTTAAATAAGATGGCTTGACTAGAGTTTATCAAATAGTGCTTTATTGTCTATAGGCAAGTCGAGCTTATATTCTCTATGTATATCGTTCTTTGGACCAAGGATTAGGACATAGCCTCCTTGCTTATGTTTATCCCATATATTATAAAACTGATCCTTTGAGCTTATATATTTGCCGTAGCTTGGATCAAGGATAGTTATAAAATCTCCTTGATGATTTATCACAACCACAAAATGAGGAAAACGAGGATCATCCTCTATCTTTACCAGGACTGGCAAGTTTATCTTTTCAAAAGTAGCACGATCAAGCTGATAACCCTCAGAGTCATAGGATAGCTTAGCAGCAGCTTGCTTTAACTGCAAAAAACTCACCATATCGGTATTTAGTTTTTTGTCGCCTTTATTCATCTGCTCTAGCACGTCTTTTTCTGTTAGAATTTTAAAATCAAGCGTATTAATAAGTGTTGCTAATGATGCTGCACCACAAGACTCTTCATAGTTTTGCCTAATTACATCTTGATTTCTTAGCTCCTCGTATGATCTAACAGCAAACCCAGCATAAAGTGGCAAAGATGCCACTGCTGCGCAAAAAAGTAGTTTTAGAATTTTTGCTAAAATTTTATACATATGTTTTAGACAACCTATCTAACTTCTCACTCCAAGAATTTGCTAGAGAATTTATATCCTCGCTAGTTGGCTTAAATTTCTCATATTCGTTTGAGGTGACACTTTCTGCACTAGTGTTCTTTGATCTTGCATACATTAAAAGCGTTAGCTCTTTAAGTCTTTCTTTTATGAGCGCTTTTATGCTCTCGTTATCCTTACCCACTTTTTCAAAATCCACAAAGTACTCTTTATGCTCTCCAGTGCTTGAGATATCATTTAAGGCAGCACTACTTAGCTTAGTCTTTGCACTATCACTTGGTAGTGGTCTAGAACTACGTAAAAATCCCATAAAAAGAGCCTCTTTACTGTAACCTTCATCTGCTTGATATACCGACATATCAGGGTTAAAGCTAAACTCATCACTTGCTTCGCTCATGGTAAAATCAACCTCTTTTACTATGAGCCTAACGCCTGCACTTGATAGCTCTTTGCTAAGAGACTTAGCGCTATTTAGCTCATCGCTGCTAGAGTAGATGTTTGAGATAGTAGAGCTTGATATATCTTTTAGCAGGTGTCCTTTGGCATCATAGTGAGTACCTTTTGTGCTGTAGCCTTTTGGTAGTTTGCCTATATCTGCAAGGGTGTAGCTCTTTTTATCATCGCCTAAAGCAGAGGTCATTTGGTCAAATAGTCTGTAGTAGTGCTTTATGGTGTCAGCCATATCAATGTTGTCAAAGATCTTTATCTGCTCGTCCTTACTCTTGATGCGGTTTAGCACATGGTTGCGCTCGGCAAATCTATTAAGTTCATCAAGCGTGCTTTTATGGATTTTAAAGTCTTGCGGCAAACCTGCAGCTTTGTTAAAATCAGCTCCCATAAAGCCAGCCTTATCTACTGTGTAGCCATAAGCTTGAAGGTCATTAAAATTTAAAGAGATGAGGCTACTTTGTGAAGAAGAGATATAGTTAAATTTAGCAGGCTCTTGGCTTAGCTCGATACTCTCTTCTTTAGTCTTTTTGTTAAAGATATCACTAAAATTTGCAGATCTATCTTGTTTGTGTTGTTGCTTAGTGTATGAATTTACATTTGTGCCTAAGATGCTAATATCATTCATGGCTTGCCTCCTAGCTTTTTGTATAGTTTAAAGCAAAAGGTGTTCCAGCAAATTTGATATTAAAAGAGTACGGGGGAGATATGCCCTCCCCACAAAAAATGTTATTTATTTTTTATCTTCGCCTACTTCTTCGCAAGCTACTTTATAGCGGTATTTGCACGCTAGCTCTAGGTAGCTTTTTTGAGTGGCTGCATCGTTTTTCTCGCCGTAAAAGTCAGCTAACTTATAGCAAGCAAGACCAAATCTTTGCTCGCATGATTTTGCAAACAGCTCATTTGCTTTGCCTTGCATTTTTGGGTCATCTTCATAGTATTCGCCAAGCTCAAAGCAAGCTTTTGGCGTGCCAAGATCGCATGATTTAGTTAGTGATTTTACGATCGTTTCATTGTCTTTTTTTGAGTTGATTGATTTTGAGTTTAGTAAAACTGCAAGTCTATAGCAACCCCTTTTATCGCCTAGATCGCAAGCTTTTTGATAGTACATGACACCTTTGTTGATGTCTCTTCTGGCATATGTTTTACCAAGCTTTAAACACCAAACAGCTTCATTATTTGCGCATTTTTGCTCGATCCTAGCTATCTTTTCAGCTCTACCGCAACCCGAGATAAACAAGATCGCAACAGCAGTTAGAATAAAATTTTTAAACACATTTACTCCTTTATCGTTAAAAATTTATTTAACTGCATTATAAAATCATATAACTTAGATTAAAATTTAAAAAGGAGTAGAAAGGTAAATTTGCCCCAAGAGGGACAAATTTATAGATATAGCATCGTCCCAAGGCGGATCATATTTGAGCCACATTTTATCGCTAGCTCGTAATCACTACTCATGCCCATCGAGCAGATGGCTGCGCCTCTTGGCTTTAGGCTCTCGTAAATTTTATATGTTAGCTCAAAGCTCTTTTGCACCTCTTTTGGCTCATCCACATGCGCTCCGATGCTCATCACGCCTTTTAAATTTATATTTTTGCACTCGCTTTGGATACGCTCATAAATTTCAGCCGCATTTGCGACGCTGACACCTTGCTTTGTATCTTCATCGGCCGAGTTTATCTGAAGCAAAGTATCTAGCTTATAGCTGAGCCTTTTATCGACCTCTAGGGCCCTTTCGAAGCTATCACAGCTTTGCCAAAGCACTGGTTTTAGGCTTATCATTTGATTGATTTTATTATTTTGCAAGCGGCCGATCATGTGCCATTTGATGTCAGTGAAATCTTGCAGCTCTAGCTCTTTTTTGGCTAGCTCCTGGACTCTGTTTTCGCCAAAATTTCTCTGCCCCTGTGCGTAAAGCTCCCTCACTTCAGTGCATGTCACATTTTTGCTAACGGCTATCAGCGTCACATCTTTGCTTAAATTTTCTATCTTTTCAAGTAGATCTTTTAAAACTATCATCATAAACCTCCGCTTAATCTCATAATGTCATTAAAGGTCGCGAGCACCATGATGCCAAGCAGCAGCGCCCAGCCGCAGTAGGTAAGCGCAACAAGCACTCGCTCATTTATCTCGCGTCTAAAAATTAGTTCATAAATGTTAAATAAAATGTGCCCGCCATCAAGCGCAGGGATAGGGAAGAGGTTTAGCACGCCTAAATTTACAGAGATGAGCGCCACGATGGTTAGAAGCACGCTAAGGCTGATCTTAGCGGCCTTTGAAGTGACATCGGCGATCTGCACGATACCGCCGACCTCTTTTAGTGGTACATCTCCAACGACTAGCTTTTCAAAGCTTTTAAAGATGAGCTTTGAAGCCTCAACTGTCTCGTCAAAGGCAAATTTTAGACTTTCTAAACCTGTGTGATAAATTTTCACCACTTCGCCATTAGGCTGGATGCCGATCAGTGGGCGCTGCACCTTTTCATTAAATAAATTTATCGTTTCGCCTATCTTTGGTGTTAAATTTATAGTCATTTGCGAGCCGTTGCGGTCTATCAAAATGGAGCTAGGTTCAAGTTTTACGTTTTTGCTGATCTCGTCCCACTCGTTTATTTTTACGCCATTTATCGCTAAAATTTTATCGTTTATTGTTATGCCAGCGCTCGCAGCTGCCGAGCCTTCAGCTATGTGTCCGACACTTGGCGCAAGCCTCTCAACACCGATAAATCCAAGCAAAATGTATATAAAAAAAGCTAGGATAAAGTTAAAAAATGGCCCTGCAAAAAGGATGTAAATGCGTTTTATGGGACTTAGCACGTTGTAGCTGTCAGCGTCGTAGTTTTTGGCCTTTGGGTCGGTGTCGTCTTGCCCTTTTAGCTGCACGTATCCGCCAAGCGGGATCGCGCTTAGGCAGTAGTCGGTGCCGCCAACGTTTTTGGTGTAAATTTTCTCGCCAAAGCCGATACTAAAGGTATTTACTTTGACGCCGAGCATTCTTGCTACTAAAAAGTGGCCAAGCTCGTGGAAAAATATGAGAAAACTAATGGCTAAAACGGTCACTAAAAAATAAAACGAATACGCATAAAGCCCAAGGCAAAGCAGAGCCAGCGTGAAGAGAATGCCTTTCAAAACTTACCTTTTTTTGAAAAATTGATGAGATTTTAGCCAAAATTTATAAATTTACTCTCAAATTTGCCTTGTCGTTTAGGCGAAAATTTCTCTTAACCAAGAGAGTGTTTTGGCTCTATTTAGCCCTTTACTGAGACTAAAATAAGTTTTGTCTTTATTATCTAGGTCAAATTTCAGATCAAAACGTGACTTTACTTGGTCAATGAAAGGCTTTAAATTTAAAATATCAGGGCAGGGCAAAATATCTTTTGGCAGCTCTTGCAAAAAGCTCATGCCATCATCGTTAAAATTTATTCTAGCCCTTGGCACAGCGTCGTTTCTAAGCTCCATCTCAAATGTGTGGTCATATACAAATGGCGCAAAAAGGCGAATTTCTAAGTGAAATTTACTGGCTAGCTCCTCATCGCTTAAGCCTTGATTGCTAAACCAGTAGCCAAAATTTACAGCATTTAGCGAGATGTCAAAATCATAAGGATCAGCAGGAGTTACGCCGATGCGGCGCAAAAGCTCATATATAGGTAGCTTTGCTTGCAAACTATCATAATAGTCATAAAGCTTTGCAAGTAGTGGATGCGAACGGCCGGCCTTCTCTTGCAAGCGTAAAATTTCAAAGATATATCTGTGGGCAAACGAGTGGTGCGATATCGAGCGAGTGGCCTGCGTGCTTAGATAGTCTAAAATGTCAGGGCTTTTTGAAAAGCTCATCGCACTCCAAATGCCACGCAAAGTCTCTACGTCGTTATCAAACGTATCAAATTTATCTGCATGGGTTTTGTCATATTCTAAAGCGCAGCTTAGTAAAAATTCATTTAGCTCGGGGCTGATCACACCGCCGATCTTTTCTAAATTTTTAGCATCGTGATAGAAATTTGTGTTGATGATCTTTTGATTTAGTTTTTTGGCTTGTTTTTGCAGTGCTGGCTCTAAATTTGCAGTGCGTTCTAAAATAATCTCTTGCAGGTCGCAGCTCAAATTTAACTCTTTTTCATCGCTTTTACGTAGGCAAAGATGTACTCAAATCCAGAATAAAGCGTGAGTGCGACAGCTATCCAGAGCAAAAGCTCGCCACCAGGCCAGCTCATCAGCAAAAATCCAACCGCAAACATCTGCGAAACGGTTTTAACCTTGCCAGCCATCGAAGCCGCGACCTCTACGCCGTCACTTGCCATCACGACACGAAAGCCAGTTATGAAAAACTCTCTTACTAAGATAAGATAAACAGCCCAAGCGCTCGCTCTGCCAAGCATCATAAGGCCTAAAAATGCAGCAAGAATTAGCATCTTATCAGCTAGTGGGTCAAGGATAGCACCAAGCTTGGTCTTTTGATCCCAGCATCTAGCGATGTAACCGTCAAAAAAGTCAGTCACTGAGGCGATCACAAAGATGAGAGCTGCGAAGTAGTTTATCCAGCTTATATGAATTTGCGTAAAAATTCCTGGTGCATTTACGAGCATAAAAAACATAAGCGGAGCTAGCAATATCCTAAAAAATGCCAGTGAATTTGGTAAATTTAAGCTCACAAATATGCCTTTATGCCTAGAAATTCCACTCTCATTTAAAAGTCGTGCCACCATCTATTATAAATGTATGTCCAGTCACCCAGCTAGCCTTAGACGAGCATAAAAATAGACATGCTCCAGCTAGATCAGCAGGCTGTCCCATGCGGTTTAGCGGGCTAAGCTTTGCCGTCATATCGCGCACCTCTTCGTAGTTTGTAAAGGCTCTTAGCGCGTCTGTCTCGATAGGGCCGCCGCTTACGACATTGACGCGGATGTTTTTCTCGCCAAGCTCGGTCGCAGCGTATCTTGCCATCGCTTCAACAGCTGCTTTTGCTGTGCCGTGGCCTGCGTAGTTTTCGATATAGACTAAATTTCCAGTTGAGCTTAGGCTAATGATACTGCCGCCACCCACTTTTTCCATGCGTTTTGCAGCCTCTTGTGAGCCCACGACAAAGGCATTTACGGTTGCTGTGAAGATGTTGTTTATGCCTCTTGGTTTTAGCTTCATAAATTTAGTATATCCACCAGCCACTGCGCGACCTGAGATGATAGCGTTTGAGATGAAAAAATCAACCCTGTCAAAGTCCTCATCTATCTTTAAAAATAGCTCTTTATATGTTTCTGGCTCAAGGATGTTTAGCGCATAGGCTCTAGCTTTTATCTTGTATGTAGCCTCAAGCTCTTTTGCCTGCTCTTTGGCAAGCTCCTCGTTTAAGTTGTAGGTAAAAGCGATATTTACGCCAGCTTTTGCAAATTCTTCGACTATTGCTCTGCCGATGCCTCTAGTGCCTCCACTGATGACTAGCGTTTTACCTTTAAATTCGTTTAGTGTGTCCTTCATTAAAATCCCTTTATTTCGTAATTTTTAATAACTTCTTCGATCTTTTTGAAATTTTCTTTGCTCGGTTTGCAAAGTGGCAAGCGGTACTCCAAAGTGTCGATCAGTCCAGCTAGATACATCGCCGCTTTGATCGGTATCGGGTTGCTTTCGCAAAAGAGCGTTTTGTTTATCGTATAGAGGTTGTCATTTATCAGTTTTGCTTTTTTATACTCTTCGCTCATCGCAAGGTGAGTAAGCTGTGAAATTTGATCTGGCAAGAGGTTTGCAGTGACTGAGATGACGCCCTTGCCACCGTATGATAGGATAGGGTAGTTTATCGCATCTTCGCCGCTGATGACCACCAAATCAGGCTCATGAGCTAGCAGATCGACACATCTATCGATGCTGCCTGTTGCCTCTTTGATGCCAAAAATATTTTTACAATCTTTAAAAAGTCTAAAAACGGTTGCTGGCAAGATATCTACGCCAACTCTACCTGGGACGTTGTAAAGAAGCACTGGAATTTCTATGCTATTTGCGATAGCCTTGTAGTGCTCGTAAAGCCCTTCTTGCGTTGGTTTGTTGTAGTAAGGAGCGACTGATAGGATGCCGTGAGCACCGTGAGCTTGGGCAAATTTAGCGATATCGATGGCCTCGTGAGTGGCGTTGCTACCAGCTCCAGCGAGTACCTTTACATTTGTGCCTTTACATGCATCTACTGCGATCTCGATGCAAATTCTATGCTCATCATGCGTTAGAGTTGCGCTCTCACCAGTTGTTCCAACTGGCACAACGACGTCTATACCGTTTTTTATCTGTCTTTTTATCAGTTTTTCAAAACTGACTTCGTCTATTTTTTGGTTTTTAAATGGCGTAACTAGTGCTGTCATCGCACCTTGAAGCGAATTTTTCACGTCTATTCCTTTTTTAAGATTATTGTCGTGCTAGTTTTTTCATTGAAATATCTATTTGCTATCTCTTTTAAAAGCTTGGCATCTATCTTATCTATATTTTTTTCAAGCTCGTAAAGTGGCTTTATATCGCCTCTAGCAAGGTATGAGCCGTATAAATTTGCCACCTTGCTCGCGCTCTCAAATGAGTAGATAAAATCAGTTTTTATCAAATTTTTAACTCTTAAAACGTCCTCTTTATCTATTGGCTTTCTCTTTAGATCATCTATGATCTTTAAAATTTCAGTCTCAACCGCGATAGCCTCGACATCTGGGTTGCAAACTGCTAAAAATATAAATAAATTTTCATCAACGCAGCTCATGTTGTAAGCGTAAATTTGATTTACAAGCATTAGCTCATCGACAAGGCGCTGCTGTAAAATTGAGCTTTTGCCAGTGGCTAGGTATTCGCTTATCGCATTTAGCCCCACTTGATCAGCGTGTCTGAAGTCTGGAATTTTATATGCGATAGCTAGCATTTGCGTTTGGCTATCTTTGTAGATGATAGCTCTTCTCGCGCCGTCTTGTTCAGGCTCTTTGCAGTGTAGTTTTGGGATAGCTCTTTTGTTTTTTATGCCGCTAAAGTTTTTCTTAGCTAGCTTAAATGCTTCGTCTTTGCCGATGTCGCCGCTTATCATCAAAATGGCGTTTTTTGGCTGATAATATGTAGCGTGAAATTCTTTTATATCAGCGATCTTCCAGTTTTCGATATCTTTTATGAAGCCTATCGGTGTCCAGTGGTACGGGTGGTAGATAAATGCGTGGTTGTAGAGCCTAAAGTAGAGGTATCCCATAGGGTTGTTGTCTGTTCGCCACCTGCGCTCTTCGTGCACCACCTCGCGCTCTGGCTGAAATTCTTTATCTTTTAGGCTTAAATTTTTCATAAGCTCGGCAAAAAGGCCTAGCGTTTTGTCTAAATTTTCATTTGAGGCTTTTATAAAGTAGTGAGTGTAGTCAAAGCCAGTGCTTGCGTTATTTACGCCGCCAAAGCCTTTTACGATCTCGTCAAACTCGCCTGCGCGTAAGTTTTTGGTTGATTTGAAATTTAGATGCTCTAGCATGTGAGCGATGCCACTTTTGCCCATCACTTCGTTTCTAGAGCCAACTTTGTAAAAAACATCGACGCTTATCACTTTTGAACCAAGATTTACCGGCACGTGATAAATTTCAAGTTCGTTGTCTAGTTTAAATTTATTAAATTTTATCAATCTCTTGCCCTCTATTTTTTAACGTTTGCGCCGACTGCTTTGCTGATAGAGGCAAAGCCATCTTTTTTTAAAAGCTCTAAAATTTCTAAATTTATATCCCTTGCGATCATCGGCCCTTTGAAGATAAAGCTTGTAAAAATTTGGACTAAATTTGCTCCCATTTTTATGCGCTCATAAGCCTCTGCACCGCTATCTATGCCGCCACACGCGATAAGCGTCGTCTTGCCATAAAGCTCGTCTGCTACGGCTTTAAAGATATCTTTTGACTTTTTGGCGATCACCTTGCCGCTTAGTCCGCCAAAATCCTTTAAATTTGATGAGTGAGAGAGCGAATAATCAACGCTTGTATTTGAAACAAGCACGCCGCTAGCGCCGTTTTCTACCGCGCAGCTACAAAGCTTGATCGCATCTTCGTGGCTCATATCTGGAGCTATTTTAAAGATGATCGGCTTTTTAGTGAGAGGCAAAATGACGCTAAAAAGCTCTTTTATAAAGCTCTCATCTTGAAGCGCTCTTAAATTTGGCGTGTTTGGCGATGAAACGTTTATGACAAATGTATCGCAAATTTCGCTAAATTCTCTTACTAAAATTTCATAGTCTTTTATCGCGTCTTCGTTTGGTGTAACTTTGTTTTTACCGATGTTTGCCCAGATCGGTATGGTAAAAGGATAGATCTTTTTTACTCTATTTTTGATAGCCTCACAGCCTTCGTTGTTAAAGCCCATCGCATTTTGGATGCTCTCTTCGTCTATGAGCCTAAAAAGCCTTGGTTTTGCGTTGCCAGGCTGCGGTTTTGGCGTAAATGTGCCAAATTCTAAATGCCCAAATCCAAGAGCCGTTAGCGCCTCAAACATCGTGGCGTTTTTATCAAAGCCGCCAGCTATGCCAACTGGGTTGTGGTAGGTGCTTGAGAATAAATTTTGTTTTAGCGCATTGTCATCGACCACGCATTTGTGCGCTAAAAAGCTTAGCGAGCCAGGGAAGATTTTATTTGCCCCAACCATCGCGACTTCAGCGATCTTGTGGGCAGTTTCAGGATCAAATTTGAAAAATATAGATTTTAAAGTATTGTAGTTTAAGCTCATTTTAACCTCTTTAAAATGCCTAAAATTTCTGCAAATCTTAGCAAAAATCGCCTTAAACTAAGGCTTTGCCCTTAAGTCTTGCATAAATTTCATTTCTCTTGCTAAGCTCCTCGTCGCTTCCACTATCAATGATCTTGCCATCACTTAAAACCGCGATCTTATCGGCATTTTCAACCGTGCTTAGGCGGTGAGCGATGACAAAGATGATCTTCTTGCTTCTTAGATTATTTATCGCCTTTGTGATCTCTTTTTCGCTCTCATTATCAAGTGCTGATGTAGCCTCGTCAAAGATGAGAATTTGTGGGTTTTGATAGAGCGCTCTAGCTATGGCGATACGCTGTCTTTGGCCGCCTGAGAGGTTGGTGCCAAATTCATTTAAGATAGTGTTTATGCCATCATCAAGCTTGCTTACAAATTCGTAAGCATTTGCTAGTTTTAGTGCGTTTATCACGGCATCTTCGTTAAATTCTCTGCCGTAAGCCACGTTTTTAGCAACTGTGTCGTTAAAGATATATACGCGCTGGGTTACAAGGCCGATGTTTTGGCGAAGTGAGTGAATTTTGATATCTTTTAAATTTATACCATTTATCAAAATTTCTCCGCCATTTACATCGTAAAATCTCATAAGCAAATTCATAAGCGAGCTTTTTCCGCCGCCACTTGAGCCAACAAGGGCTATAAATTCTGACTTATTTGCCTCTAAATTTATCCCTTTTAAGACCTCTTTGTCGCCGTAGCTTAGGCGGACGTCGTTAAATTTGATCAAATTTATCTCTTCGTTTAGCTCTTTTTGGCCATCTTTTATCTGGCTTACCTTATCCATCAAGAAAAAGGTCCTCTCGCTTGCTGCGATGGCGTCTTGCATCTTGTTGTAGATATTTACGATGCGTTTTAGCGGAGTGTAGAGCATGAAAAGCGCTGTTAAAAACGAGAAAAATGCACCCATATTTATATGCCCGTCGATGACGTCTTTGCCGCCTATTATTATAACAGCTGCCACGCCTATTGAGCCTATGGTCTCCATTAGCGGGCTTACTAGCTGCTCGATCTTTACGCTTTTTAAATTTAGCCTAAAAAATTTATTATTTTCATCAACAAAGCGTGAATGCTCGTATTCTTGGGCGTTATTTGCTTTGATTATCTCGATATTTGTAAAAATTTCACTAAGTGCAGAGGTGATGTCAGATGTTTTTTCTTGTGACTGCTTTGAAATTTTTTTCATCCTTTTAGCAAGGCGCGAGATCGGATAGATCGCTACTGGCATGACAACAAGGGCGAAAAATGCCAGCTTTGGACTTTGATAGACAACGACGCAAAGAAGCCCGATGATAGTTATAAATTCCCTCGTAAGTTCAGGGATCATGCTTGAGACTATCGATCTTATGCGGTCGATGTCGTTTGTCGTTCTGCTGATTAGCTCGCCAGTTCTAAATTCATTGAAAAAATCCATATCTAAATTTAAAAGGTTTGCAACCATCTTTTCGCGAAATCTCCTAATCGTATCTTGCCCGATATATGCCGTAAAATAGGCCTGCATGAAGGTTCCGATGTTTTTTATAACGTAGATCGCGATGATGGCGCAAGGCAAGATGTAGAGCAACTTTTCGTTTTTCTCAACGAAAATTTTATTTAGCACAGGCTCAACGAGATAGGCACTTACCGCCGTTCCGCCACTGGCAAGACCCATGCCGATGATGGCAAAAATAAAGTGTGGGATATAATCTTTAAAATATGGACCAAAGCGCTTTAGCACATCTTTTAAGCCAAAATTATTCATTATTTCTCTCCCAAACCGCGCCATTTGGCGTATCCATGATAGAGATATTCATCTTTGCTAGCTCATCTCTTATCTCATCAGCCCTTGCGAAATTTCTCTCTTTTTTAGCTACCGCGCGCTCATCAAGCAGTTTTTGGATATGCTCTTTTTGCTCGTCACTTACGCCAAACTGAAAATACTCCACATAGTTTGTGATAGCAATGCCTAAAATTTCGCCTATAAGACCCAAATTTGCTAACACTTCAGCCTTATAAGCTTTATCTTTTGGATTATTATCAAGTCTTTCATTTGCCGTTTTTACAAACTCATCGACGCTTGCAAGCGCCTTTGAGGCGTTTAGATCATCACTTAGCGCTTCAAGTAGCTCGCTTTTAAAGCTCTCGTTTATAGCACCTGCTTGCACGCCATCAACCCTTTTTTTGAGGCGGTAAATTTTATCAAGTCTCTTTTTTGAAGCTACTAGGTCTTCATCTGAATAGTTAAAATGCGCCCTATAATGGCTTGTAAGCAAGTAATATCTAAGCACTTCGCCATGAACGTTTTTTAGGGCGTCCTTTACGAAAAAGCTGTTATTTAGGCTCTTGCTCATCTTTTCGTTATTTACTTTTATAAAGCCATTGTGCATCCAGTATTTGCTCAAATTTTTGTGATAGGCACATCTGCACTGGCTTGCCTCATTTTCGTGGTGCGGAAAGAGTAGGTCGATGCCGCCAGCGTGGATGTCGATCTCAAATTTATCATTTTCTTTGTCGCTTAAAAACTCCCTTATCATCGCCACGCACTCGGTGTGCCAGCCAGGGCGACCCTTGCCAAATGGGCTCTCGTACCATTTTTCGTCAAATTTCCAAAGCACGAAGTCTTTTTCATCTCTTTTCTCGCCAAAACTTGCCACACGCGCGATTAGATCGGTGTTATTATCCTTACCGCTAATGCTAAAATAGCCACTATCCTTGCTCGTATCAAAGTAAATTCCATCGCTCGTCTTATACGCCACACCTCTATCCATAAGCACCTTGATGTAGCTAATGATCGCCTCCAAGCACTGCGTAGCCTTTGGTTTAAAGTCTGGATCAAGCACATTTAAAGCGCCCATGTCGCTCTCGTAGTGCGCTATATATTTGTTTGTGATCTCCTCTAGGCTTTGGCCAGTTTGCGCCATTTTATTTAAAATTTTATCGTCGATGTCGGTGTAGTTTCTTGCAAATTTGACCTTGTAGCCAAGCGCTTTTAAGACCCTTCTTAAAAGATCAAAGCTAACGGCTGACTTTGCATGTCCTAAATGCGCGTCGTCATAGACCGTTGGGCCGCACAGGTAGATGCTAACCTCGCCATCTTTAATAGGGCTAAACTCAACCTTTTCTCTTTTAGAAGTATCAAAAATTCGCATTAAATATATCCTTTAAAAATGTTAAACCAAAATAGAGCAAAACCGCCAAAATAGCGATAGCGGCTATAAATTTAGGCTCGATTATAGCTAAAAATCGCTTAGCTCCAAAGGCTCTTATATATAAAATAAGCTGTAAAAATCCCCCGAGCGAGCTTGCAAATGCAAGGCCGGCAGCTCCAAATTTCTGCATCAAAATGACTGCTAGGATCAAATTTATCACAAGGCAGATGATAGAAATTTTGGCTGCCTCTTTTTGCTTCATATTTGCATAGAGCCAAAGTGAGAAAATTTTAGCCAGTCCAAATGGCGTGAGCCCCACCAAATAGGCACTTAGCACCTTGGCGCACTCGGTCGTGTTTGCCCTTACGAAATTCCCTCTCTCAAACAAGAGCCAGATGATAAACTCACTTAGCACAACGCCTGCGATCGTGGCTGCTAGCAGGGCGCAAAGAAGCAGGTAAAAGCTCTTTTTCGTCCAAACTAGGGCGTTGGCTTCATCTTTTTGTTTTAAAAGCCTAGTGATCTTTGGAAAGAGTGCCTGAGAGAGCGCGATCGCAAAGATAGCAAGTGGGAGCTGGAAAATTCTATTTGCATAAAAGAGGTAGCTTATCGAGCCGCTTACTAAAAAGCTAGCTAACCAAGTGTCCATAAATGCGCTTATCTGCATCGCACTTGAGCCAAGCAAGCCGTGGTAGAAATTTATGAAAAAGCCTTTACCCTGCGCTCTTTTGCCCTTAAAATATCCGCTTAGACCGCCCCAAAAAATTTTATTTAAGGCGTTAAATTTCATAGCGATTAGATGCACCAAAACCTGCAAAATGCCGCCTGCAACGACGCCAAAGCTAAGATAAAGTGCGACCACGCTCTCGCTCTTGCCACGAGCCAAAAGTAGTGAAGCGATCATGGCTAAATTTAGCAGTGCAGTAGAAAACGCAGTCGTTGCAAAGTGCCCTTTATACTGAAGTAGTGCCCCCATGAAAGTGACGATATAGACAAGGGCTAGATAGTAGAAATTTATGCGCACAAGTGGCACTGCGTCTGTGATATTTTGCTCGCTCAAGCCGCTTGCGATGATCTTTATAAAGTAAGGCGTAAATAAATTTACAAGAAGCGTCAAAATACCTATAAAAAGTAGAAATTTGATGAAAATTTCAGCCTGAAAGATCGCTTTTTTCTTGTTATTTGTAAAATTTGGCAAAAATGCCTGTGTAAAAGCGCCCTCACCAAAGATACGGCGAAATAAATTTGGTATCTTAAATGCTATAAAAAAAAGGTCGCTAAATATGCCAGCACCAAGGATAGAGGCCGTCAAAAGGTCTCTCATAAGCCCTAAAATCCTTGAAGTCATGATGCCAACTGAGTTTGAAAAAAAGCCTTTTATAAACATCGCCCACCTAGTAAATTTAAAACGCAATAGTAACAAAAGATGCTTTAAAGCTTACATAACCCAAATTTAATAAAGTTTTAGAGATAATAAGAGCCAAAATTTTATGTGAAATGGATCAAATTTGAGCGAAAACGTGCAAGAAAACGAGAGATTTTTACCGCCAACGCAAATTCAAACTTCAACACCTTATCTATCGCTTAAAGAGCTAAGCAAACAATACAGCGTGCCGGTAGAATTTGTGGATTTTAGGCTTTCAAACATCCTCACATACTATAAAAATAAAGATAACGTCGAGCCAGTTTTTGTCCCTGAAGAAAATTTAAGCTTTTTTGATGACAACACATTTTATCTTGACGAGACGCTAGAGATCGAGCAGGTCTATGACGTGGAGTTTTTTGACGTGAGGCTAAATGCCACGCCAAAGCTACCAAAGATCGACATCGGCGTAAATTCAACCATAACAAAGGTCATCGCAAAGGTTAGAGCGAGCAAAGAGTGCGAATACGAGCAGCACTACGAAGATAAGCTTTATGAATACATCGCAAAGCAGCTCATGAAAGCTCAAATTTTAATAGGCATAAGGATCGGCAAGCTAAAAGAGGAGCTAAAGCAAATCGCCTCGATAATCCACGTAAAAGGCGAGCTTGACAAGGACTACACGCTAAATTTAACCCAGGGCATCAACCCTAAAAAAGCGATCGACGCAAAGATCATCTACTACTACAAAGATAAGCTTGATGATATAAAAGAAGAAGATAAGGTTGATTACGCTGATAGGGGCTTTGTCTTTGGCGTGGCAAAAGATGAGCTTATCATGGAAGAGAAAAAGTCTCACGAAGGGGCAAATGGACGCGACGTAAGAGGCAAACTTATAGAGGTGCCAAAGCCAAAAGAAGATAGTGAAAAAGAGATAAGCATAAGCGAAAATATCGAGCGCGTAGAAAATGATGAAAGTATAAAATATATCGCTAAAAAAGCAGGCTACGTGGTCGAGAAAAACGGCTCTTTTGATATAGAAGAGCGCATAGAGATAAATGAAGCAAATTTTAAAACGACTGGCTCGATCCAAGCAGGCACCGACACAAACGTCACATTAGTAGTTCGTGAGACTGACACTATAAAAGATGCTATCGGCACTGGCATCATCGTGGAGGCTGACGAGATCGAGGTAAAAGGAAACGTCGGCGCAAATGCGATGGTCAAAGCAAATGATGTAAATATCGGCGGTCAAACTCACCAAAAGGCTAAAATTTACGCCAAACACGCCAAAATTTCTATCCACATCGGCAAGGTGGAGGCTGAAAGCGTCGAGATAGATAGGCTTGAAGGTGGCACTGTCATAGCAAAAAGAGTAAAAATTAATAGCGTAGTTGGTGGCTCTATAACAGCTCAAAATATCCAGATAGACACACTTGGCTCAAACTGCACCATCACAGCCTCGCATCTAATCGACGTTAGATACCTAAGAGGCACTGATAATAAATTTATCATTGACGCTAGCAAGATGCCTGAGAGTGTGGAGGCTACGCAAGATCAGCTAAGCAAGATCGAAAGCACCAAGTCTGAGCTGGCTACGCTTCTAAAAAACATAGAGAGCAAGAAAAACGTCATCAACGAGAACAAAGACTCGATCTATACGATAAAAGCTAAGATCGAGGAGCTCTCAAAAGCCAAAGTGATACCGCCAGTTACGTTTATGAAAAAGCTAAAAGAGTATCAAGGGCTCGTTAATGAGTATAACACCTTGCTTAGGATATTTAAAGAGAAAAAAGAGCTTTTGGCTGATCTAAAAGATGAGCTTGAGATCATGCAAAATGGCATATTCTCAGCCAAAGTGATAAACAGAGGCAACTGGATCGAGCTAAATGAGATAAGGTTTGTCATCGTCGATCCTCCGCAAAATGTCACCTACATCTCGAAGCAAAACGAGACCGCCCACGTCATCACGCTAGATAAATTTGATAACGGCGGCGAGGTCGAATACAAGATCAAAAAGTCAAACAAACTTGAAGACTACGCGGATATAAATTTCATGGAACAAAAGGTCAAATGATGATAAAAGCAATCGAAGGCGTCGTTACAAAAAAAGAACCCGCATTTGCCATACTTAAGATAAATAGCGGCGTAAGTTATGGGATTTTCATCTCGCTTTTTTGCTCAGCAAAACTTAGTAAAGGCGAAAAGGTCGAGCTTGCCATAACGCAGGTCATAAGAGAAGACGCAAATTTACTCTACGGCTTTTTAGACGCAAACGAGCAAAAGATGTTTGAGATGCTTATCAAGCTAAATGGCATCGGAGCTAGCACAGCGATGGCGGTTTGCTCAAGCCTTAGCTCGCAGGCATTTACAAACGCCATAATAAGTGGCGACGCAGACACCTTTAAAAGTGTGCCAGGCATCGGACCAAAGACAGCTAGGCGCATAATAGCCGAGCTAAGTGACGCTAAACTTATAAACGATGAGAGCGTGCCAAGCTACCAAAATGAGGCGCTTTTGGCACTTGAGGCACTTGGCTTTAAACGTGAGAAGATAGTGAAAATTTTGCCTGATTGCAAGAGTGAAAACACGAGCGATCTTATAAAAGAGGCACTTAAAAAACTAGGATAAGGATAAAAAAGATGAATTTAGGCGTGATATTTGGGGCAAAGAGTTTTGAGCATGAGATAAGCATAGTAAGCGCGATAGTTTTAAAAAACGTCCTAAAACAGGAGCTAAAATTTATATTTTGCGATGCAAATAGGGACTTTTACTTGATCGAGCAAAAAGATATGAGGGCAAATTTCTTTAGCTCTGGCAAATACAAAAACTCAAAGAAGCTATCTTTAGCAAAGGGCGGCTTTTACGCGCACTCGCTTTTTGGCGCAAACAAAGTTGAATGTGACGTCATTATAAATTTGATCCACGGTATGGACGGCGAAGATGGCAAGATAGCGGCACTTTTTGACTTTTACGGAGTCAAATATATAGGTCCAAGGCTTGAAGCAAGCGCGCTTAGCTACAACAAAGAGCTTACTAAATCTCTAGCACAAAAGGCTGGTGTAAAGGCGCTTGACTATGAGATGCTAACTCGTCAAAGCGAGCCAAAATTTCACTATCCTATTATATTAAAGCCAGCAAGGCTAGGCAGCAGCATCGGCGTGAGCGTCGTGCATGATGATAGTGAGCTTGCCTACGCAAAAGACGTGGCGTTTGAATTTGACAAAGATGTTTTGGTAGAGCCCTTTATAAAAGGCGTCAAAGAGTACAACCTTGCAGGCTGCAGGATCGATGGAAAGATCAAATTTTCTATCGTCGAAGAGCCAAAAAAGAAAGAATTTCTTGACTACGAGCAAAAATATCTAAGTTTTTCAAACGAAAACAAGGTAAAAGAGGCGGAAATTTCTGAAGAGCTAAAACAAAAGCTTAAATTTAACTTTTCTAAAATTTATGATTGTGGATTTGACGGAGCGATCATTAGATGCGACTTTTTCGTGATAGATGACGAGGTCTATCTAAATGAGATCAATCCAAACCCAGGAAGCCTTGCAAACTACCTATTTGAGGAGTTTGAAAGCACGCTAAATGCCCTTGCAAACTCACTTCCAAAAGAGCGTGAGATAAAGATTGATTATAAATTTATAAACTCGATCACTTCGGTAAAAGGTAGCGGTAAGCTCTAGGCTATTTAGCGATATATAAAGTAGTTTGTGATATTTTACGTAAAATTTTACATAAAGAGCGACAATGGTAACTTTTACAAAAGATGAAATTTATACAGCAACCGAGGTGGTTAGAAATTTTAGCTCAGTGCTTTCACGTGTGGGAGCTAGCGAGCTAAAACGTGCTGTCATCGTTAAAAACAATAAATTTGAAGCAGTCCTTTTAAATATGGAGGAGTATGAGCGCCTTTGTGAGGCTGTAAGCGTGCTTGAGAGCATTTATGCTGCTAAAAAGAGAGAAAACGATGGCGAGTAGGGCAGTCAAATACGGCTCAGACGAGTATGAGATCAGCTACGAAGTAGTAAATCCAAAATGCAAAAAGGTAGTGCTCTTCTTGCACGGCTGGGGCGCAAACAAAGAGATAATGAAAAAGGCTTTTGGGCACTATCTAAATGACTTTTGCCACGTCTATATCGACATGCCAGGCTTTGGCAAAAGCTCCATTTTTAAGCCCTTAAGAACAAGCGACTACGCAAAAATCGTTGCAAATTTCTGCGCTGAGCTTGGCATAAAACCAGACATCATCGCAGGACACAGCTTTGGCGGTAAGGTCGCAACGCTTCTAAAACCACCATATCTAGTGCTTTTAAGCTCTGCTGGTATAGTTGTAAAAAAGCCATTTATCGTGCAAGCAAAGATAGCAATTTTTAAAATTTTAAAGATATTTGGCTTTGGTAAATTTTATAAACTCTTTGCCACAAAAGATGTGAGCGGCATGAGCAGAGTGATGTATGAAACCCTAAAAAACGTCGTTGATGAGGATTTTACAAAGCATTTTGCCGATTTTGGGGGCAGGGCTTTTATATTTTGGGGTGAAAATGACAAGGCAACGCCTGTAACAAGCGGCGAGAGCATAGATAGACTTATTAAAAATAGCTCATTTTTCCCGCTTAGTGGCGATCACTTTTTCTTTTTGCTCCACGCTAAATTTATAAGCGACGAGATAGAAAAAGGGATAAATTTTGAGCCAAATGAAGCAAAAAATGTCGTGCTAGATGACGATGAGAGCGGGATCGAGGAGATAAGATGAGTATATTTTTAAGTCTAAGCACAGTTTTATTTATCTTTGCGCTTGCTTTTTATGTGATCACTTGCTTTCAGTGGTTTTCATATAGGCCTGAGCGCGTGCTCTTTCACTTCACAAAGCCTGCTTGGCACGTCCTTTTCTTCATCGTGCCTTTGGTGCTATTTTACACGACTGGCAAGTGGTTTTTTATCTATTTTTACTTTGCGCTTTTGCCAGCTCTTTATCTTTGGCATAAAAAACTTGATAAAAAGCTAGTCTTTACTGGCAGGATCAAGCACTTTTTTGCCATCCTTGCTTGCGCTATCATCTTAAACTACGCTTTAAATTTCATCATCCACAAGGCGTTTTTGGCTCCGATGCCACTTTTTGTCTTGGTTGTGAGCCTATTTTTTAGTGAAATTTTAGAAAAGATCAAATTTCAAGGCTTTAAAAACAGGGCGCTTAAAAAACTTGGCGCAAACAAAGAGCTAAAGATCATTTTAATCACCGCAAGCTACGGCAAAACGAGTATCAAAAATTTCTTATTTGAAATTTTAAAAGATAGCTTTGTCTGCTATAAAACGCCTCGCAGCGTAAATACAATGGCCGGCATCATCAAAGATATCAATGAAAATTTAAGTGAGCAAACGCAAATTTACATCGCAGAAGCAGGCGCTAGACTAAAGGGCGACATCCTAGAGATCACCAAATTTCTAAATCCACAAATCGTCATCGTTGGCGAGATCGGCGCGCAACACATTGAGTACTTTAAAACGCTTGATAATATCCGCGCGACAAAGCTTGAAGCACTTCAAAGCGCTCGCTTGCAAATGGCATTTTTACATAGCTCGACAAAAAAAGAGCCAAGCCAAAATTTAGAAATTTACGATGAAAACCTAAAAGATATAAACGCAAATTTAGATGGAATTTCATTTACGCTTGATGGCAAAAACTACGCCTCGCCGCTACTTGGTAAATTTAACGCTACAAATTTAGCCGTTTGCATCAAGGTCGCAAGCTACCTAAAAATGAGCGATGAGGCGATAAAAGAGGCGCTATCTAAGATGAAAAACGTCGAGCACCGCCTAAGCAAGATCGAGGCTGGCGGCAAGCTGATAATCGATGATAGCTTCAATGGAAATTTCTCAGGCATGAGCGCAAGCTACGAGCTAGTAAGCACCTACTCTGGTAGAAAAGTGCTGCTAACGCCTGGTATCGTCGAGAGCGATGCGGAGCAAAATGCAAATTTGGCCAAGGTAATAAATGAAATTTTCGACCTCGTCATCATCACAAGCTCGCTAAACGCCCAAACTCTGCTAAAACACATCGTAAAGCCAAAGATCATCATCCTAAAGGACAAGAACAAAATGCAAGAAATTTTAGCCCAAAACACGCATGCTGGCGATCTTATACTATTTTCAAACGACGCACCGAGTTTTATATGAAAAAGATAGTTTTTTTAGCTCTAATCTTAAGCTTAGCCTCAGGCTTTGACATCGATGACTACGATAGGGGTAATGAGGCTAGAAATGCCGGAGACTACGCAACTGCGTATGAAATTTTTTACGATGGTTGCGAGCAAAAAGATGTGCTTTCGTGCGAGGCTTTGGGCGATATGTTTGTAAATGAAGAGATAAACGAGCAGATGGATAGTGATCTAAAAAAGCACTCAAATATCGAGCTTGGCGTGAGTTATTTTATGAAAAGCTGCGACCTTGGCTATCAAAATGCCTGCGATGACGTGATGAGCCTAAGGGACGATCTAAACATCACTCTGCCTTCTGGTGTCTACGAAAACGCCAAAGCTAGATATGATGAGCTTTTTGAAGAGTTTAAAGAGCAAGAAGCAAATAAGACTATGGAAAATTTAGAAGAGCAAAAGGCTAAAAAATAGTCAAATTTGACTTTGCAGGCAGGCTAAATTTCACATCAAATTTAAAATTTCAAATTTAAATTTGCCGCCTTTATGAAAGCGGCTAATACAAAATAGACATAAAGACAAGCCGCATTTTGCGTTAAAACTACGCACTTTTTGATATAAGCAGGGGTTTTAGTAAATTTATACCGCGAGGCAAAGTATTATTTAGGCTTGCTCGTCTATGGCTTTTAAAATTTTCTCTAAATTTTGACTTCTCACCACTTTGCCGGTAATAAAAAGATCGACAAACCACCAGATGCTTATGACTAAGCCCAAAATGCTAATTATAAAGCTATTTGCACCGATGATCACTACGGCGTTTTGCACATCTTGGTTTGTTGTGGCAGTTCCAATGGCATCAATCGCAGCTCCTGCTATGATGATAATAAAGATAATGTGAGCTAGAAAAAGGGCAAGTTTTAGCACTCCAAGCCAAATTTGCCCTGTCATAAAGCGGTTTACGCCAAAAGCGCCAAAGATCAAGCTACCCACCCAAAAGACAATGGCTGGCGACTTTAAATTTAAGCTAGGCAGCTTTTGCGCTAGCTCATTAAGCTTTTTCTCATCAAGCGAGGCTAGCTTATCTTCTAGCATTTTTAGCAGGGCAAAGTTCTTTGGTAGCTTATCTTGCAACATCAAAACTATAGAATTTGCATTCATTTTCTCTCCTTTTTAAAAGGTGGATTATATAAAATTTGATCTAAATTTAGCCTAGTTTGCCAGATCCTCAGCCACTTTTGCAGCAAGCTTTAGCTTATCACTATCAAAGTGCGTGTAAATTCGCGAGGTGTTTAGGCTTGCATGCCCAAGAGCTTCTTGCACTAGCACTAGGTCTTTTTGCTTTTTATAAAGCATCGTTGCAAAGGTGTGGCGCAGCATGTGAGCGCCATTTTTCTCTTTTCTGATACCTGCTTTAAATAAAATTTGCTCAACTATGCGGCTAACATAAGCTTGCGTGAGCCTCGTGCCTTTTTTATTTATAAAAAGATAGCCCTCTTTGTTGATGTAGTTTATGGCGATTGCGTTTAGATGAGCTTCGATTAGGTGTCGCTTTATCATTACTATGCGGTATTTGTTGCCTTTGCCGCGGATCCTAATGATAAAAAGATCGCCATCTTCAGTGATATCTTTTCTCTTTAAATTTAGTGCCTCGCTCACACGAATTCCGGTAAAGATAATGACCTTGATGATTAGCTTGTTGCGGTTTGAGTTTTGCTTAAAGTCGCTCTCCTCGATCGCCTCAAGAAATTTCTTGACCTCCTCTTCGCCCATAAACTCAGGCAGCTTTTGCCCTTTGTTGCCACTAACGCCGCCCCAGTTTTTTAAATTTATATCAAAAACATGAGCCTTGCCGTCCTCTTCGTTTTGTTTGTCTAAAAAGGCAAAGAAATTTATCACTGAAATTCTGTAGTTTTTCTTGCTCGCGTCACTTAGTCCGCCAGTCGTGCTTGCTAAAATTTCACTTAGCAACTCTTCATCTATCTGTTTTAGGCTGCTAAGCTCATAAAATTTCATCGTCTCATATATCTTTTTAAGCGGATTAAAGTAGGTATTTATGCCAGTTAGTCCTGCATTTCTTGCGCTTTTTACCAGCCCATCAAGCTGCTCTATGTTTTTTATCTCGCGGCTTAAGGCAAAATTTACACTTGCAAGTGCTTTTGGGTCTCTTAGCTCCTTGTTTGAAAGCGAGCTAAGCTTAAATTTGACATAGCGAGTTAGCCAAAATATAAATGAGTTTTCAAAACTATCTTTGCAGTCAAGCGGAAATTTCATACTTAAAGCGTTCTCTCTTTTATCACTCTGGCTGTTTCTATGGCGATCTCAAGCTCTTCGTTGGTTGGGATGATGAGCGTTTTTATCTTAGCGCCTTCTTCATCTATGCACCTCTCGCCTCGCTCGTTTGAGAAATTTAGCTCGTGGTTGATGTGGATGCCAAGATGCTTTAGATCATCACAAATTTTTTGCCTTGTATTTGGCGCATTTTCGCCGATACCGCCAGTAAATATGAGCGCATCAACACGCCCTAAAATGGCGTAGTATGAGCCGATGTACTTTTTCACTCGGTAGCAAAACATATCAAATGCAAGCTTTGCGCGTTCGTCGTTTTGCATCTTAGCTACGACCTCTCTCATGTCACTTGAGCCACAAATTCCAAAAAGTCCGCTCTTTTTATTTAAAAAGTTATCGATCTCGTTCCACTTTAAAACGCCGATATTTAGCAGGTAGATGACTACGGCTGGGTCCATATCGCCACTTCTTGTGCCCATTATGAGCCCTTCAAGTGGGCTAAGACCCATCGAGGTGTCGATGCTTTTGCCATTTTGCACAGCACAAGCTGAGGCGCCGTTGCCTAAGTGAAGCGAGATAGCGTTAAATTTATCAAACTCTATGCCAAGCATTTTGGCTGCTTGCTTGCAGACATATCTGTGCGATGTGCCGTGAAAGCCGTATTTTCTAATGTGATGAGTCTTGCAAACGTCGTAAGGGAGGGCATAGCGGTAGGCGTACTCTGGCATGCTTTGATGAAAAACCGTGTCAAAAACGACCACGTGAGGGACATTTTTACTCTCTTTCATTGCATTTTTTATGCCAGCAAGGTGGCCTGGGTTGTGAAGTGGGGCAAGCGGGCTTATCTCCTCGATCTTTTTAATGACGCTCTCATCAACGATCATCGAGCTAAAAAAGCTCTCGCCACCATGCACTATCCTGTGTCCTATGCCGTCAAGCTCGCTTAGATCGTGCAGTGTATGTGAGGTGGTAAAGAGCTCGTTCATCGCCTCAAGTCCGTCGTGGTGATCTTTTATGAAGCGTTTTACCTCATAAACTTCGCCATTTGCCTTCAGCACCGCTCTTGAGCTAGAGCTGCCGATTTGCTCGACTAGACCGCTTGCTAGGCTCGTTTTTGTCTGCATATCAAAAAGTTGAAATTTTATCGAGCTGCTACCTGAGTTTAAAACTAAAATTCTCATATCACTCTCCTGCTTGTATCGCGCTTATTAAGATGGTATTTACCACGTCTTCGACGAGGCAGCCGCGGCTTAGGTCATTTACTGGTTTTTTTAGCCCTTGAAGTATCGGGCCTACTGCTAGGGCGTTTGCGCTTCGCTGAACTGCTTTGTAGCAGATGTTTCCGCAGTTTAAATTTGGAAATATAAAGACATTTGCCTGCCCAGCGACATCGGAATTTGGCATCTTTTTGCTAGCCACGCTTAGATCAACTGCCGCGTCAAACTGAATTGGCGCTGCGATCTTTAAATTCGCATTAAGCTCGCTTGCTTTTTTGGCAGCCTCTTTTACAAACTCCACATCAGCCCCGCTGCCACTATCAGCAGTTGAGTAGCTTAGCATGGCGATCTTTGGGCTAAGTCCAAAGGCACTTGCTGTTTGAGCGCTACTTAGCGTGATGCTAGCTAGCTCGTCCGCGCTTGGGTTTGGCGTGACGGCGCAGTCTGCAAAGAGTAAAATTTCTTCTTTAAGCGCCATGAAAAATGCCCCGCTTACCACGCTTACATTTGGCTTTGTTTTTATGATCTGAAGGGCTGGGCGGATCGTATCAGCCGTGCTCATCGTAGCGCCACTTACCAAAGCATCAGCTATGCCTTCATGAATTAGCATCGTGGCAAAGTAAATTTTATCTTTTGCAAGCGCGTTTGCCTTGGCTTCATCCACGCCTTTGTGCTTTCTTAGCTCATAAATTTTCTTTGCAAATTCATCTGTTAGCTCATTTTGCGCTGGGTTTAGCACTTTGGCTTTGCTTAAATCTAGCCCCAAAGTGGCTGCTTTTTTTGAAATTTCGCTCTCAAGTCCTAGCAAGATGATATTTGCCGCACCTTTTTCTAGCACGATGTGAGCTGCTTTTAAAATTCTCTCATCATCACTTTCAGGCAAAACGACTGTTTTGTTTGCTGCTTTGGCTCTTTTTAGAAGCAGGCTTTGAAATTTAAATGGCGTGATGATCTCGGCTTTGTAGCTTAAAATTTCATCAAATTTATCAGTTATTAGAAGCTTTGAGTTTAAATTTAGCGCCCTTAGCTCGCTTGCGTTTTCGTCAAAGACTGGAGCGTTTAAATTTCTAGCTAGCTTTAAATTTAGCTCGCTCTTGCCAAAGAGGCTAAAGCTCTCACAGCCAACGACTATGACGAAGTCGCTTCTCTCCTTTAGCTCTTCAAATTTATCTATAAATTTTAAAAAAAATTCCTTTTCATTTAAATTTATTAGATTTTTTTTGTCGTTTGCGTCTGGAGTTATCTTAAAGATCTCAACTTTTTTGAATTTTGTAGCTATAATTTCCTGCAAATATGCTAGATTTTTGTCTGAAAAAATGTAACAACTTTTCATTTGTGACCTTTTTGGGAACTTAAATTGCTTAATCTTAGCACAAAGATACTTATTTTAAGGCATTTTATGAACTATAAAAAGATTTGGCTCGTCACATTTGCGGGCATTTTTTACACAGGTTGCACCCCAAGTGCAGATCCTCATATCAATATGAAACCTCCAGTTTATGTCGAGCAACTCCCTTCAAAAGATAGTGGCAGCGGTCAAAGCAACGCTGGCAGCCTCTTTGGCAAGGGCGAAAATCCTCTTTTTTCAGATAGAAAAGCGATGAATGTAAATGACATCGTAACCATCGTCATCTCAGAAAATGCAAGTCAAATTTCAAGCGGCAGCAAAAGCACCAATAAAGATAGCACCATTTCGCTTGGCGGTGGCGTTTTCACAGCTGGAGCCGCACCACTTTCAACCGTGGCTGATAATCTAAACAAATACGGCGACATCGGCTTTAAAGCAGGTGGCGGCAATAAATTTACAGGTAGTGGCACTAGCAACAGAAGCGAGAAATTTACCGCAACCATCTCAGCTAGGATCATCAAGATCTTAAACAACGGCAACTACTTCATCGAGGGCAGCCGTGAGCTACTTATAAATGGCGAAAAACAGATCATGCAAGTAAGTGGCGTCATCAGACCTTACGACATCTCGCAAAACAACGAAATCGACTCAAAATACATAGCTGACGCCAAAATTTTGTATAAAACCGAGGGCGAGCTAGACAAATCAACCAAAAAACCTTGGGGCACAAGGCTTATGGAGGCTATCTGGCCATTTTAATGCAAATTTAAAAGCCTAAATTTAACCCATTTAGGCTTTTAAAAATTTATACTTCAAAGCCCTTTCTTCTTAAATATACTAAATTATATTTTTTAAAAATTATTAAAAATTTGAATTGATATTTACTTTCAGAAAAATAGGATTTTTGCTTTATCTTTTGTAAAAATGGGATAAATTCTTACTAAATATTATTTTTTAGCATATTTTAAGATTATTGATAACAAGGCGTTTAAAATTTTATTTTAAAATTTATTTAAATATAATTATTAATAGAATAAAATAATATTTGTCTTCTTTAAAAAAGATAAGATACAAAATAAACAAATTTCTAACGAAGGAGCTTATATGAATAATGACTTGCGTCAAAAGATAAATAGACGCTTAAGCGAACTTAGTGCATTGCCTAAGATGAAAAATGACACTAGTATTGCGCAGCTTTTAAAAGATAAGGGCTTTACTAGGCGTGATTTTATGAAGTGGGCTGGTGCGATGACAGCTTTTATGGCATTGCCAAGTGCGATGACGCCGATGGTTGCTCGCGCTGCTGAGCTAAGCGATAGGCTCCCAGTGATATGGCTTCATATGGCAGAATGCACTGGCTGTAGCGAGGGTTTGCTAAGAACTGACGCTCCAAGCATAGATAGCCTTATATTTGACTACATAAGCCTTGAATACCACGAAACTATCATGGCGGCTGCTGGCTGGCAGGCTGAGGAAAATTTAGAGCATGCGATAGAAAAATATAAAGGCAGATACATCCTGCTAGTTGAGGGTGGCGTCCCAACTGGAGCAACTGAGCACTTTTTAACAGTCGGACCTCACGGCACAAGCGGTAAAACTCACGCCGTAAATGCCTCTGCTAACGCGGCTGCTATCTTTGCCATTGGCACCTGTTCTAGCTTTGGCGGTATCCAAGCAGCTAAGCCAAATCCAACAAATGCAGTCGGACTTTCAAAGGTGACTGATAAACCAGTCATAAACGTGCCAGGCTGTCCTCCAAGCGAGAAAAACATCGTTGGCAACGTGCTTCACTACTTGCTATTTGGCACTTTGCCTGCACTTGATGTTTATAACAGACCTAAATGGGCTTATGGCTTAAGAATTCACGATCTTTGTGAGAGACGTGGTCACTTTGATGCGGGCGAGTTTGTCCAAAGCTTTGGCGATGAGGGTGCAAAAAATGGCTACTGCTTATACAAAGTAGGCTGTAAAGGCCCATATACATTTAACAACTGCTCACGCGAGAGATTTAATCAACACACATCATGGCCAGTTCAAGCAGGTCACGGCTGTATAGGCTGCTCAGAGCCAGACTTCTGGGATACGATGGGGCCGTTTGAAGAGCCGATGGCTGATAGGCTATTTGACACTGTTTTGGGGCTTGGCGCTGATAATGTAAGTGATAAAATAGGCATTGGAATTTTAGCACTTGCTGGTGTTGGCATAGCGGCTCACGCTGCACTAGCTTGTATGAGTAAAGATAAAGAATAAGGCGAAAAAATGAGTGAAAAAAGAATAGTAATAGACCCTATAACACGTATCGAAGGGCACTTAAGAATAGAAGTCGTAGTCGATGAAAACAACGTTGTCAAAGAGGCTTACTCTGGCTCAACTCTTTGGAGGGGCTTAGAGCAGATAGTAAAAAACAGAGACCCAAGAGATGCTGGCTTTTTCATGCAAAGAATTTGCGGTGTTTGCACATACTCGCACTACCGAGCAGGCATAGTCGCAGTTGAAGACGCCCTTGGCATCAAGCCTCCGCTAAATGCTGAGCTAACTAGAACGCTTATGAATGCAGCTTTATATCTTCACGATCACATCGTGCACTTTTATCAGCTTCACGGCATGGACTGGGCAGATGTCGTCTCTGCACTAAGCGCAGACGTACATAAGGCTAGCGAGGAGGCGTTTAAATACACAAGCACGCCATTTGCCACGGGAGCTGATAAACTAAAAGAGGTAAAAGAGAGGGTTGAAGCCTTTGTTAAAAAGGGCAACCTTGGACCATTTGCCAACGCATACTGGGGACATAGCACATATAAATTTACTCCTGAGCAAAACTTAATCGTCCTCTCTCACTACTTGGAGTGCTTGAGAATTCAAAGAACAGCAGCCCAGATGATGGCTATCTTTGGCGCGAAAAACCCACACCCACAAAGCCTAACAGTTGGTGGCGTGACCTGCGTGATGGATCTTATGGATCCAGCTAGAATGGGCGAATATATGAGCAAATTTGCTGAGATCAAAGAATTTGTTGATAGAGCTTACTACCCAGACATCTTGATGGCAGCTAAGGCTTATGTAAACGAGCCAAGCGTTCTAAACGACGTTGGTGTATCAAATTTATTCTGCTACGATGAGTTTTTGATCGGCAAAAATGACCATCTATTTAAAGGTGGTATCATCTTAAATGGCGATCTTAGCAAGGTTTATGATATAGACGAAGACAAGATCACAGAAGAGGCGACAAGGGCTTGGTATAAAAATGACAAAGCACTTCACCCATATGATGGTGAAACCGAGGCAAACTACACTGGTCTTGTTGATGGCGAGAGCATCGACGGTGAGGGCAAGCTAGCTCACAGCAAGCTTTTTGACACAAAGGGCAAATATAGCTGGATCAAAGCGCCAAGATATGACGGCATGCCTATGCAAGTAGGACCGATCGCAAGCATCGTCATAAACTACGCTAAAGGCAACGAGAGAGTTAAAAAAGTAGTCGATGAGTTTTTAGCAAAGAGTGGCTTGCCACTAAGTGCAGTTTTCTCAACTCTAGGTAGAACCGCTGCTCGTATGCTTGAAGCAAAAGTGGTCGCAGAGCACACGATGGACGCATTTAATGCCTTAATCGAAAATTTAAAGACAGATCAAGAGACCTGCACAAAATATGTCATAGATAATAGCAAAGAGTATAAAGGCCACTTCAAAGGCAACGCTCCAAGAGGCGCGCTAAGCCACTGGTGCCGCATAAAAGATGGCGTCATCTCAAACTGGCAAGCAGTCGTGCCAAGCACTTGGAACGCCTCTCCAAAAGATGCCAAAGGTCAAATGGGTAGCTACGAGGCGTGCTTAGTTGGTATGAGGATCGCTGATCTTTCAAAACCACTTGAGATAATACGAAAAATTCACTCTTACGACCCTTGCATCGCGTGTGCCGTGCATGTTATGGACACGAAGGGAAATGATTTGAGTACTTATAAGATAAATCCAAATTTGTAAGGAGAAAAGATGTCACATAAAAATCCTGACAGGATCAGCGAATACGAATTCTCCATCGGCGTTAGGCTGACACACTGGATTAGATTTATAGCTATCACGCTTTTGATTGTGAGCGGCTACTACATCTCTTATGTCTTTATGAGTCCAGAGATCACGAGCGAGCCTACAAATTTCATGCAAGCAAAGTGGCGTTTGGCGCACCAGGTTGCTGGCTTTGTGCTAATAGCGGTATTTATCTTTAAATTCTATCTATTTGTCTTTGATAAACACAGCAAAAAAGAGTGGATGAGCGTGCTTGACTTTTTAAGTCCAAAAGTTTGGATAGCGCAGATAAAGTACTACATCTTTATGGGGCCGCACCCGCACTTAAGGGGCGTTTATAACCCATTGCAGTTTGCCTCATACTTCTTCTTTTACATCATCTTGGCACTCATCTGCCTAACTGGTCTAGTGCTTTACGCTCACGTTTATCACAATGGACTTGGCGGAGCGATATATGAGCCAGCGAGATACTTTGAAGAGCTTATGGGCGGACTAGCAAATGTTAGAACGATACATAGAATTTGCATGTGGATCATCATGATATTTGTGCCAATTCACGTTTATATGGCGATATTTAACGCCGTTAAAGGCAAAAATGGAGCGATGGACGCCATCGTTAGTGGCTATAAATTTGTAAAAGAACACTGATGAGAGTGCTAGTTCTTGGCATTGGCAACGTTATGTTTGCTGATGAGGGCATAGGTGTTCATTTTGTAAATTTGATGGCTAAAAACTATAAATTTACAAGCTCTAAAAACGAGCTTACTCTAATGGACGGGGGCACTTTAGCCCTCGCTCTAACTCACATAATAAGCGAATTTGACTATCTTATCGTCGTTGATTGCATTAGCGCAAATGGTGCAAGTGTGGGCGATGTTTATTTTTTCGACTTTCTAAACGTACCAAATTTTATCAGCTGGGACGGCTCAGCTCACGAGATCGAGATGCTTCAAACCCTTCATCTAATGGAGCTTGCAGGCGACAGGCCGACAACCAAAATCTTAGGTATCGTGCCTAGCCGCATAGAGTCATCAAATTTTAGCCTCTCAGATGAAGTGATAAAAGCTTCTAATATCCTAGAAAAAACGCTACTTGAACACTTAAAGGAGCTTGATTTTAAGTGTGAAAAGGTGGCAAATTTCACTCTAAACGACACCATCGATGACTACGCCAAAAAAGGTTTAAAATGATACTTGCTTTTAAATTTGACTGCTTTAAAGACCCAGCCTTTTTGGCGCCATTTTTACGTGCATTGGCTGGAGATATTAAACACTCTATAAGCTGCAAAGATGATCAAATTTGCCTAAAGGTAAGTGAGTCAAACGAAGAGCTTAGCGCCCTAGCGGACAGAGCTAGCGTCATCTTGCCTTATAGCCTTTATATAAAACATAGCGAGGTTGATACAGCAAATGAGCTTGACGTGGCAGGTGAGATTAAAAAGATAAAATTTGGCACGCTTAGCCCATCTCAAGCTGCGGCATTTTTGGCTAATGGCAAGGCTATTTTAAATGAAAGTGGCGTGCTCTCTTTGAGTAAATTTGATGGCGAGATAACGCTTGATAATTTTAATGAAAAGCTAAAAACCTGCCTAAATTTATTAAAAAATGGTAAGAGCGTTTGCGTAGAGCAAGATGAAAATTTATATGAAATTTCTCTTGGGGTAAAATTTGATGCAAATTTCTTGATGCCTGTAAATTTAAAGCAGCTACCAAAAATTTTTATAGCTGGTGATAGGGCGCAGATCGCGCTTGCTAGCTTTGAAAAGCCACTTTTGGCACTAAAAACGACAGCTATTTATAGGCAAAACCACGAGGGCGCACCGCTATTTTTTGACGCGATGGCGCCAAATGACCTTTTCCTTTACGCCCTTTGCGAGCAGCTAAATAAAGAGGGCTTTAGCTTTTTAAGCGCTAAGGTAAAGGAGCAAAAAAGCGCCCTTTCAAGGCTTGCTTTGCTCGAAAATAGCGCACTTTTAAGCCCATTTTTTTATACAAAAGATGAGAAATTTGAGTTTAGCTATTTTGGCGAGGTGGCTTTGGGGCTAAAATTTAGCAAATTTAGCGACGATGAAATTTGCCTGCTTTCAAAATCAAGTAAAACACAGCTTCTATTTTTACCAAAATTTAGCAGCTTTGAAGAAATTTATGAGCTTATAAGAGCTGATGAGAGCGGCGAAAGACTACTTGAAAACTTTAGTAAAGAGCGCGTCTTGCCAAGCGGTAAATTTAGCTCAAATGCTAGCTTTTTCTCGCTATTTTGCATAGCTGGACGCTTGCTTGGCTTAAGCAGTGACTTTAAAAAAGCAGGGGAGAATTTGCTTCTTATGGCAAGCGATTTTAGCGGTCAAAAGGGCGTTAGGATAGATTACAAAATGAAAGATGACTTTGGTTTAGACGGGGTTAAGTTTGTAAAAAGTATTATTTCATTTATCCTTGCTGGCGCTGGAGAGAAGAATATCAGCTTTGGTTGCACCGAGTCTTTGGCGCATTTTTTGAGCGATTTTAGCTATGAAAAACGAGATAAATTTAACATTAAAAATGTTACTTTAAGCGGGGATTTATTTTATAATAAGGTAGTTAGCAACTTGATAAAAAAGCACCTAAACCCAAATATAAAAACAAATTTTGACCCCGGATTTGGCGTTGAGATCAAGCTTTAGATATGAGATCAAAGGCTTAGTTCAAGGCGTTGGTTTTAGACCTTTTGTCTATACTTTAGCGGATAAATTTAAGCTTGTTGGCGAAATTTACAACGACGACGAGGGCGTGAAGCTAAATTTTAGTGGCGAAGAGGCTAGCTTTTTGGCTTTTGAAAAAGAGCTTTATGAGAAGCTACCAGCCCTTGCTAGGATCGATGAACTGCATAAATTTAAGATAGATAAAATTTATGAAAAGCTTGAGATCGTAGCCTCAAAGTCGGCTACCAAACAAGCGCCTATCTTGCCTGATTACGCGCTTTGCGATGACTGCTTGCGCGAGTTTTATGACCCTACAAATCCACGTTACAAATACCCATTTATAAACTGCACCAACTGCGGACCGAGATTTTCCATCATCAAAGCATTGCCCTATGACAGGGTAAATACGACGATGAGCGAGTTTAAGATGTGCGAATTTTGTGAGAGCGAGTATAAAGACCCGCTTAACCGCCGCTACCACGCAGAGCCGATCTCTTGCCCAAACTGCGGGCCAAAGCTCTATCTAAAAGATAAATTTGGCAAGGTGCTTGCCAGTAAAAACGAAGCAGCCAAAGAGGCGGCTAGGCTCATAAACGAGGGTAAAATTTTAGCCATTAAGGGGCTTGGTGGCTTTCATCTAGTTTGCGACGCGACAAATGAAGACGCAGTTTGCGAGCTAAGAGCTAGAAAGCACCGCCCAAGCAAGCCCTTTGCTCTGATGAGTAAAAATCTACAAAACGCTAGAGAGATAGCGCAAATTTCAGAAGCAGAGGTGAAGCTTCTTAGCTCAAATTTAAAGCCAATCGTCCTACTGAAGGCAAAAAATGGCTCAAATATCGCAAAAAGCGTCGCACCAAATTTAAATAAGCTTGGCGTCATGCTCGCATTTAGCGGCATACATCTTTTGCTATTTGACTATCTTGAACACGACATCATCGCAACTAGCGCAAATATCTCAGGCGAGGTTGTGATAAAAGATGAGAGTGAGCTAAGGGAAAAACTAGGTGAGGTTATAGACTTTTACCTTGATCACGACCGAGAAATTTACTCGCCAAGTGACGATAGTATCGCATTTTGCATTGGAGATGAAGTTGTTTTTACAAGGACGAGCCGAGGGCTAAATCCAAATTTCATCCATACAAATTTCAAGCAAAAAGGGACATTTTTAGCACTTGGAGCGGAGCTAAAAAGCTCATTTTGCATCTATAAAGACGGACTTTTGATAGTTAGTCCATATATCGGCGATCTAAAAAACGTGGCGACTTTTGATAGGTTTAAGGACATTTTCACCCTTTTTGAAACGACTTATGATCTAAAAATAGACAAGGTCATAGCCGATTTGCATCCAAATTTTTTAAATACAAAATGGGCGAAGAATCAGGGCTTTGAGCTAGTTCATCTGCAGCACCACTACGCACATTTGCTAAGCGTGATCTTTGAAAATGATTTGCCAGACAAAGAGTATCTTGGCTTTTGCTTTGACGGCACAGGATACGGAGAGGACGGCAAAATTTGGGGTGGCGAGGTTTTTAGGCTGGATAAAAAGGGCTTTAAAAGGGTTTATCACTTTGATGAATTTAGCTTATTTGGCGGCGAAAATAGCATAAAAAATATCTACCTCATCGCTTATTCTATTATTTTGAAGTATCAGCTTGAGGACGAGGGGCATAAATTTCTAGTAAATTTTGATGAAAAGGTGCTTAGAAATTTCAAGATTATGGAGCAAAAGGGGCTAAATTTAGTAAAAACTAGCTCGGTTGGTAGGATATTTGACGCATTTGGTGCGATAATATGTGGCATTTTTCACTCGAGTTTTGAGGGCGAGAGTGGCATGAGGCTTGAGGCACTTTATGATAAAAATTTAGATGTGTGTTATAAATTTAGCCTAAATGACGGAGTTATCGGCTTTAAAGATGCCTTTAAAAGCGCTTTAAAAGATGAGCCAAGAGTGGCTGCAACGGCATTTATAAATGGCATGGCTGATATTATTTTTGAAATTTCTAAAAATGAGAAAAAAGAGATTTTACTAAGTGGTGGAGTTTTTCAAAATAAGACTTTGCTTGAGCTTATTTACAAAAAATTTACTAAAGCAAATTTGAAATTTTATATCAATAAGAAATTCTGCAGTAACGATTCTAACGTAAATTTAGGGCAAATTTATTATTATTTATCCACATTTTCTAATAAGTGATGTATAATGATTATAAACGGTAATCAAACGAGAAAGGAGCAAAAAATGGATAGTGTTATACGTTTTAGTGTTTCTTTGCCTAGTCAATTACTAGACGAACTGGATAGAAAAGTTAGCGAACAAGGCTACGCTTCTAGGAGTGAATTTACAAGGGATTTGATCCGTGATAAAATCGTAAGCGACAGCTGGAAGGACGCTAACGAGGAGTTGATTGGGGTTTTGACGCTCATTTATGTGCATCATCACAACGATTTGGTGAATAAAAAAATGGATATCGAGCATGACTCTGATGTGAAGATCATCTGCACAAATCACGTCCATGTCGATCACCACAACTGCTTAGAAACAATCTCTATAAGGGGCGAAGCGGAGAAGATAGAGCGCTTTGCTGATAGGATTGCTGGCTTAAAGGGTGTTAAGTTTTCTAAACTTACAAAGGCCGCTGTGCCTAAATTTTAAGCTAAAAGCTTTTTTGGCTCTTAATTTAGGATTTTTGTAAATAGCTAGCAGTGCTCTTGGCTGCGGAGCTTGTCTTATTTTGTCTTTTTGTTAGTTTTTAGCAGTTTTTGTGATCCATTTTTGCAAATTGTTATTGGGTTTTGCTATTTCTTGCTTGCCTGATATCTTTTTTGTGGCGAAAGTTTGATGACCGTTTGTTTTTTACTTGGGCTTTGGCTAAAGCTAAATTTGCAAAAGCCCGCCCAAGTTTTTTGTCTTTTTAAATTTCTCCCCTTTTTTGCTTTATTTTTTGTTTTGGCATTTTTGGCGCTTGTATGCTATCATTAGCCACAAAAAAATGTCATTTAAAGAGAATACAAGATGAATTTTTACAATAGAAATTTTCTAGCCAAAGAGCTAGATCGCTGGCAAAAAGAGGATGTGGTCGATAAGGCCACCGCTTTAAAAATAGCAAATTTATATGATATAGATATAAACGCTCATAGCGAGAAGACCAGCTTTATCTTAAAGTTGGTTGCTTATCTCTTTTTTGCGCTGGCATTTTTTACCCTTGTTGGAGCTTACTGGGAGGAGATACCAAGGATGGGACGCCTTGTCATCATCTTTGGCGTGCTTGCTCTTTTAAATTTTGGCGGAGTTTATTATCTTAAAAAAGGCAAAGATAAGCTTGGCACAGCTACGCTCTTTTTGGGAAATTTCTGCTACGGAGCAGCCATAGCGCTTATCGCTCAAATTTATAATATTAGCGACGAGCCAAGTGGCGGAGTTTTGCTCTGGAGCGTTGGAGCTATGGCGCTCTCTTTTGCTAGCAAAAAGGCCTTGCTAGTGGCTCAAAGCCTTGTTTTTGCGACGATCTGGTTTGTTTTAAAGGGCATGGGTGGCGAGTTTGCTTATGAATTTATCGTCTTTATAGCCCTTGGCGCCTACACGCTTTACAAAAGTGACTCTATTTTTCTTGCGATTGTGCTTTTAGCGGATATATTTTTCTATATCATTTCGCTTTGCGCTAAGATCAGTGGGTTTGATGAATTTTATGGCTATGATGATCTTATGTTTAGAGCGCCGATGGCTGCTACTTTATCGCTCTCATACGCGCTTTTACTTGTCGCGCTCTTTAGCACGTTAGCTGGCTTTAGAGATAGGCTAGCGCACCTTGTAAAAGGCTTTGGCAAGTATCTTGGCATCGTTATCTTGATCGTTTGCCTGATAGCTTATGCAAATGGCGATATCTACGAGCTAGAAGAAGATAAATTTTGGTTTGCAAAAGCATTTTTTTATAGCAGTTTTGGCAAGGTTTTTGCCGTATTTAGCATCGCTAGTATTGCGCTATTTTTCAAAGAGAAAAACAAAAGCGGCTTGTTTCTTAGCTTGATACTCTTTGCGTTGCCATTTGTCTTTAGTCTGGGCGTTGGATATGCAAATATCTTCTTCTCGCTAGCAAACATCATCGTCGCTGCCGTGCTTATCAAAAATGGCGAGCTAACGCTTGGACTATGCATGATATTCTTAGTTGCGGTGGTTAGATACTTTGAGCTAATAGGCGATTATTTGTGGGCTACGGCGCTATTTATCGTCTTTGCCTTCGTCGTGCTCGCAGTTGCTGCTAAAAAAGGACGTACAAAATGAAGATAAGATCACTAATACTAGCCATAATCTTTCAAATTTTACTAATAATTGCGATGCTCGCATACGCGCTCATGCCACTTTATCTTGGAAAAGAGATAAAAGTGAGGGTAAATCTCTACGATCCAAGGGATCTCTTTCGCGGAAACTACGTGAGCTTGAGCTATGATTTTTCAAATCTGCAGCAGTATAAATTTGATGAAAAAACTGGCGTTGAGACAGATATATATGATAGAAATATCTCAAAAAATGATGAAATTTACGCCATTTTAAAGCAAGATGCTAATGCTACTTACGCTTTTGATAAATTTAGCTTTACTAAGCCAAAAGACGCTCTTTTCTTAGCAGGCAAATTTGATGGATATTTATTTGTAAAATATGGCATCGAAGAGTTTTACATGCCAACTAAAAAGGCAAAGCAGACTGAGCGAGAGATGATGGATCAAGATGTGGATGCTGTTGCTGTTTTGATGGTGATGGATGATGGTAGGGCAAGGCTAAAAGATATCATCATCACACCAAATGGCAAAAAAAGAAGCAATGATGAAAATTTTGATGAAAATGGCTACACAGATGATAACGAGAGCTTTGAAGAGCCAGTTCGCTTGCAAGATCAAAGGTAAATTTAAAGGGATGATTAAAAAACGGGTTAATTTATCTCATTTGCATAAAATGCCCTTAAATTTTAATTTTATTTTTAAATTTAAGCGTTAAAATCTCTGAAAATTAATAAAAAAGGATAATAAAATGTGTAAAGATTGCGGTTGTTCAATGGGAAATCACGCCCACACTCACACTCACGCTGATGGCACTACTCACTCACACCCACACACTCATGATGGGCATACAGATCACGCTCATGACGCACACGAGCATAGTCACGAGGCTCACGCGCACCCTGTGCTAAACGAGAGCAAAACCATAGACGTGATAGAGAAAATTCTTTCTGAAAACGACAAAGAGGCCGCTCACAACAGAGCGCATCTTGATGAGAAAAAGATACTTTGTGTAAATTTGATGAGTAGTCCAGGCGCTGGCAAGACTACGCTTTTAGAGGCTACGATAAAGGCTGGTAAATTTAAAATAGGCGTTGTCGAGGGTGATTTAGAAACAAATCAAGATGCCGACCGCATAGTAAAAGCTGGCGCAAAAGCTCATCAGATAAGCACAGGTCAGACCTGCCATTTAGACGCTTTTATGGTGCATGAGGGGCTTCATCACCTGCCACTAAATGAGCTTGATCTAGTCTTTATAGAAAATGTTGGAAATTTAGTCTGTCCTGCAAGTTACGACGTTGGTTCACACTTTAACGCTGTGCTTCTTTCAGTGCCAGAGGGCGATGATAAGGTTAGTAAATATCCAGTGATGTTTAGGGCTGCTGACGTGCTTTTGATCACAAAAGCTTCGCTTGCACCGCACTTTGACTTTGATATCGAGCGAGTGAAAAACGACGCTAGAAAGCTAAATCCAAAGGTTGATATCTTTGTAGTAGATAGCAAAACAGGCGAGGGCATCGATAAATGGATAAGTTATTTGGAATTTAAAAAAGAGCTAAGATAATGTGTCTTTCGATCCCTTCAAAAGTAATAGAAATAGACGAAAATAACGTAGCCACCGTTGAGACTCTGGGCGTTACTAGAAAAGTAAGCCTAGATCTCATCTCTGAAGAGGTAAAAGTGGGCGAATACGTGCTAATCCACGTTGGATATGCCATGCAAAAGATTGATACGCAGTTTGCGCTTGAGAGCTTAGAGGTCTATCAAAAGATCGCTGAGGATATGGACGCGGGGAAAATTTGATGGATCTTATCAATGATTTTCGCGATAAAAATTTAATCCTTGCCCTTTCAAAACTGATACAAAAAGAGAGTGTAAAACCGCTAAATATCATGGAAATTTGCGGCGGCCACACGCATAGCATTATGAAATTTGCACTGCCAAGCTTAGTTGGGGAGCATATAAATTTCGTCCACGGCCCAGGCTGTCCAGTCTGCGTGATGCCAAAAAGCCGCATAGACGAGGCCTGTAAGCTAGCTAGCATGGATAATGTGATCTTTTGCACGCTAGCTGACATGCTAAGAGTGCCTGGCTCAAAGACAAGCTTGCAAAAGCTTCGTGGCGAGGGGCATGATATAAGGGCGCTTTACACGCCACTTGATGCGCTAAATATCGCTAAGCAAAATCCAGACAAAAAGGTCATATTTTTTGCCATTGGCTTTGAGACGACGACGCCGATGAGCGCAAATTTAGTTGAAAAAGTGGTGCAAGAGGGCATTAAAAATTTATATTTTCATATAAATCACGTAACCGTCCCAGCGCCAGTTAGAGCTATAATGAGCGATGAAAACGTAAGGATAGACGCATTTTTAGGACCAAGCCACGTGAGCGTCATCACGGGTAGTAAAATTTACAAAGAGCTAGCGAGCGAATTTAAAAGACCAATCGCCATTAGCGGTTTTGAGCCGCTTGACATCATGGCAAGTGTGCTAAATTTAGTCCGTCAGCAAAACGCAGGCACTTATGAAGTCTATAACGAGTACGCAAGGGCGGTCAAAGAAGAGGGTAACGTCAAGGCAAAAGAGCTCATAGCTAAGTATTTTGAGCCGTGCGACTTTGTCTGGAGAGGCCTTGGTGAGATAGCGCAAAGTGGCATGAAGCTAAAAGATGAGTTTGCCTATCTTGACGCCAGAGTGCAGTTTGACTGCAGTGTAGAGAGCGCTGGCGAGAGCAAGGCTTGCATTTGTGGGCAAATTTTAAGGGGGCTAGCAAAGCCGACTGATTGTAAGGTCTTTGGCAAGGTTTGCAACCCGCAAAACCCGCTAGGATCGTGCATGGTCTCAAGTGAGGGCGCTTGTGCGGCATATTTTAAATACGCAAGAGTTGGTTAAGGAATTTAATGAAAAAGATAATGCTAAGCCACGGCGGCGGCGGCGAGGAGATGAACTCGCTTATAAACGAGACGATATTTAAAATTTTTGATAACGAAATTTTAAGGCAGAGCAACGACTCAGCGATACTAAATTTAGGCGGCAAGATCGCGTTTAGCTCCGATAGCTTTGTGGTAACTCCCATTTTTTTTAATGGCGGCGATATCGGCAAGATTGCAGCTTGCGGCACGATAAACGACCTAGCGATGGTTGGAGCAAGTGCAAAATACCTAAGCTGCTCGCTCATCATCGAAGAGGGGCTTAGCATAGAAGAGCTTGAAAAGGTGCTTGGCTCGCTTGCAAAAACTTGCAAAGAGAGTGGCGTGAGCGTGGTTTGCGGCGATACAAAGGTCGTGCCAAAGGGCAAATGCGACAAAATTTTCATAAACACAGCAGGCATAGGCGAGATAGTTTGCGAAGGCGTGGAGCTTAAAAATTTAAAAGCAGGGGCTAAAATTTTAATCTCTGGAGATGTTGGAAGACACGGCGGTGTGGTGCTTGCAGCAAGGGAGGAATTTGAGCTTGGGCTTGATCTAAAAAGTGACTGCAAGAGCCTAAAAGAGGTTGTTTTAAAGCTATTTAGCGCTGGTATAAAGCCGCAGTGCATGCGTGACGCGACTAGGGGCGGACTAAGTGCGGTGCTAAATGAGTGGGCTAAATTTAGTAAATTTGACATCTTAGTTTTTGAAGAAAATATCAAGGTGGCAGACGAAGTGATGGGCGTTTGTGAGCTATTTGGATTTGAGCCTTATGAACTTGCAAATGAGGGCACTTTTGTGATGGCTGTTGATGAGAGCCAGGCTGAAGATGCACTTAAAATTTTAAGAGAATTTGATCAAAATGCGATGATAATAGGCGAGGTTTTGCAGGCTACAAACGAGCGTGTCATCATCGAAAATGCCTATAAATCAAGAAGATTTCTCGAGTCCCCAAAGGGCGAGCTACTACCAAGGATCTGCTGATGCACGAGCTTAGTATCGTTCAAAATTTAGTCAGCCTTTGCGAGAAAAATGCCGCCAAAGAAAACGCCAAAGAGATAAGCAAGATCGAGATAAAGGTTGGCCGTTTAAGTGGGGTCGAGCCTCACTATCTAGAGAGTGCCTTTGATGTTTATAAGGCTGGCACGATCTGCGAAAACGCCGAACTTGTCATAAATTTACAAGGCATTGTTGTAGAGTGTTTAGACTGTGGATTTGGTGGGGAGCTTAGCGAAAATGACTTCACCTGCCCAAAGTGTAAAAGTCAAAATTTAAAGGTGACTGACGGCGAGGATATGTATCTTATGCGCCTTGAGATGAAGTAAAATTTTACATATTTTTATATGTAAAATTTTATGTTTTTTATAAAATATTTTAATAGTGGTAGTAGTAAAAAATAGCTACCAAAACCTTGATCTCTAGCTTTTGATATCTTTACGCACTTTACGAGCCTGGGATAATATAAATAATCAAAAATGAGCGCTACTCTTGGCTTTAGAAGCAGCCAATAATTTTTTTCTATAATTTTCGTGCGTTACAGATTTAAACTACTCAAATATCAAAAACGGAGCCTGCAGAACGTTTCTTATTATCTTTAGTGGCGAGAGTAGGGCGTCTTGCAATATTTGCGTCGAGTACTCCGGCTTTTCAGTCGTGCCACGTATGGCGATGACGGTTGAGAGTGAGCGGTCTTTGCCAAGGATGATTTGGTTGATAAGTGGGATCTTATCGATGATGCCGCTTGCGTCTTTTAGTATCTTTAGCTCTAGGTCGATATTTATCTTTTTGCTATTTAGATCGATCGTGCCGCGTCCGCCGATATCTGCGCTCGTGCCTATCATTTCAATCGCTAAAAACTCGATCACGTCGCCTTTTCTAGTTAGTAAAATTTTGCCATTTTTAACAGTGTAGCCCTTGTCGTTAAAGTCAGGCGTTTTAAAGCTAAGTAGCGACGGCACCGAGTTTAGGAAGCTAAGAAGTTTTTGATAAAAGATGTAGTCTTTTAGATACGTTCCGAAAAATCTTACCTCCGCCTTAAACTCTTTCGTGCTCTCTCCAAGCAGTTTTAGGCGAAATTTACCACCCTCAAAGCTCTTTATGCCAAAAAGGTCGTTGATAAACTCGCCGCTTATGTCGGTTGCGTCTAAATTTATGCTTTTCTCATCGCTAAAATATCCAACTCTGCCTTGCTTTGCCAGTCCATTTAGTGATACGCTCTTGCCCTTTTTCTCGGCGCTAAAGCTGGTAAATGGCAAGGTTTTGTTAAGGTCTTGCAAGATGATGTCGCCATTTTTTGCAAAGAGCTCAAGTGGCGTGCTTTGCTCTTTTGTGTTGTTGTCATCAAGGACAAGCAAATTTAGGTCGTTGCTCTTAGCCTCTATACCCTTTTCAGCGATGTTTAAAGAGAGTTTTTTGCTTGCACTTTGCACTTTTACGCCAGCCTTTGAGACCGTGATCAAAAAGTCATCATTTTCGTATTTTGAGCCATTTTTATCCAAAAACGGCATGTCAAATTTAAGCCCTTTTGCCAAAATTTCAAGATTAACAAAGTCCTTGCTTTTTATGCTCACATCATCAAAGCCAAGCACGCCATTTTGCTTTAAAACTGGGGAGTTTTGCATGATGAAGTTGCTGTTTTTTGTAGCTATCACGCTCTCATCACCAAAGCTTAAATTTATCCCAAAAGGCTCAATGCTAAGCGTGGTCTCATTTGGCTTACTAAAGTCAAGAAGCGCGGTAAATGGCTCATTTTTAAAGGCTAAAATTTCATCATTTTTCTCTTTTAGATCAAAGCTTTCTATGACGCCTTTTATCTCACCGCTGCTTTTTTGTAAATTTATATCTGCTTTTGCATTTGCTCTGAAAAAGTCAAGTCCAAAGCCACTTGCATCGATGTTTAGCGTCGAAGTATTTACAAGCTTTACAAGAGCGCTTTTAGCATTAAATTTACTCCCAGCGATATCTAAAACCGCATCACTTATCTTAAAATCGCCATTTGCTATGACGCTTTTTTCATCAAAATTTTCTAAGCTCTTTTCGTCAAGCTTTATCAAAATTTTTAAGCCAGCGTCCATTTTGCCGCTTAGCTGCCTAACTGGCACGTTGATCTTATAAGCTCTTAGTATCTCATTTATCGCCTCATCGTAAATGGAATTTGTCTTTATAAAAAGCTCTAAATTTGCACTTTTTTCATCAAAGATGTTGTTTATCGCGACGTTTGAGCCATCAAGCTTTTTGCCTTTATAAACTGGAGCTGTAAGGTCAAATTTAAGCTTCGAGTTATTAAGCGTGATGTTTGCCTCAGCGACATTTACAGCTGGCAGGCCTTTATCAAATTTAACAAGTAAATTTTTGGCATTTGCAGTTGCATTTAGCTCGTTTAAGAAAAGATCATTTTTTTTAAGATCAGCCTTGCCGTTTATCTCATTTAGGTGATAGTCATCAGCCACGATGTAGCCATATATCCAGTTTTTAACCTCGCTGTTTAGGTGTATGCGGCTATCAAGCTCAGCGATGAAGTCCTTTATGCTGCCAGCATTTACGTCATAGGCTTTGTAGGTTAAAAGCGTATCTTTTAAGGCAAAGCTAAGCTTGCCATTTAGCTCGTGAGAGGTGAAATTTCCATCAAATTTATAGTCATCTTTGTCAAAATTTGCACTGCCTTCGCCGCTAATGCTAACATTAAAGTCTTTAAAACTTAAATTTTTTACTATGAAGTGGTCTATGCCATCTTGCTGCTCTTTTTGAAATTTGATATCGATGTTTAGATAAGGGCTATCAACGAAAAATATATCATCTAAAAATAAAATTTTGATCTTAAAATTATCGCCTATTTGCACGCTCTCAAGCGAAATTTCTTGAAAAAAGGTCTCGAGGTAGTCCACGCCTTGACTAAGGTTTAAAAGTCTCTCATCACTACTTTTTTGCGTCACGTCTTTTTTAAAGCTTGGAAGCTTGATCTGCTTTGCTCTTACAATTAATTTTTTATCTAACTTTATATATAATTGCTCCAATTTTACGCCGTAAAACTCGAAATCGTTAATTTTTATGCCGTATTTTAAAAGCAAAAGAAGCGAAAGAATTAAAATGATAAAAAATTTTATAAAAAAACCATACCTAGATATTTTTTTTGATATCGTACTCATCGTCGTCCTAAGTCTTTTTGTATATTTAGCACGCCCTATAAACACAAGCAAGGTCGTTTTTATACCAAAGGGGAGTGTGGGCGAGATTATATCTTATTTAGCTAATCGCAACTTTAACTTAAGTGTGATCGACAAGTACGCCATGCGTTTCATCGGCTCGCCTCAGTCTGGCTGGATCGAGATAGGAAAAGATAAAATTTCAAGGGTTGATTTTTTAAAAAAACTTGCCAAGGCAAAGGCTGCGATGACGGAGATTACGCTCATACCTGGCGAAACTACTATCGTTTTTTTAAACCAGATAGCAGCGCAGCTTGGACTTGACGCAGTTAAACTAAATAGCGAATACAACGCACTTGCGCCAGTGAGCGACGGCTTTTTGATGCCAAATACTTATAAAATTCCAGTTGGCATCAGCGAAAGACATCTAGCATATTACCTCGTAAATTCATCTAAAAAGGCACAAAGCGAGATCAGCAGGAAAATTTTTGGCGAATACAACGAGAAAAAGTGGTTTAAAATTTTAACCATCGCCTCTATCATCCAAAAAGAGGCCGCAAACGACGCTGAGATGCCTCTTGTCGCCTCAGTCATCTACAACCGCCTTGATAAGGGCATGAGGCTGCAGATGGACGGCACGCTAAACTATGGTATCTACTCGCACGATGTGATCACGGCTGAGCGCATAAGAAGCGATATGAGCGAGTTTAACACCTATCTAAACGACGGCATACCGCCAAGCCCAGTCTGCTCGGTCTCGATAAATGCGATAAAAGCGGCAATAAACCCTGCAAAGACAAACTACTTGTATTTTGTGCTTGACAAAAAGGCGAAAAAGCACATTTTTTCAAAAACCTTAAGCGAACACAACCAAAATATCGCAAAATAGGGCTAAAATACAACCAGCTTTAATAAAAAAAGTGATAAATTTCAAAAAATCAAAAGGGCTAAAATGAGTGACATTATCTGGACAAAAACCGACGAAGCACCGCTATTTGCAAGCTACTCTCTCTTTCCTATCGTTAAGAGCTTTTTATCACGCGCTGGCATTAGCATAACTAGGGCTGATATAAGCCTTGCTGGGCGAATTTTATCTCTTTTTAGCAAAGAGCTTGGGCTAAATAAGGCTGACGAGCTGGAGCTTCTGGGCGAGCTAACCGCGCACAAAGAGGCAAATATCATAAAACTGCCAAACATCTCAGCCACGCTCGTTCAGCTAAAAGTGGCTATTGATGAGCTTAGAAGTAAGGGCATAAACGTGCCATTTTATCCAGACGAGATCATCACAGACTACGACGAAGAGGTCGCTAAAAAATATCAAAAAGTACTTGGTAGCGCTGTTAATCCAGTGCTAAGACAAGGAAACTCAGACAGAAGAGTCCTGCCACCGGTTAAAGAATTTGCCAAAAAGCATCCACATAGCAACGGCGACTGGGACAAGGCAAATAAAACTAAAATTTGCTACATGCAAAAGGGTGATTTTTATGAAAATGAGCGCTCAATAATCGCTAGTAAAGATGAGAAATTTTATATAAATTTTATAAGTTTAGATGGCAAAAAAGAGCTTTTAAAAGAGCTTGCCGTTCAAAGCGGCGAAATAGTTGATGCTACATATTTAAGCGTAGATGAGCTAGATAAATTTTATGAAAGCTGCTTTGACGAGGCAAAAAAAGAGAATTTGACCTTGAGCTTGCATCTAAAATGCACGATGATGAAGGTTAGCGACCCAGTCATCTTTGCGCATGCGATAAAGAGCTATTTTAATGAGGTTTTTGAGCTATTTGGTGATGAGTTTAAGGCTCACGGTGTTGAGGCAAAAAATGGCTTAAAAGATATGTTTGCTAAAATTTCAACTCTTAAAAATAAAGATGAAATTTTGGCTAAATTTGATGAAATTTTGAGTAAAAAGGCAAAAATTTGGGCACTAAATGAAAGTGCCAGCAACTTTGACGTGCCAAATGACGTCATCATTGACGCCTCCGTGCCTGCGCTCATTAGAAACTCTGGCAAGGTAAAAGATAAGGACGGCGAGCTAAATTTCTCACTTTGCATGATCCCAGATAGGACCTACGCTAGAGTTTATGAGGCCTGCGTGGCGGACTTTAAAGAGCATGGCGCGCTTGATGTGAGCAACATTGGCAGCGTGGCAAATGTGGGGCTAATGGCTAAAAAGGCCGAGGAGTACGGCAGTCACGATAAGACTTTCATCGCAAAAGAGGACGGAGAATTTGTTGTTTGTAACGAAGCTGGCGAGAGTGTCTTTAAATTTAGCGTTAAAAGTGGCGACATTTTTCGGATGACGCAGGCCAAAGAAGATGCGATAAATGCGTGGTTTGAGCTTGCTTTAAAAAGAGGCGAAATTTCAAAAGATGAGCTTATATTTTGGCTAGATAGCAGCCGCGCTCATGATAGAAATTTGATAGCTAAATTTGAAAAATTTAGAGATAAATTTACTAGTGCTGGCGTGAAATTTGAAATTTTAAACTACGAGCAAGCAACTAAAAAATCGCTTGAGGCAATAAGAGCTGGCAAAGACGTCATAGGTGTCACTGGCAACGTTTTAAGAGACTATCTAACCGATCTTTTCCCGATATTTGAGCTAGGTGGCAGCTCAAAAATGCTCTCAGTAGTGCCACTACTTGCTGGTGGAGCGATGTTTGAGACTGGTGCTGGTGGGACGGCTCCGACGCTTGTAAAAGAGCTAAAGGAGAAAAATCACCTGCTTTGGGATAGTCTGGGCGAGTTTTTGGCGCTTAGTGCATCGCTTGAACATCTAGCGTTTTTTAGGCAAAAAAAAGAGGCAAAAGAGCTAAGTGACGCGCTAAATAGAGCGGTTGCTAGCTATCTAGATGAAAACAAAACGCCAAATGCCACTCTTGATACAAGAGAGTCACACTTTTATCTGGCACTTTTTTGGGCAAGAGAGATGGCAAAAAATGGCGGAATTTTAAGCAAAATTTTTGAAAATTTAGCAGACGAGCTAGAGAAAAACGAGAGTGAAATTTTAAAGCAGATTAGAGAAAAAGATGGTGCAAGCGTGGAATTTGGCGGATACTACCTGCTAGATGAAGCAAGAGCAAATGAGGTCATGAGACCAAGTGAAATTTTAAATCAAATAATAGGATAAGAGATGAAAATAAGTGTAGTTGGAGCTGGAAACGTCGGTGCTAGCATAGCTTATGCGCTTTGCATGAGAGAGCTTTGCGATGAGATCGCGCTTGTAGATATATTTGGTGACGTGGCGCGCGCAAAGGCGATCGACCTAGCGCAGTCAAGCTGCGTCTTTAACGCTAAAACTAGCGTTTGTGGCGGCGATGATTTTGTGCTAATTGAGGGCAGTGACATCGTCATAGTCACAGCTGGAAGCCCAAGAAAAGAGGGTCAAACTAGAGAAGATCTGCTACTTAAAAACGCCGTTGTCGTAAAGCAAACTGCGCAAAAGATAGCTGAATTTGCCAAAAATGCAGTGATAATAGTCGTCACAAATCCGCTTGATGTGATGGTTTGGACGGCTCATAAATTTAGCGGTTTTAGCAAAAACAAAGTGATCGGCATGGCTGGCGAGCTAGATAGCGCAAGGTGCAGATATGAGCTAGCGCTTTTAAAAGATAAGGACGCTAGCAAGCTAAGAGCAAAGATCGTCGGCGCTCACAATGACGAGATGATCGTATCAGCTAGCAATATAAGCGAAAATTTAAGTGAAAATGAGCTAAAAGCTCTCAAAAAAGAGACAAGCACTGGCGGTGCAAAGATCGTTAAACTGCTTGGCACTTCAGCTTACTACGCGCCAGCGGCTGCAGCTGTGAAGATGTGCGAGATGATCGTTGGCAAGAGCGATGAGATAATAAGCGCTAGCGTGCTAATAGACGATGAGCTAAGTTGTGGCAGGCTAGTAAGGCTCGGACGTGATGGCTTAAAAGAAATTTTAGAGCTAAATTTAGACGAAGACGAGCAAGAGCAACTAAACAAAAGTGAAGCTGAAATTAGAAAAAATATCAAATTTTTAAAAGAAAACTTAGAGTAGGAAGATATATGATCGTAAAAGAAAATGTCCCAGTTTGGGTAGATGAGAGCAGGTGTAAGGCCTGTGATGTCTGCGTGAGCTACTGCCCAGCAGGCGTGCTAGGCATGAGGCTTGAGCCAAAGGCGGTGCTTGGCAAGATGATAGAGGTGGTCTATGCTGACTCATGCATAGGATGCCGTGACTGCGAGCTTCACTGTCCTGATTTTGCCATTTATGTGGCGGAAAAGGGCTTTAAATTTGCAAAGCTAACGCCTGAGAGCAAAGAGCGAGCTACGGCTGTGAAGGCAAATAAATTTGCCAAGCTTGGAGAGAGCGCATGAGAGAGGTAGTATCAACTGGAAATGCCCTAGTAGCAAGGGCTGCGGTCGAGTGTGGCTGTAACTTCTTTGGCGGATATCCTATCACTCCAAGCAGTGAGATAGCCCACGAGCTAAGCGTGCTTTTACCAAAACATGGCGGTACATTTATACAAATGGAAGATGAGATAGCTGGAATTTCAGTAGCTCTTGGTGCAAGTGCGAGTGGCGCTAAAGCGATGACTGCTAGCTCAGGGCCTGGAATTTCACTAAAGGCTGAGCAAATAGGCCTTGGTTTTATCGCTGAGATACCGCTTGTCATCGTAAATGTAATGCGCGGCGGCCCTTCAACTGGCCTACCAACACGTGTCGCACAAGGCGATATCTTGCAGGCTAAAAACCCAACTCACGGCGATGTAAATATGATCGTCCTTGCGCCAAGCAGCCTAGAGGAGTGCTATACGCAGACCGTGCGCGCCTTTAACCTCGCAGCTAGGTTTATGACGCCGGTTATGCTGCTACTTGACGAGACGATAGGTCACATGCAAGCTAGAGTGCGCCTGCCAGAAATTGGCGAGCTAGAAATTTATAAAAGAAGAGAATTTAGCGGTGAGCCAAAAGAGTATAAGCCATACGAGGCAGCGCACGACGAGCCAGCCACGCTAAATCCTTTCTTTAAAGGCTACCACTACCATATAACTGGGCTTCATCACGGCGCTACTGGCTTTCCAACAGAAGATGGCAAGATCGTTGAATACTCAATGAATAGGCTGTTTAACAAGATAAATTTACACACTGATGAGTGCGAGAAATTTGAAGAGTTTATGCTTGATGATGCTGAAATTTGCATCATCGCTTTTGGCAGCGTGGCGCTCTCAGCTAAGCAAGCGATATTAAATTTACGTGAAAAAGGGCTAAAAGTAGGGCTATTTAAGCCGCTCACACTTTTCCCAGCTCCAGCTAAAAAGCTAAAAGAGATATCAGATAAATTTAATAAAATTTTAGTCTGCGAGCTAAATTTAGGTCAATATAGTGGCGAAATTTCAAAGATCATCTTAAGAGATGACTTTGCAAAACTGCTAAAAGCAAACGGCAGACCGATAAGCCCAAGCGAGATCGAGGCGAAGATAGGAGAAATTTATGGCTTTTAATTATGATAAATATTTACGAACAGATAAAATGCCTACTCTTTGGTGCTGGGGCTGCGGCGACGGCGTCATACTAAAGGCGCTCATCCGCGCTATCGACACCATGGGCTGGGACATGAACGACGTTTGCGTGGTCTCAGGCATAGGCTGCTCTGGCCGCTTTAGCGGATATCTTGACTGCAACACCATCCACACGACTCACGGCAGAGCCGTAGCCTACGCGACTGGTGTAAAGATGGCAAACCCAGACAAGCATGTCATCGTGGTAACTGGCGATGGCGACGGACTAGCGATAGGGGGCAACCACACGATACACGGATGCCGCCGAAATATCGGGCTAAATCATATATTAATCAACAACTTCATCTACGCACTAACAAACTCGCAAACCAGTCCAACCACGCCAAAGGGCATGTGGACGGTCACAGCACAATACGGCAACATTGATCCTAGCTTTGACGCCTGTAAGCTCGCAACTGCCGCAGGTGCTAGCTTTGTCGCGCGTGGAAGCGTCATCGAGCCAGAGAAGCTTACAAAACTCTTTGTAGAGGGCTTTAGCCACGATGGATATAGCTTTTTTGATGTATTTTCAAACTGCCACATAAATTTAGGTCGTAAAAATAAAATGGGCGAGGCGGTGAAAAATTTAGAGTGGATAAAGGACCGCACTACTAGCAAGATCAAATTTGACATGCTAAGCGACGAAGAGAAAAAGGGCATTTTCCCACTTGGTGTGCTGCATAAAGATGAAGAAAAGATCGAATACACCAAGGCTTACGACAAGGTAAGAAGGGCTGCAATGAGCAATGAAGCGATAGATTTTAAGGAGCTAGCATGAAGTCACAACTAAGATTTGTCGGCGTTGGCGGACAGGGTGTCATACTAGCTGGAGAGATCCTCTCAGCTGCTAAGATAAAGGCGGGCGGATACGGCGTCAAGGCCTCTACTTACACATCTCAGGTACGTGGCGGTCCAACGAAGGTCGATATCATACTTGATGAAAAAGAAATTTTATATCCTTATGCAAACGAGGGCGAGATAGATTTCATGCTAGCAACTGCGCAGATAAGCTACGATGCCTTTAAAAGTGGCGTGAAAGAGGGTGGTGCGATCGTTGTTGAGCCAAATTTGGTAAAAGTAAGCGACGAAGATAAAAAGCGCTGGAAAATTTATGAAATTCCTATCATCTCTATCGCAAAAGACGAGGTCGGAAACGTCATCACTCAAAGCGTCGTAGCTCTTGGTGTGGCTGTGGCGATGAGTGGGTGTATGGATGAAAATTTAGTGCGTGAAGAGATGCTAGCAAGCGTGCCAGCTAAGGTCAAAGAGGCAAACGCCAAAGCATACGAGCTAGGCCTAAAATACGCAAAAGAGCTTTTAAAATAAATTTTTGGCTAAATTTGATTTAGCCAAAAACTCACAATATGGATCAGATAAAACTAGAAAATTTCCGCAAAGAACATGGCTTTGAAATGCCGATCATTAGGAGCTTATCGGCTGGTGAGTGCTTAAAGATAAGAGAGAATTTACTTCATAAATTTAGCCTAAATGATATAGATGAGTTTTTTAAAATAGATAAATTTAGCAGGCTTGATGGCTTTAATGCGGACGAAGCAATTTTTGATCTCAATACCGCTTTTAGCAAGCTTGATATCGCCACACCAAATGAAATTTGCATAAATTTTAATAAATTTGAGAGCATTGATATTTTGCATTTTGATGACCTCTCTAAATTTTTTAGCGATATCTGGTATCCCTCCCTTGATGACATTGAGATATTTGATATAAATTTAAGCTTTATTATTTCAGTCAGACACTACGGGGCTATCTATTATTTTACTCTCTAGCTATCAAAAATTTACAAATTTATATGATTTTTGATAATCATACGATTTTTATCCAATTTAAATTTATTAGTTTTAATTATTTATTTAATTTTAAGAAATATCTTCAAAGATACGTAAAATTAGCCATTTTATAACATTTTATCTATTTTCATTAATATATATTGAGAGATAATATTATTTTTACCTTTATCAAAATAATAAATTTATAAGTAGTTGCTAAAAACACGATAAAATGGTCTTTGGCTAAGTGATTTTAGCTATCAAATCTCACTATACAACCTAAAATAAATTCTTATGTTTCTTTTAAGTAAATTTTATGTAAAGTTACATCATTAATTTTTTAATTAATCTACTTGTTTTAAAAAATATTAAGAAATTAACTGGCGGTGCGTCTTAACGCTAATAAACTTATTAAAATAGGAAGTTATCAATGAGTGAAAAATTTACCAGAAGAGAATTTCTACAAAGCGCCTGTATCAGCGTAGGTGCGCTAGCTACAACAGCTGGTGCGACCAATGTTTTTGCTGGCGAGTTGCCAAAGGGCAATGAAAATGGTTTGCCATCTGTTGATGTGCTAATAATCGGCTCTGGCGGTGCTGGACTTCGTGCGGCAACAGCCGTTCGCAAACAAAACCCAAATTTAACAGTCGTAGTTGCCACAAAGATGATGCCATCACGTAACGCGACATGTATGGCAGAGGGCGGTATAAACGGCGTTACTGACTTTAGCAATGGCGACAGCTTCAAGCTTCACGCCTACGACACCGTAAAAGGTGCGGCTTATCTTGCTGATCAAGATGCAGTTGTGAAATTTTGCGAGGCAGCAGGCGCAGTCATCCACGAGCTAGACTACAACGGCATGCTCTTTTCTCGTATAGACAATGGCGACGTGTCCCGTAAAGATAATGGCGATGTTGCATTTCGCTTCATGGGCGGCGCTAGTAAAAAACGCTGTAACTACGCAGCTGATAAAACCGGCCACGTTTTGATGCACGCCTGTCTTGACGACGCTATCACAGCTGGCGTTAAATTTCTAATGGATCACGAGCTACTTGAGATCGGTCTTGAGGACGGCAAGGTCGAAGGCGTTGTTCTTCGCAACATCCAAGATGGTCAAATTTACCCAGTTCTTTGCAAATCTCTAGTCATCGCAACTGGCGGATACACTAGAATTTTCTACAACCGCACATCAGTTCCATTTATAGCAACAGGCGATGGCATAGCTGCTGCGCTTAAAGTAGGTCTTGGTTTTGAAGACCCTGAGATGCTTCAGTTTCACCCAACTGGCGTTCAAAATGGTGGCACGCTAATCACAGAAGCAGCTCGTGGCGAGGGCGGTTACTTGTTAAATAACAAGGGCGAGCGCTTTATGAAAAACTATCACGAAAAGATGGAGCTAGCTCCTCGTGACGTCGTCGCTCGTGCTATCGAGACAGAAATTCGCGAGGGTAGAGGCTTTGGCGAGGGTATGAGTGCTTATGTGCTTTGCGATGTTCGTCACCTTGGCAAAGATACTATCATGAAAAAGCTTCCAAAAATTCGCCACACTGCTATGCTTTTCCAAGACATCGACCTTATCGAGCAACCAGTGCCTATCCGCCCAACAGCTCACTACTCAATGGGTGGTATAGAGGTAGCTAAATTTGATGATATGAGCACAAAAATCCCTGGAATTTACGTAGGTGGCGAGGCTTCATGCGTATCTATCCACGGTGCAAACCGCCTTGGTGGTAACAGCCTAACTGATGCAGTTGTAACTGGCGATCTAGCTGGCAAAGGTGCTGGTGCTTACGCTCAAAATGCAAAATTTGCAAGCGGTAAGAAAACTTCTGAGCTAGCAAAAATGTGGCAAGATAAATTTAAAGCCATAGCAACAGGCGAGGGTGGCGTAAATGATATGTACGCACTTCGTGAAGAGCTTGGTAAAAATAACTGGGATCTAATGGGTATCTTTAGAACTGGTGCAAAACTTGATCAACTCTCTAAAAACCTAGAAGCTATCCAAGCAAAATATGACACCCTTAAAGTGCCAAATCAAAACCCAGTTATGAACACAGCATTTACTGACTATGTCGAGCTTGGCAACCTTATACTTCTTTCTCGTGCAGCATGTCTTGCAGCGCAAAATCGTCTTGAGAGCCGTGGCGCTCACACAAGAGAGGACTATCCAAAAAGAGATGATGTAAATTTCTTAAAACACAGCATAGTCACACTAAAAGACGACAAGCTTGAACTTAGCTACAAAGACGTTGTGACAGGCATATTTTCACTTGACGGCAAGAAGCCAGAGTAAGGAGCTAGGATGAAAATTATTATCGACCGTTTTGACGGAACTAAAAAATATGAATCAACTTATGAGCTAACAAATGAAGAGATCAAAGGCAAAACTCTTTTAACAGTGCTTTTTGACATCAAACAAAAAAAGGATGCGACGTTAAATTTCACAGCATCTTGCCGCTCAGCGATATGCGGTGCGTGTGCTGTTAGAGTAAATGGTCACTCATATCTAGCTTGCGATACAAAGATGAACGAGCTTTTGGCTGAGTTTGGCAATCCAGATACTATTAGAATTTCACCACTTGGAAATTTCAAGGTTATCTCAGACCTTATGGTGGATTGGGAGCCAAGTATCGAAAATTTACGCAAGATCAAACCAAGCATCACTGCTAAGTCAGAATTTAGCGCTGCAAAAGGCTGTAAGCAAAGTCAAAAAGAGTACGACAAAGTCGCACTTGAATGGGACTGCATACTTTGCGGTGCATGCGCTAGCGAGTGCAATAAACTTGAAGCAGACGCGAGTGATTATATGCAGCCATTTGTATTTGTTCATGCTTATAGAGCTGCCTTTGACTCACGTAGCAAAGATCCTATGCCACACCTAAAACCAGCTATCGATAATGGCCTTTGGATGTGTGTAAAATGCCAAGAGTGTGCTGACCGCTGTCCAAAAGGCATAAGCGCATGCGGCGACATAACTGATCTTCGCATCATGGCTATACAAAAAGGCTTTAATGAGGGCATGGGACCAGATCACGCTGAGGCATTCTTAACTGATCTAGTTGAAGGCTCAGGCAGACTAAATGAGGTTAGACTTGCACTTCGTTCAGAAGGCGTTATCAAAAATATGGGCAAACTAGACATCGCTGCAAACTTAATGCTTGCTGGCAAGATGAATCCGCTTCATGTATTTGGCGAAGAAGACATAGAAGGTCATGACGATCTAGTAAAAATGATAAATGCGGCTCGCAAAGCTGCTAGTAAGGAGTAATTATGCAAAATGAATTCGCTTTTTTCCCAGGATGCGTACTCACTCAAGCAGCTAAAGAGGCTAAGATGTCGCTTGAGGCCATCGCTCCAGTACTTGGCTGGAAGCTTCACGAGATAAAGGGCTGGAGCTGCTGTGGTGCTCAACAAGCACAAGACGTAGATCCTATGGCTGCACTTGTGGCAAATGCTAGAAATATAGCGCTTGCAGAGCAGATGAATATGCCGATGCTTACGACATGCTCAACTTGTATGCTAACTCTAACAAGAGCTAAAAGCACGCTTGATAAGGGCGCAAAAGATCGTATCAATACATTTTTAGCTGAAGGCAATATGAAATATAATGGTACATCTGAGGTAACAAGCCTTCTATGGGAGCTTTACCAAAATGTTGATACGCTAAGGGCAAAGGTTGTTAAACCACTTAGCGGATTAAAAGTAGCGCTATTTTACGGCTGCCACAGCCTAAGACCTGAAAAAGATCTACATAACAGAGAAAGCTCAGTAAATCCAAAGAGCTTTGAAACTGTTGTAAGCGCACTTGGTGCTACTATCGTGCCATTTGAGAAAAGACTTGACTGTTGCGGCTTCCACGCTAGCTATCCAGCTGGAAAATCAGTAAGAAAAATGTCAAGCCAGATCGTAAATAACGCTGATCAAAATGGTGCAGACGTAGTTGTAACTCCGTGCCCACTTTGCCAAATGCAACTTGACATCTATCAAGAGAGATATCAAGATGAGAACCACTCAGATGTTAGAAAACCTATCATCCACCTCTCTCAGCTTGTAGGTCTTGCACTTGGTCTATCTGTGGAAGACTTAGGTCTTGATCTAAACATCATCGACGCTAGTAAGATAGCGTAAATTTTATCCCACGTCTTTTGGCGTGGGAAATTTTAAACATAAATTTTTCAAAATAAATAAAATTTGATAACAAAATAGTTTTAAAATTTACTTTGTGATATAGAAATTTTCTTACTGCTAAAATTTATTTAAATTTGCTCTTTTATATCATTGCAAAAATAGCGCACTATCAGGTAATAACACTAAATTTTAGATATAAAAAAGAGCTGTAAAATGACAATTTTTTATATAAAATCACTTTATTTATTTTGTAATACTTTTGGCTATAATCGCGTGAAAATTTTAAATGGATGTTTTAGTTTTAAATTTAAAGGATGAAAGATGCAAAGCGTTGGTGTCGTCGCAAAGATAAGTGGAAAAGTTTTTGTAAAACGAAACGGAAAGTTGATCTTGCTAAAGCAGGGCGACGAGATATTTTTGGGCGATGAGATCATCACGCAAAGCAGCAACGACACTATCGTTGTAAATTTCGACCACGCTGCACCTATCACGCTACTTGAACCACAAACTATCATCATCACAAAAGAGCTATCAAATGCAAAATTTGACGCCCAAGGCAATGAAGCACAAGTAGAAGAGGACAAGAGAAGGATTTTTGGCGAGAGCGAAGAGTCTAGTAGCAAAAGTAGCGACGAAAGCGCTCAAGGCTCTAGCCACCACTCTCATGGCTCAAGCCATGGTAGCGACGCAGCAAGTATAAATGGATCAAATTTTGACACGCAAGGGCACATCTCAAACGTAGTTTGGTTTGATGGCGGTACGCTAGAGCTATCAGCTATCATCTCAAGCGAGCCAGCAATGCCAGTTAGTTCTATTAGCGGAGCAGCGCCAGTAGTGGTCGAGCAAAAAGAGAGTGCTCCAGCTATACCAGCGCCAAGCATCGCACTTTTAAAAGACCTTGATGGCGATGGCTATATCAATATCGCAGAAGCAGGCGGCGATCCTAATCACACAAGCATGGCTGTTGCTTTTAACAACGACGACTTCAAGCCAGGCGACAAAGTGACGCTAGAAGTTGTAAATAACGGCACAAAGACCACGCTTTCTTACAAAGTAGATCCTGCAGGCACAAGTGTGATAAATGAAAACAATCCAAGCGAAATTTTGCCTATCACACCAAATGCAACAAATCCAGATCAAAAAGAATTTATCATCCCAAGCGTTGCTATAACGCCAAATGCCCCGTTTAATGTAAGCTCTAGCATCACGTTAGCAAATGGCGCTAGCTCAGCTCCAGCAAAGGCAGCCGCGAGCGTTGATACCGTTACGCCAGCTCTTAGCTTTACAAAGGTGGTCTTAGGCAAAGACCTAAACGGCGACGGCGTGATAGACGCTAGCGAAAATGGCTTTAATCCAGCCAGCAGTACCCCAAGCGACGATGCGAAGATCGTTTTATCACCAAACATGAAAATAGGCGACAAGATAAAGCTCACTACCACTGATCCTGACGGCACTTTGCATGAAAAGACGCTTGTTAAAACATCTAGTGGCACGCTTGTGGATAAAGATAGTGGCGAGAGCTATCCACTCACAAGTGAGAGCGGCGGAAATGTCGGCTTTAATGTGGCAAGTGCTGTTAAAATTTCATCATCAACGCCAACAAATGTAAATATCCAAATGATAAGCAAATCGGGCAACCCAGGTGCGACAGATACGGTAACTATCGCAAATAATAACGATCCGATCGCTGTTTTTACCCTTGATGAGAATAAAGACGGCATTATAAATGCAGCCGAACTGGCTAAAAGTGGCGGCACGGCGTCACTTATAGATATCTATGTGCCAAACAACGCCGCAGTTGGCGACAAGATCCGCATAAAGGTCGATGACCCAGCTAGCACACCAACAAGTGTCACAAAGACCTATACTATCGCACCTGACGGACTTACTGCCACGCTTGATGGAGGTAGTGAGACTATCTCTATCCAAAATGGCAAGATCACAGTTACTGACCCTACAAGCTCAACTGATCCAAGTAGAAAAAAGCTGAGTACGACGATTATTGATGGTACGACTGGAGCTACAAAAGCTTCAAGCGTGAGTGAAATTTCAAGCGATACGGTCGCACCTGTTAGATCTCCGCACGTGCAGTTTGCAAAAGATAGCGATAAAGACGGCGTGCTAACTAGTAGAGAGAGTGGCTTTAGCCCTGATGGTGCGAAAACCTCTATAAAGATGAAAATTCCAAACGATGCAAGAGATGGCGATAAATTTGAGATAGATATCGCAGGAAGCGACGGCAAAACAGATAAGATAACCATTAAAATTTCTCAAAACGCATCCGGCGCATATAGCGCCACAAGAGATGATGGCGTAGCTATTAGTGTAAATAATGGCATCATAGAGACCACGACAAAACTTTATGGCGTTACGACAAATTTCACGACTACATTTACCGACAAAGCAGGCAACAAAGCAGACCCAGTCACAGACGAGATCACCGTAGATAACAGCATAAAGGTGCAGTTTGCAAGAGATAATGACGGAGATGGGCTAATAGATAGCATCACCACGCCTTCTGGCTCACCATCAACCCAAAGCGACCTTGATATCTACGTGCCTAGCAACGCAAAACCAGGAAGCAATGTAAGCGTCACTATCTCAACTCCGACCATACCAGCTGTAACTACAACTGTCAAATACACAATAAGCGACGACGGACTAACTGCCTTGCCAAGTGACGGCTCAGCGCCACTTCCTATCGTGGATGGTAAATTTAGCATACCAAATGTCCCTATCTCGGTCGATCACTCTACGCCTGTTAGAGCCACTATCACGACACCAAACGAGGTCACCACAACTGATGGCGTTCGCGGTAGGCTCTTTGACTTTGGAATTTTAAGCTACATAGATGACGTCAAGCTTGCCACGCAGATAGATGGCGGAGCTATAAATATCGCTAAATACCTTAGGGTAGAGGACTACGAGAAGGTTATCCAGAAAAATAACTTCGATGATGAGACAAAAACCATAAAAGAGTACAACATCTCACTTACTAACGACGAGCAGCCAAATATTATATTTGGCGTGGACCGCGACCCTGGTACAAAGCTTCGTTTAGCACTTGAGGATGATCATGGTAATGCCAAAATTTTACCAAGTGGGCAAACATATATAGATCTAATAGTCGGCGTAGATAAGCGTGTAAATATGGACTTTGAGGCTCTTGGTATAAAGCTAGATGAGAGATACTCAAACATAAGAGCGACCGTTTTAAAGAGCGATGACACAAAGGATGATGATCTGATAGTTCACGTAGATCTGGACGCTACCCCTGATGCGATCGGCACTCCAACGGCAACTTCTCACGTCACTAGTGTAGATATCTCAGGTAGTGTTGGCACCGATGCGAGCGGTAATAACACGTTAAATAAAAACACCATAAACAAAGTAGATCTTTACGATCTGCTAAATTCCGTCCATAAAAACTCTACTCTTGATGATACGCACAGCTACTCTGAAAATTTTGCTCTGCCAGCAAACAGCACCGGAGCAAATTTCATGATAAAAAATGCCGACACCGCAGGAAATGTCTCTGTTAGCACAGTAACTTTTATCGGCAATAGCGGCCTTGATGCTGATATGTGGTTTTATAACTACGTAGATCCATCGTGGAGGGCTAGAGTTGGTGGCGATTCTGGTGTTTACTCGCAGCGAGGGGGCAAATCCATCTATAAAGACTATATTAAAATTTACTCTCCAAGTGCCTCTACTACATATGATGTTGTACAGTTTGCCTCTGGGACGCACTATAAGACCCTGTCTGATCAAGGCAATATGCACGCAGAAGATCTAGCAAGAGTGGGTAGATATGGCAGTGATGCCTTGTATAGCGCATCTAACCCATACGCACCAAAGAAATTTATAAACGGCGTAGATACGACTGCTGGCACGGGAGAAAATATAAGCTTTGCAAATGGCATACTAAAAGGCAAGCCTGGCAACTATACGCTTGGAGAGTCAAACCCTGTTGGCTCTGACCTTGTCATGAAAATGGATGGTTGGATATATGTAAATGCTCCTGGAAAATACTCTATAAGAGCAGCAGATCTACATAACTACGCAGAGCTAACCATAAATGGCAATACGCTAAAATTTGGAAGTGCAACAACATTTATACAACCATCCACAGAGGTATCATATGGCAAAAATGGTCAATGGTATAGCACTGATTATACTTTTAATAAGGCGGGTTTTTATAAATTTGATTTAGAGTATATGGACGGAACTGGCGAGATGAATTTATCTTTGTATATAATGCCAAAAGCTAGTGCGCCAAATGGACCATACCCGCTAGATGCTTTAGTGGGTTCAGAGCATAGCGGAACTCGCCTTTTTAGCAACAACTACGTTGAAGCGCTCATTCAAAATGACTTTATTAAAAAGATAGGCAATACAAATTCTTACGAGATAAATACAAGCAAATATAGCGAGGCAAATTTTGGAGACCCAATCTATCTAAAACAAGAAGGCGACGTAAAAGGCGGTAACCTAGATGACGCTTTTGTTTATAGTAAGGGCAGGGCGATAGACGGCAAAGGTGGCGTAGATACGCTTATAGTAGTTGATGATGTGGATTTTTCAAATTTAGACAATGTTAAAAAGATAAATAACTTTGAAAAAGTGCAACTTGGCAGCGCAGATCAAGCTGTTTCTATAAAATTTAGTCCAAATGGCATCTTTGACATCATAGATAGTAGAAATACAAGAGATGCGAGCAATAGTCCAGCCAGCGAGAGCGTAAATACCGTGCTAAAGGTTATAGGCGATAGTAAAGACCTGGTGCAGCTTACACATGATTTTGTAAAAGCCACAAAAGCAGATATCACCACGCTAAATAATAAACATAGCGTCGTTGGCGATACGTACAACAAAGTAGATGTCACAAGTGATGGTGACGCGGTAAATCAAGTCTATAAAGCGACCTTTGATCGCTATGAAACTATCAATGGAAGACTGATAAAATCAACACATACCGTTTTTGTAGAGATCCAAGACAGCGTACAAGTTGATCTGTTGTAAAGCTCATCTTGGCTCTTGCAAGAGGAGCAAGAATAGCCTATAAATTCAATTTTATGTAGTTTTATATATAAAATAATATGTAAAATTTTATGCAAATAAAGCTAAATTTGCTCGTTTTTGCTCTTTGCTATCTTTTTTATAAGCTCCATATCGCCGTTCATTGCTAAACTCATAAAGCAAATGCCGTTTGCGCCAGCTTTTATGGCCTCTTTGTAGTTTTTGTTGTCTAGTCCGCCAAGTGCGTAAATTTCTTTATCAAAACTTTTTAGCTCGCTTATAAAATTTACTCCTTTTGGCTCTAAGCCCGCCTTGCAAGAGGTGGCAAATATATGAGAAGCAACGAGCACGTCAGCGATTGAGGCTGAAATTTTAGCTTGCTCTAGGTCGTGAGCTGGGGCGTAAATTTTAGCTGTTTTTCTAAATTCTTCTAAAAAAACGCCGTGATTTTTAAAAAATTCAAGCTGCGCCGAAGTGAGCCAAAAGTCGCTCTTTAGCTTGCAAGCTACGTCAAAAAATTGATTAATGATAAATTTCTTGCGGTAGTTTTCACAAATTTGAGCCACAACCCTAGCAAGATCGTAAAATTGAGCCTCGCTTAGCCCCTTTGCACGAAGCAAAATTTCATCCACGCCAGCCTTACAAAGTAGCTGGATCCTCTTTAAAAAGTCATCGCCCTCATAACTTTCAAAGTCAGCCACGCAGAGAATTTTAAACATAGACATACTCGCTCATCAAGGGCTCTAGGCCGTTTGCTTTTATCATTGCTTTTATCTCATCCACACTTCTGCTATCGCTTATCTCAAACTGCTCGTCGCCCTTTTTCTCTTCGCCGTGAGCGCCGATGCTCACTTTTACGCCAGCGCTTATCTTGTTTGCGGCGATCTTTACGGCGTTGTCGCGAAATTTCGCCTTTTCTCTGGTTGAGATCGTTATGCTGGCTGTTGGCATGAAAATTCTATAAGCGCAGATCACTTGCAAAAGCTCGCGCTCGCCCACGTCGCGTGGATTGATGCGGTCGTTGTTGATGATAGGGCGAAGTCTTGGGCATGAAAATGCGATCTCGGCGTGCGGATACTTTTTTTGAACTAAGCTTGCGTGAAGTGCCGTAGCAAAGGCGTCAAGTCTAAAGTCGTCTATGCCAAGAAGTGCGGCAAAGCCAACTCCTCTCATGCCTCCAAGAATCGCTCGCTCTTGCGCATTTAAACGGTATGGGAAAATTCTTTTATTGCCGCCAAGGTGGATTTTCTCGTATTTTGTGGGATTATAAGTCTCTTGAAAGACGGTCACGTAGTCTGCGCCACTTTTGTGAAGTAGGGCGTAGCCCTCAGAGTTTAGCGGGTAAATTTCAACCCCAACGACTTTAAAAAATTTCTTTGCCAAAGCGCAGGCATTTGCGATGTAAGCGACACTTGAGTTAGTCTCGCTCTCGCCAGTTAGGATCAAAATTTCTTCTAAGCCGCTCTTTGAAATTTCTCTTAACTCCCTTGTGATCTCCTCGTCACTTAGCTTTGCCCTTTTTATATTATTTTTGGCGTTAAAACCGCAATAAACGCAGAGATTATCGCAGTAGTTTGCTATGTAAAGCGGGGTAAAAAGCGTGATGTTTGAGCCAAAATTTGCCCTTGTCTTTGCTTGGGCAAGCTGGGCTATTTGCTCTAAAAATGGTGCTGCAGCAGGCGAGAGCAGGGCTTTTAAATTTTCAAGCGAGCAGTGCTTTGCATTAAGGGCTGCCTTTACGTCTGCTTCGCTGTAGTTTTCAGGCTTGTAGCTCGCGCGCTCTTTTAAAATTTCATCCATAATGTCGCTGCCAACATCTTGCATGTGAGGTAGCAGCTGCATGTGGTCGGTTCTTGTAAATTTCATCAGTCTAAAAATCCAGTGAGCGGAGATGAGGCATTTGCGCTTTTGCTCTTTGCGCCAAGGCCTGCTAGATAGGCATTGCGACCAGCGATGATCGCCTCTTTAAAGGCTCTTGCCATGAGCGGGATATTTTTAGATGAGGCGATGGCTGTGTTTGCCATGATCGCAGCTGCTCCCATCTCCATCGCTTCGCACGCTTGTGAAGGCCTGCCGATGCCAGCATCAACGATGATCTGCGTATCAAGCTCGTTTATCAAAATTTCAATAATATCTTTAAAAACTAGCCCTTGGTTTGAGCCAATTGGCGCAGCTAGAGGCATTATGCAGCTTGCCCCAGCACTTAGCATCGCTCTTGCGGCATTTAGATCTGGAAACATATATGGCATTGGCACAAAGCCGTCATTTGCCAAGGCTTCGCAAGCTTTTATCGTCTCAGCGTTGTCTGGAAAGAGAAATTTAGAGTCAGTTATGATCTCTATCTTAACAAGCTCCCCGCACCCAAGCTCACGTGCGAGCTGGGCGATACGAACGGCCTCTTTGGCGTTTCTAGCGCCACTTGTGTTTGGCAAAAGCGTCACGCCTTTTGGGATAAAGTCAAGTATATTTCGCTCTTTGCTCTCGTTTATGCGCCTAAGAGCAAGGGTTAGGATCTGCGCTCCAGCCTCGTTTATGGCTGAGTCGATGAGCTCGTGCGAGTACTTGCCAGAGCCAAGGATAAAGCGGCTTTGAAACTTCTTGCCGCCAAGGATCAAACTATCGCTTTGCACTTACGCCTCCAAGCCCATAAGTAGTCTAATGACCAAATTTGCCTCGTGATTTGCGCAGACTGCGACGCGCGGCGCCATGAGCCCTTGACCGATCTTCGCCTCGTTTGTGAGGTCGCCGCAAAGATAGACATTTTTGGCAAATTTTATGGTTTTTATGAGATTTGAGCTAAAGTATCCTGCCATGCCAGAGGCGCCGATGATCTTTTTATCTTTTAAGCTTGCTCCAGCTTCGTTTAGTATCATCGCTTTGCCAGCGACGTTGTCAAAGGCTTCGCATAAAATTTCGCACTCGCCAAAGACGCTAGCCACGTTTTTTTCATCTAAAAATATATCGTGAGTTTCGACCTCGACAAAGGGATTGACGTCATTTATCAGCTCTTTAAGCGCCTGCGTCTTTTTCAAGCCGATGTGGCGGACGAAATACTGCTGGCGGTTTAGATTGCTTGGCTCAACGACGTCAAAGTCGGCAAGTACTAGCTTTTTTACGCCAACTCTAGCTAGGCTTAGCGCGATATTTGAGCCAAGACCGCCAAGTCCAGCTACGCCGATCACTGCCTTGCTTAGGGCTAAATTTAGCTCAGGGCTGTTTCGTGAAGCGATCATCGCGCGTAAAACTTCACGCTCAGGCATCACGCCACGCCTTATAAATACGACATTTGAGCCATCTTTTAGCTCGCTATCTTCTTTTATAGCAAAGCCATCAACGATAAAAATGTCTGGCTTTGTCGCGTTAAATTTCTCTAAAAATTTATAAATTTCACTCTCTTTATCGCCAAGCGCAAGCTCTTTTAGCTCGCTAAGGCTTTTTACTGGCACCTTAAATTTTGCGCCATTTAGTACTATCTCTATCATTTTCTCCTCATCCACCGCCAACTAAAGTGACGATCTCATAAGCTTTGCCCTCGCTCATGAAGCGCTCATGCCAAAGCTTTTTTGGCAAAATTTCTCCGTCTCGCTCAAGGGCTATAAATTTAAGCTCATAGCCATTTTGAGCTAAAAAATCATAAACATTTATATCGTTTTCAAGCTCGAAAATTTTGCCATTTACTCTAAATTTGATCATTAAATTTTGTAGCTTTTTACAAAATTTGCGATCCTCTCGATCGCTTTTTTTATGCTCTCGATGTCGGTTGCAAAAGAAATTCTAAAATATCCCTCCATGCCAAAGCCAACTCCTGGCACGGTTGCTACGTTCGCCTCTTCAAGCATCTTTTTGCAAAATCTAAGTGAGTCGCCATCTACCTCTTTACATTTTACAAATAGATAAAATGCGCCATCAGGCTTAACTACGCTTAGCCCAGGGATAGCGTTTATCATTTCAACTGCCACGTCGCGTCTTCTTTCATACTCTTTTCTCATGTTTTCGATATCGTCGTCGGTTTCTCCAAGAAGTGACGGGATAGCGCCTATTTGCACGATCGAGCTAATGTTGCTTGTGCTTTGACTTTGAAGCTTTTTGATGCCAGCAATTAGCCAGTCCATCGAGCTTGCTATGTAGCCAAATCTCCAGCCAGGCATCGCGCCACACTTGCTTAGTCCATTTATCGTGACCGTTCTTTTGAAAAGATCATCGCTTACGGAGGCTACTGCGTGAAATTTCTTGCCGTAGATCACTTTTTCATAAATTTCATCGCTTGTGATGATGATATCACTGCCCTTTAAAACCTCGCCAAATGCCGCGATCTCCTCTTTTGTATATACAGCTCCAGTTGGATTTGTCGGGTGATTTAGCGAAAAGACCTTTGTTTTTGGTGTGATCGCTTTTTTTAGCTGCTCGGCTGTGATCTTGAAATTTGTGCTCTCGTCTGCTTCGATAAAGACAGGCACGCCACCGCAAAATTTAACGATCTCAGGGTAGCTCACCCAGTATGGAGATGGGATGATGACCTCGTCACCTGGGTTGATAAGCGCTTGAAATACATTAAAAAGTGAGTGTTTTGCGCCGATGTTTGTGACGATTTGATTTGCTTTGTAGTCAAGTCCGTTATCTCTTTTTAGCTTTGTTCTTATGGCCTCTATGACCTCAGGCAAGCCCGGTACCGGCGTGTATTTGCCGCTTTTGCTATCGTTATCAAGTGCGTTTTTTACAGTTTCTCTTATCTTTTTTGGAGTCATAAAGTCAGGCTCACCAGCTGAAAGCGAGATCACGTCTATGCCAGCAGCCTTCATCTCTTTGGCCTTTGTGCTGATCGCGATTGTGATTGATTCGCTTAATGTTTGCATTCTGTTTGCTAGTTGCATTTTCGTCCTTTTTAGTTGATTGTCTTTAAGTAGCTATTGTCATTTAAAAATAGATAAAGTTCGCCCAAAATTTGCTTCTTTTGTGTTTCGTTTATCAGAGTTGATTTCTCTAAGCGCTCATTTAGAGTGTCTTGTATCTCGTAGATATCGTAGTCCATGTCCTCCATGATATCAAGGATCGACTGGCTCTCTAGTAAATTTGTAACCTTGTAGCCATCGCTTGTTATCTCCACGGTAGCTTCTGTCGGATGAGTAAAGAGGTTGTGCTTCATGCCGATCACCTCTTGATATGCGCCAACTAGGAAAAATCCCAAGAAATAATCCTCCTTCTCCACATCCACGTCGTGCAAAAGTAGCGGATTTTTCTCGTCATCATAGCTGATCTCGCCGTCGCTATCGCAAGTGATATCCCAGATCGAAGCTGGCAAAGTAGGGCGCTCATCGAGCCTGTCAAGTGGCATGATAGGGAAATTTTGCTTTAGTCCCCAAAAGTCTGGCAAGCTTTGAAAGATCGAGAAATTTAGTAGGTATCTCTCTTGAACCTCTTTTTGAATTTTAGTTAGATCGCTTGAGTTGCTCTTGTTGCCAAGCATCACGACAGCCTTTTTGCTAATGAGCCTTAAAAGCACCTCTGCGTTTGACCTATCTTGCAAATCGACATAGCCTAGATCAAAGAGCGTGAGGATGCTCTCAGTGTGGTGGATAGCGTCGTGCAGGTACTCTAGGGCGTTTGAAGGCTTGATTGACTTATAAAGATCAACTAGCTCGGTTATTAAATTTGGATTATTTTTCTTTAAATTTAGCTTCTCTTCGGTGTATTCTTGAGAAAATAGCTCAAGCACAGGAGCGACCAAAAGTGCGTGAGAAGCGGCGATGTAGCGACCTGACTCTATGAAAATATCTGGCTCGATCTCTTTTTTTTGCTCGCTTATGGTTTTAAGCATATAAACAACGTCGTTTGCATATTCATTTAGCGTATAGTTTCTGCTGCTCTCTTCTTTAAACTGCGAGTACTCGATCGCAAGGCCACCACCTAAATTTATAGCTTTTAAATTTGAGGCGCCCATTTTTCTAAGCTCAGCGTAGATGTTGCCAGCCTCGATGAGTGCTTTTTTGAGCGGATGGATCTCGCTTATTTGAGAGCCGATGTGAAAGTGTATCATCGTGAAGTTTTCAAGTAAATTTGCCTTTTTTAGCATCTTTACAGCTTCTATTAGCTCGGTTGATGTTAGGCCAAATTTAGAGTGTATGCCTCCACTTTTTGCCCAGAGCCCCGATCCTGTCGAGTGTAGCCTTACTCTAAGTCCGATCTTTGGTTTTGGCTTAAAGCGCTCTTTTGCGATGGCGATTATCGCTTCAAGTTCGTTTAAGCCCTCGATCGTTAGCGTGATGTTATGCCCCATTTCAGCGGCGATAAAGCCTATGTTTATCATCTCTTTATCTTTGAAGCCATTTACCGTTATAGGCGCTTTGTCATTGTTGTAAGCCATAGTTAGAAGTAGTTCAGCCTTGCTACCAGCCTCAAGGCCGTAGTTATAAGGTTTGCCAAGGCGAACTAAATTTTTTACAAAGCCAGGATATTGATTGACCTTGAGCGGAAAAACGGCGTTAAAGCTACCTTTGTAGGCAAATTCTTTCTTTGCCTTTGCAAAGCTTGCGTGGATCTGCTCGATCTGCTTTTGGATAAGGTGCGGAAAACGAAGCAGTAGCGGCCCTCTGTAGCCATCGTCTCTTATCTCTTTAACGATGTCGATGATCGCTGGCTTGCTAGCTTCGTTTATGCAGACTTTGCCGTCTTCTATCACAAAATTTGAATTGCCCCAAATGCTAAGTCCAAAATCATTCATCCCAGCTCCTTTTCAAGCTCATCTAAATTTATCGTTTTTTCATCTTTGGTTTCTAAATTTTTATACCAAATTTTATTCTCTTTCATCTCGTTTTCGCCCACGCAAAGGAAAATTTTTGCATTTTTATTGTCGGCATTTTGCAGATGTTTTTGAAGTTTTTTAGCTTCATAAGAAATTTCAACTTGATATTTTTTGCGAAGTTTTGAGCCAAGATTATAGATAAAATCAACATTTGCTGCATCAAGCGCACAAAGATAAACTCCGTCTCGCTCATCTCTAGCTTCACCTAAAATTTCCATTATCCTCTCAACGCCCATCGCAAAGCCAACGCCATAACTTGCTCTACCGCCAAGATATTCAACGAGCCTGTCGTATCTGCCTCCGCCTGCGACTGCGCTTTGTGAGCCGATCTCATTGCTGATAAACTCAAACGCCGTCTTGCAGTAGTAGTCTAGCCCACGAACGAGCTTAGTGTCTATCTCAAATTTAACGCCATTTGCCGTTAAAATTTCTTGCAGTTTTGCAAAATCAGCCTGCGCCTCATCGCTTAAGCTATCAGTTATGACTGGGGCGTTTTTATAAATTTCTTGGCAGCTTTCTATCTTGCAGTCAAGCACGCGGATAGGGTTTAAGAGCTTGCGTCTTTTGCAGTCCTCGCAAATTTTTTCACTGTTTTCATCTAGAAATTTAACAAGTTTTTCTTTGTAAGACTTCATCGAGCTCTCGTCGCCAAGTGAGTTTATTTTTAGGGTTGTTTTGATGTTTAGCCTGTTAAAAATTTCGCTCACCATCAAGATAATGCTCGCATCCTCATAGACGCTGCCCTCGCCAAAACACTCACAGCCAAACTGGTGAAACTCCCTTAAGCGGCCTTTTTGTGGGCGCTCATAGCGAAACATCGAGCCATGATAAAAGCAGCGTTTTGTCACATTTGCTCTGTCAAGTTTTGCCTCGATAAACGCTCTAACCACGCCAGCTGTGCCTTCAGGGCGCAAGCAAACGTCGTTGCCGCCCTTGTCTTCAAACTGATACATCTCTTTGCCCACGATGTCACTGCTCTCGCCGACACTTCTTTTAAAAAGCGCCGTCTCCTCGAGGTGCGGGGTCAAAATTTGCTCATATCCGTAGTTTTTTGCGACTTCCTCGCAGGTTTTTATTATCTGTGCGTAAAGTTTTGCGCGAGCTGGAAGCATATCTTTCATGCCACGAAGTGCCGTTATCATCGCATTATCCTTTTTATTTTTTGTGATTTTACTTAAAATTTATAAAATTTTCTATCTCTTTTGAAATTAGCTCTATGCTTTTAGATGCGTCTATAAAAAGCGTTTCAAAGCCATTTTTGATAAGAATTTGCTTCATCAGGCTTTGCACTTTTAAAAGATACTCTAGCCCACGAGCCTCGATCTTATCGCTGGTGCCTCTATTTTTTAGACGAGAGCTTATAAGCTCATGGCTTGCTTCAAAAAAGACTATCTTATCTGCAAATTTATCATTTAGTGCAAATTTATTAAGCTCTAAAAGCACGTTTTCATCTAAGCTTTCATCATTTGCCAAAGCGTAGGCGATGCCAGAGATAAAGCCTCTGTCGCTTAAAATCAATTTGCCTAAATTTGGAGCGACCAGCTTTTCAAAATGCTCAGCCCTATCAGCCAAAAAGAGTAAAATTTCAGCCCTTTTGCCTATTTTGATGCTTGAGCTTAGTAAAATTTCACGTAAATTTTCACCAAGCTTTGTGCCACCTGGCTCTTTTGTGACGATGGCATCACTAAATTTAGAAGCTAAAATTTCTATCTGCGTGCTCTTGCCAACGCCGTCAATGCCTTCAAACAAAACATACATTTTACGCCTTTAAATTTTTAAGAATTTTTGCTGGCACTAGGTTGCTCACATCGCCGTCGTGGCGCAAGACTGAGCGGACGATCGAGCTTGAGATGAAGGCGTTATTTAAGCTTGGCATAAGATAAACCGTCTCAAATTCGTCCCAGAGTGCAGCGTTTGCGTAGCCGATTTGTAGCTCATACTCGAAGTCACTAACCGCACGAAGCCCCCTGATGACGGTGTTTATGCCGTGCGATTTAGCAAAATCAACCAGCAAGTTATCAAAGCCAAGAACGCTTACATTTTTTAGATCGCAAACTGCCTCTTTTGCCATCTCTATGCGCTTTTCATGTGCGAACATTGGCTGCTTGCTATCACTTTTTGCAACTGCGACGATTACCTTGTCAAAAATTTTTGTAGCTCTTATGATAACGTCTAAATGGCCGTTTGTTATGGGGTCAAAGGTCCCTGGATAGATGCAAGATTTTTTCAAATTTGCCACCTTTTGTAAAGATTATTTTCGATTTTTAAGGCATCAAGCCACTTGCCGATGATGAAATTTTCCATATCAAGAAGGCTCTTTATGCCTGCGTAGTAGCCTAAAACTGGCGGAGCGATAGTAGCTCCAAGAGATGAGAGAAGCTGCATCTGAGAGAGTGCGATCGCAGAAAATGGCATCTCTCTAACGCCCAAAACTAGAGTTTGCCTCTCTTTTAGCGCGACACTTGCGGCTCTTGTGATGAGCGTGTCGCTTATGCCGTTTGCAACCTTTGCCAAAGTATTAGTAGAGCAGGGCGCTATGATCATAGCATCCGTGCCAAACGAGCCAGAAGCAGGACCTGCGCTAAGGTCTTGATCATCATAAATTTTTACACCAAGATCATCTAAATTTAGCCTTAAATTTTCTTCAGCCTCTAAAACTTTCATAGCATTTTTACTAGCTATGACATGCGCCTCGCAACTATCTTTGGCGGCATTTACTAGCTTTAGAAAAAGCCCAGTCCCGCTTGCTCCAGTGACTGCAAAAACTACCTTTTTCATCTGATAACCGCCTCGTCTTTGCCTGAAACTGTGGCCTGTAAAATTTTATTTTCTCTTGTTCTTATCTTTATCATGTCGCCTAAATTTCCATCTTCAAGCGCCTTTACCTCGGCGATTATCTTGACGCCACCCTCGCTTAAAACTGCGTTTAGCATTTGACCTTTTTTGACTAAACTAATGGCGTTAAACTGACGTTTTGTTAAAATTTCTCCGCTTCTTATCTGCATTTTTGTGACAAGAGTTGAGGCGCTAAGTCCAAAGAGTGCATCACGCGGCCATTTGCTAAACTCGATCATCGTTGGTTGATAGTCAAGCAAGCTTAAAATGTGGTTTGTGTTCATTGAGTTTATAGCGATAAAAACTGGCATTTTGGCGTTAAAACTAAATTTAAAATAAAGGCTTTTCAAACTTAGATCAACGTCCTCAAATGAGGCTCTAAAGACGCCTTTTTGGCTATTTTGATCGTTTAAAAATATATTTTTAAAAACTAAGTCTTTAAAATTTGCAGGGAGTTTGTTTTGCGGACTGATGCTAAGATCGCTCACGCTAATGCCTGGGTACTCGTTGCTGATCTCTCTTAGAAATTGCATCTGAATTTCATCCATGATAGAGCAGTTTTTTACAAAAGCTACGCTGCCGCCGCTTTTATCATTATATGTTTTAAAATTTGCTGTTAGAATTTCATAGAGTTTTTTGCTATCTATCTTGGCAGCTCTTTTGCTATCTAAGTTTAAAATTTCATTGTCTTCGCCTTCAAAGCCAAAAGTACTGAGTGAAATTTGATCATTTACGACGCAATACATCGGATAGATGCTGACTTCATTTGCAAAAAGTTTTGTGGAAAGTAAAAAAATGAGTATAAAAAAGATGGAGCGGGAAACGAGATTCGAACTCGCGACCCCAACCTTGGCAAGGTTGTGCTCTACCCCTGAGCTATTCCCGCAATCAAAATGAAGTCCGCATTTTATCAGATTGTTTTTCATTTGTCAAGGATTATGGAAGTTTTATGAGTGAAATTTCACTATTTTGTAAAATTTCACCTTGATCAGGGCTAGTTATCAACACAAAATCACTCTTTAATATATGATTTATCATGCCTGAGCCATATTTTCCGCCGTCAGTTGCTATAAATTTACCATCAGCTACATTGCCAAAAACCGCATTTGCTCTGCCTGATTTTACCTTTAAATTTTCGCTATTTATAGCTTTTTGCGTCACAAAACACTCGCTTTTTAGAAGTGGCAAAACAAGCATCATCGTGCAAAGATAAGCAGCCATAGGGTTGCCAGGTAAGATAAAAATAAGCCTGCCATCTTTTTCATAAGCCTTGCAAGGTCTGCCAGGTCTTATGTCAAGGTGCGAGAAAATTTCGTTGTATCCAAGCTCGCTTAGGGCTATCTTCATAAAGTCAGCCTCCCCAGCGCTTGCTCCACCAGAGCAGATAACGATGTCGTAGTTTGCAGCGTTTAAAAATGCCTTTTTTACAGCATTTAGATCATCTTTTATGATGCCAAGATATGAGCTTTTTTGACCGATTGAGCTTAAAAGTGCGGTGATGCCAAGTGCGTTTGCATTGTAAATTTCATCCTCGCTTGCTCTTTGCCAAGGCTCGATGATTTCGTTGCCACTTGAGTAAATTCCAACACTAGGCTGTTTTTTCACATCTATAAAGCTTATGCCCTGAGCTGCTAGCATCATCACGCTTCTTGTGTTTAAAATTTCGCCACTTTTTAGTAAAATCTCACCAACTTTTGTCTCTTCGCCTTTAAAGCGGTAAGCTTCGCCTTTTTTAAGCTTAGCTGGTGCTTTTACAAACTCACCCTCAACTACGCAATCTTCAAACCTCATGACCGTGTCAGAGCCCTTTGGCATCTTTGCTCCTGTCATTATCTTCACGCACTCGTTTTTGCCGATAGCTAGCTGCTCTTTATCGCCTGCAAAGGCACTTGCGATTATCTTATAAGGTTCATCTTTCTCATCAAATTTAACCGCAAATCCATCAAGCGCTGAGTTATCAAAGCAGGGCAGATCTTTGACCGCTATCACGTCATTTGCCAAGGTTTTGCCAAGAGCCTCACTAATGGGTAAAATTTCACTCTCATTTTTTGGTTTAAATTTAGCTTTTAAAGCCTCAAGTGCGTCATTTACTAGCATTTTTACTCCTCAAGCCTAACTATTTTCGCCCCAAGGCTTTTAAATTTCTCCTCCAGCCTCTCATAACCTCTATCAAGGTGGTAAATTCTATGCACCAAGCTCTCGCCATTTGCGATGAGAGCGGCCAGTATCAGCGCTGAGCTTGCTCTAAGGTCAGTCGCCATGACATCAGCTGCATTTAAATTTGCAGGGGCATAAACGCTTGCGATATGGCCGTTTAATCGGATATCAGCTCCCATTCTAGCTAGCTCACTAACGTGCATAAATCGGTTTTCAAAAAGCCTCTCATCTATTGTGCTAACGCCATTTGCTGCAAGACAAAGCGCCATAAACTGAGCCTGCATATCGGTTGGAAAGCCTGGATACTCAGTCGTTCTTATCTCGACTGGTTTTATCTCATTTGTCGGCAAAATCGTGATCTTATCGCCGTCTATTTCGATGCCAAAGCCCATCTCTTCAAATTTATTTAAAATGGCTGTCATGTGCGCAGCATTCGCCCTTGTGACTGAAATTTTGCTATTTGTGATAGCTCCAGCGCAAAGGTATGTGCCAGCTTCGATCCTATCAGGGATGACCTCGATATCACAAATTTCAAGTAGTTTTTGACCGCTACCAGTGATCTTTAGCTCGCTCGTGCCGATGCCTTCGATCTTAACGCCACTTCTTGCTAAAATTTCACAAATTTGCACCACTTCAGGCTCAAGCGCGACGTTAAAAAGCTCTGTCGTGCCGTGAGCTAGGGCTGCTGCCATGATAATATTTTCGCTGCCAGTTACGGTGATCTTATCAAAAACTATCTTTGCGCCTTTTAGTCCATTTGGCGCGGTTGCGACGACGTAGCCTTGCTTTATCTCGATATTTGCGCCCATTTTCTCAAGTGCGCTTAGGTGCAGATCTATTGGCCTTTGTCCGATCGCACAGCCTCCAGGAAGGCTCACCTCGCAATGTCCAAAGCGCGCTAAAAGCGGACCAAGCGTCAAGATAGAAGCGCGCATCTTTCTAACGATGTCGTAGTTTGCCGTGGTTGAATTTACGCTGCTTGTGTCGATACATAGTGAGTTTTCATCTTTAAATTCACACTTTGCTCCAAGATTAACAAGCAACTGGCAAAGCGTCTTTATGTCAGCGACATTTGGGATATTTGTTAAATTTATCTTATTTTTAGCAAGTAGGGTTAGGGCGATGATAGGTAGGGCGGCATTTTTGGCTCCACTGATCTTTACTTCGCCGCTTAATTTGGCATTGCCTTCTATTTTTAAATAGTGCATCATTATTTTTTGCCTTAAGAAAATATATTTTTTGCCGATTATATTGTTTTTAAACTTAGAGTAAAGAAAACAGGGCGCTATTTTCGCTTTATTTACATTTAAGAGTTAAAATTACGAAAATTAATTATTTTGGATAAAAATATGTTAAGTTTAATAAACAAAAGAATATTTTTTGCACTATGCATTGCACTTTTTACAGGTTGTTCTTTCACCTCAAATGAGCCTAAAATCCCACAAAATGACTACAATCAAACCGCCTCTACAAATGGTGACTTTAGCAGACAAACTTCAAGTGAGCTTTTAGACGAAGATGACGGCAGAGCCGATAAAGAATTTGGTTCATTTTTTAAAAAATACTTAAATACTAGAGCAGGGGGCGACTGTTCAGGCTTCGTATCTATCGTAAATGCAAAATATAAAAATATGTATTTTGATGAAAAAACCATCAATAACTACTACAGCAAGGGTGGCAGAAAGTCAAAAGCCATCTACAACTTCTATGAAAGCCAAAATTTAATCACTCATAAAAATCCAAAAAAAGGCGATCTTATCTTCTTTTCAAACACCCTTGGCAAAGGCATACAAAAAAACAAAGACAAGAAAAACGTCACTCACGTTGGCATCGTAACGGCCATACTCCCAGATGAGACGGTGAAATTTATCCACAACTCTGGTGGCAGGATAATCCACAGCTATATGAATTTAAAACAAAAAAACACGCACCTAAAGGGCGATAAAGAGATAAACAGTTACGTTGTAAGGTGCTCAAACGCTAGCTGCCTAGCGGCAAACAGATTTGCTGGATATGGCAAAGCTAAGTAGCCCAGCTACATTTGCACTTATCCTTTTAAATTTAGCTGCATTTTTTGGCGTTACCTTTATGCACTCGCGTGAGTTATGGCTTGCGCTTGGCTTAAATATCTATTTTTTAGAAAAACTCTATTTATTTCAGCCCCTCACATCTATCTTTATGCACGCAGGCGCAGGTCACTTGCTTATGAATATGATCTTTTTATATCAAGTTGGCACGATGAGCGAGCTATATCTTGGCACGAAGAAATTTATCATTTTTTATATTGTTGGCGGCGTTTTGACGCAAATTTTAAGCTTTATTTATATATATTTTGCATTTGAAAATGAGAAATTTATAAATTTAGTCGGTGCAAGCGGCGCTTTGTGTATGCTCTTTGGCATGCTGGCGACCTCGGTGCTTTACTCCGATAAAAAGGCGTGGTTTGGCTACTTTGCCATCGTTGTCGCCATGAGCTTTTTGCCGCTACTTATGGGCATAAATGTCGCATGGTACGCGCACTTTATAGGCTGGAGCATTGGCTGTTTGTATGCTAAATTTTACTTAAAGAGAGCAGATGAGATTTTACGATGATATCTGGGACATTTTAAACGAAGGTGACGTGGAGCTTAAATTTTTAAAATTTGAGCTATTTTACGAGAAATTTAGATCAAATTTGGATATTTGTTTTGATGAAATTTCTGCGCCAAATGAGCTAACTACCCCGTGCTACGCTAAATTTTGCGACGTTGTTAGCATGAAAGAGCTAAACAAAAAGGTAAAGCCAAAAGATAAAAACCTAAATTTCATCCACTCAGTCACTCATATCGAGTTTAGCGCTATCGACATCGCGCTTGATGCTTGTTATAGATTTAGAGGGCTGCCAAGGGAGTTTTACGAGGACTGGCTGGAGGTGGCTGAGGACGAGATCAGGCACTTTTGCATGATAGAAAATTTACTCACAAAGCAGGGCGGCAGATACGGCGAGCTAAGCGTGCATGATGGCCTATTTATCGCACTTCAAAAGACTTCAGATAGGCTTACTAGCCGCATGGCGCTACTGCCAAGATATATGGAGGCAAACGGGCTTGATGCAAACGCTCACATAATCAAAAGACTAGAAGCTGAGGGCGGGCAAGAAGAGCTAATAGAGTGCCTAAAAGTCATCTTAAAAGAGGAAGTCTCTCACGTTTATAAGGGCGATAAGTGGTTTAAATTTGCCTGCAAAAAAGAGGGTGTTGATGAGAAAAGCTACTTTGATATCATTTTAAATTTATATCCAAATTCATTTAAAAGCATCAGAGAGATCAACGAAAAGGACCGCTTAAAGGCAGGTTTTAGCGAGGAAGAGCTTAGTTGGATAAAGAATTTCTCAAAGGAGAGATCATGAGCAAAATTTACTTCATAAGGCACGCAAAAGCAGTTGATGAGAACAAAGACGGCGCAAAAGACGCCTCAAGAGAGCTTAGCCCAAAAGGCAAAGAGGACGCTAAATTTATGGCTAGCAGGCTAAAAATGTATGATGTGATGCCTGGAGCTATCTTTTCAAGCAGTGCTAAAAGATGTGAGCAAACAGCAAAAATCATCGCTAAAACTTTAAAATTTAAAGAAAAATCCATAGAGATCAAGGACGAGCTTTACGACATAAGCTTTGAGGATCTTTTGGAGTTCGTAAGAAATTTAGACAAAAATTTAGATGAAATTTTCATCATCACGCACAATCCAAGCATAACTGAAATTTGCGAATATCTAAGTGACTCATCGATTGACAATATCCCAACGTCAGGCATTTTTTGCATTGAGTTTGAGTCTGAATTTAAAGAGCTAAAAGAGGGCAGTGCAAAAGCTTTGTTTTTTGACCACCCAAAGAAACATCAATAAAAAATCCACAAATTCACTCATCGCAATTTGACAGGCACAAAGGATATCTACTTATTTGATTTTTCAAATGCAAGTTTTACTTTTGAACCAAAAATCTTTTTCTACTCAAATTTTAAAATTTATCACTCCAGTTTTGAAAATTTAACCATTTCAAGTTCAAGCCGCCAAGCATAAAAGCAAATTTAAAATCAACCATAATTGCAATGCCAAAATATGACAAAAGGTAAAAAGCAAGATATTTTATATATTTTGTATTGAAAACTGTAATTTTCAAATTGATATTTTAAAATCCTTATTCTTCTCTTTTGAAAGTTTTAAATGGCTATATTTGGCTAGGTTTTGCATTTTATCTTTTGTGTGATCTAAATTTATCCATTAAATTTAGCGTAAAAAAATTTGTAAGAAAATGAGTTAAATTTTACACTTTTCAAAAATTGTGAAATTTGCATTTATCTTATACATAACTTAAAATTTGATCTACCCTATTTTGAAAATGTGAGCAAGAGCTATCTTTGGAGTTTGTAGCTCTTAAAAACAATACGACCTTGCAAAAGCCGCGATAAATGTAAATAAAGTACTTGCTTGAGATGGCATTTTGGAGACAAATTTAATCACAAGCTTTTTAAAAAGCTGATAAGGCGATCTTGCGTGCTAAATTTAAGAGATAGTAGTTAAATTTACTATGAAAACACACATGAAAACTATTTTTAAAGACAAAGTGCGTTAATTAAAATTTATCGTAAAAAAGTGTGCGGATATCTAGTGTGTAGTTTTTGGGCATAAAGATCGGCGAGTCTAAAATTTCAAGAATGCCGTCATCAAATGAGAGAAATTCCACTACTCTTTTGCGATTGTTGTCAGTTTTTATGCTCATATCAACTAGGCGAAGTATCTTTACGATCTGCATTTTATCTACTGTCCATTCAGAAAAAGCTAGAAATTTAGAGTCCTCTGAAAACAAAAAGCAAGCAGTTGCTCTCTCGCTAAGTAAAATTTGGTGGGCGATGTAATCTTTAACTAAATTTTTATCCATTGATGACGTTTTTACGTGGTTTGAAAATTCTTTTTTTAAATTTATATAATGCTCGCTATTTACAAAAAGCCGTAGCACACCAATGGTTGGAGCACCCATAGCGACCTCACAGCCTTCAAATTTGGCGCTAAATTTGCTATCACTGCTGCATGCGTTTGCCTCATAGTCCCAAGCTGAGCTCATAAATTTACCTATTAAATTTATTTATTAAATTTGCCTGCCATGGCTTTGTAGATATTTAGCTCATCTTGTAAAAGCGTGTATTTTGCTTTTAGTAACCCTATTTTAGCCTCTAGCTCGCTGTTTTTAGCCTCTAAAAACTCTTTTAGCTCGACCTTGCCATAGGAGTATTTTAGCTCGTAAATTTTTGAAATTTCCTCGTAGTTTTTTATCTGCTCTTGGTAGTTAGCAAGTAGTGCTTCGTCGTTTAGGTAGCCTTTGTAAAATGCGTCTATCTCGTTTAATGCGCTATTTAGAGTGCTTATGTAGTTTAGCTTTGCAAGCTCGAAATTTGCCTCGCTAACCTTTAAATTTGACTTTAGCTTGTGATAGTTTAAAAATGGTAAATTCAAAGCGATGTTGCCATTTAAAAATTTAAGGCTAAATGCTTCCTCTTTTTTGTCGGTGCTGCTTTTGAGGCTGGCTCCTAGCGTGATGCTTGGATAAAACTCTTTTTGGCTCGCTTTGTAGTTTAAGATGCCCTCTTCTATGCGGAAAATGGCCGCTCTTAGATCAGGTCGGTTTGCTATGGCGCTTGTTGGCACATCTAGATCAACGCCCGCACTTTTTACAGGACTTAGCGTGAGACCTTCAAATTTAAGCTCAAATTCTGGCCTCTCATTTAGCAAAATCCTAAGCGTTTTTTTAGCACTCAAAAGCTCTTTTTTGGCACTTTCTATCTTATTTTGAGCGCTTAAGAGCTGTGAGTTTATCTGTTTTAGGCTTAACGCCTCCTCTTTGCCAAGCTTAAATTTAAGCCCAACTATCTCATTTAACTCATTATAAATTTCTAAAATTTGCTCATAAGTTTTTATGCTCTCGTTTAGATATAAAATTTGAAAATAAGCATCTGTTACGGAGTTTATGACGCTTAGTTTGCTAGCCTCCAGATCAAATTTAGTTGCCCTTGCTTCAAACATCGCTGCGTCTTTGCTATCTGCTAGCTTTTGCCAAAGGTCAAGCTCGTAGCTAAGCCCTATGCTTGAGCCAAAACTTCTACTAGAAGCGTCGCCCTCTTTTATGTTTTTGCTACTTGTTGCCTCAAAACCAGCGTTAAAGCTTGGGATTAAATTTGCCTGCAAAACGCCAGCTTGAGCGAGCGCTTTATTTACATTTATGGCAGCTTTTGCAAGGTCGGTGTTGTTTTTAAGAGCAAGCGCTATAAGCTCATCAAGGTAGCTTTGATGATACTGCTTCCACCAAGAAGTGTTTAAATTTAGCTCGCTACTGGCGTTATCTTCAAGTAAAATTTGCTTGTAGTTTTCATCTATATTTTTAACAGCACAGCCGCTTAAAACGAGCACCAAAGCTAGGCTTAGAAATTTCATATTACTCCCTTGAAAGCGCATCTATTGGATTTAGTTTTGAGGCGTTTTTGGCAGGCATGTAGCCAAAGATGATGCCAATCGCCATCGATGTGACAAGTGCAAGCACGATCGAGCCGTTTGAAAAGATCATGCTAAAGCCGTTTAAGAAGTTGTTAAAGATGTAGCCGATAGCGTAGGATAGGACGATGCCGATGGCTCCGCCGATAAGGCAAAGTAGCACCGCCTCTATCAAAAACTGCTGCAAGATGTTGCTCTGTCTAGCTCCGATCGCCATTTTTATGCCTATCTCTTTGGTGCGCTCGGTGACTGAGACTAGCATGATGTTCATGACGCCTATGCCACCAACTACGAGCGAGACGACGGCGATGCTTGAGATGAGCAGGCGCATGGTCGAGATGGTCTCTTCGATCGTTTGCTTGATGCTGTCTGAGTTTCTTGTAAAAAAATCCTTTTTGCCGTGCTTGATCTCTAAAAGCTCGGTTAGTGTTTTTTCGGCGATTTGCGCATTGACGCCCTCATTTACTTTGACGGTGACCGAGCTTATAAATTTATCTCCAGTGACCTTGTTTAGCACGGTCGTGTATGGGGCGTAAATTTTAAGCGTGCTTGAATCGCCCATCTTAAAATCATCCTTTTGCAAAACGCCGATAATGCGAAGTGGCTTTTTGTTAAAAAGTATGATCTTGCCGATAGGATTTTCATTTGCAAATAGTCTATTTTTGGTGTTTTGATCGATTAAGGCGACTGAAGCGGAGTTTAAAACCTCGTCATCATCGTAAATTCTGCCCTCTTCAAGTTTTAGTCCATTTACGTCAAAGCTCCCTACTCCACCACCTTTTAGGCTCGCACTTAGCGAGATATTTTCATAGGTTAGCACGCCTGAAGTGCTTGTATTTGGCGTGACTGAGTCCAGAAAGGACTGCTTAGCAAGCATGTTTGCGTCGCTTATGGAGAGCGTTTTTACCTTGCCTGAGAGCATATCGCCAAAGCCTTTACCGGGCATGATGTCGATCGTGTTAGTGCCGATCTTTCTGATACCAGCTAAAATTTGCTCCTGCGAGCCTTTGCCAAGGGCCACGACGCTAATGACCGCAGTTATGCCAATGATAATGCCAAGCATGGTAAGAAGCGATCTTAGTTTGTGAGCTAGCATCGCATTTACCGACATTTTAAAGCTTTCAATTAGCTGGTCTTTATAGTAGGTAAATTTGCTCTTTTCTGGCTGAGTTTGCTTTGTGGCCTCGTAAATTTTGCTATTTTTTACATTGTCACTTACGATGTTGCCATCTTTTATCTCGATCACACGGCTAGCATACTCAGCGATTTTTGGGTCGTGCGTGACGATGATGATAGTGTGACCTTTTTTGTAAAGATCAACTAAAATTTCCATCACTCTTAGACCACTTTTGCTATCAAGCGCGCCAGTTGGCTCGTCTGCTAAAATGATCTCGCCACCATTCATCAGCGCCCTTGCTATGGAGACTCTTTGCTGTTGTCCGCCAGAGAGCTTGTTTGGTAAATTTTTAGCCTTTTCACTAAGTCCAAGAGAGTCTAAAATTTCCATCCCTCTTTTCTCTCGTTCGCTCTTGTTTGCACCTGCGTAGATGCTTGGTAGCGCTACGTTTTCAAGGGCGTTCATCGTGCTAAGAAGGTTGTATCTTTGAAATATAAAGCCAAATTTATCCCTTCTAAGCTTGGCAAGGGCGTCGCTGTCAAATTTTGATATATCTTTGCCGTCCAGCAAATACTCGCCCCCACTTGGGCTATCTAAGCAGCCAAGGATATTCATAAGAGTTGATTTACCAGAGCCAGACTGGCCGATGATGGCTATAAACTCGCCCTTTTTTATCTCTAAATTTATGCCGTGTAGGATCTCTATCTCATTTTCGCCTAGCTTAAAGCTTTTAGTGATGTTTTTTAGGCTTATCACTTAAAACTTCTTATGTTCTTTTGTGATCATCTTAGCGATCTCGCTTGATGAGCCTTGAGATGTGATAATCTCGTCACCCTCGTTTATACCGCTGATGATCTGCGTATCGAGGTTGTCTTTTATGCCGGTTTTGACCGCTGTTTTTACTGGCTTGCCATCTTTTAGCACATAGACAAAAGTGCCATTTTCATCTTTTTTGATGCCGATGCTTGGCACGATGATGGCGTCCTTTACGTTTGCTATTAAAAGCTCGTTTTGTGTGGTCATGCCTATTCTTAAAATTCCATCTTTATTATCAACGATGCTTTGCGCGTAGTAATAAACCGCCGAGCTACTGCTAGAGCTACTTGAATATGAAGACTTACTGCTGCTACTTGAGCCGTAGCTGCCATCACTTAGTGTGGTAAGCCCCGGGTCGATCGAGCTAACAGTTGTTTGAAATTTCTTCGTTGGTTCAGAGAGGATCGAGTACTCAACTGGCGTGCCGACTTTGATCTTTGTGATGTCGCCCTCTGCTATTTGCATCTTCATCTTCACATGGCTAAGATCGGCGATATTTACGATAGTTGGCGTAGTTTGGTTGGCATTTACAGTTTGACCCTCTTCAACCTGCACGCTTACAACGGTGCCGTCCCTTGGTGCGGTGATCTTTGTGTAGCCTAAATTTATCTTAGCGGTGCTTAGCTCGATATTTGTCTGCTTGATCTGCGCTTCAAGCTCCTTTATCTTGGCGCTATTTGCACTATATGTGTTTTTTGCGCTTTCAAATTCTTGCTTTGAAGTGGCGTTTTTGGCAAAAAGTGCATTTTCTCTATCAAACTGCGTTTTAGCGATATTTAGAGCCACTTTTGCGCTTTCAAGCTGGGCTTTGTAGATGGCAAGCTGAGCTTCTTTATTGTCTATGCTATTTTGCTGGGTTGAGCTATCGATACTTGCGATCATATCGCCCTTTTTTACCTGATCTCCAAGCTTAACATATAGCTTTTTTATCTGACCGCTCACCTGAGCTCCCACGTCGATTAGCTCGGTGGCGAAAATTTCTCCAGTTGCATCGACTTTTTTGCTAAATGAGCCTTTCTTTGCCTTTTTGGTGATAAACTCCACCTTTTCATCTTTTATATTAAAAAATTTATCATAGATGAAGTATCCACCAACGCCTAAAATAAGCAGGATTATTAAAATTTTAGTTTTTTTCATCGCTTCTCTTTGTAAAAAATTGGTAAATTCTACTTCACAAGAGTAAATACTCTCTAAGCTTCCTCTTTTGCCATGCCAGCCTCTATCAAAAACCTACTTGGTTGGTAGGTCACCTTCTTTATCTTGTCGTATTTTGCATAGCTAAGATATAGCTCGTCTTTTGCCCTTGTGACCGCGACGTAAAAGAGCCGCCTCTCCTCTTCTAGGCTGCCGCCCATGCTCATTAGCTTTAAATTTGGAAAGCGATTTTGCGCGAGATCGACGATGAAAACTTGGTCAAACTCAAGCCCCTTGCTCGCATGCACACTGAGCAAGCTAACGCCCTGCCCTTCGCTCATCTCGTTGCTTCCAAGGGCTAAGAAGTTGTAAAATTTACTGATATCTTGATATTTTTTAGCTAGCTCGCTTAGCACCACGCTCTTTGCCATTATGCGCTCTTTGACCTCTTCTTTAAGTGCTAGATCGACGTTGCCATTTTTTAGAGTTGCCCTTTTTGTACTGATGTTTTCGACGATTAACGAGTAAATTTTGCTAGTTTTTATCTCATTTATCATCGTGGCTGGCTTTGAGATATTTCTCATGCCTCTTAAAAAGTTGTAAATTTCATATAAAAACTGCGCCCCACTCTCGCTTAGCTTTTGTAGTTTTAGAACTGGATGACCTAGAAATTTATCGCTAAAGCCAAGCTTAGAAAACCTTGAAACTTCGGCAAATTCATCAAGGTCGTCAAAAAGTCCTAGCTGGTAGTTTCGCCTTTTGTTTGATGAGATATTTACGCTCTCATCTGGCTCAACTATCCCTTTTATCAAATTTCCATGTCCAAGCTTAAGCAGTGCGTCAAAAATTTCTTTGCTAACTGCGCTGCCAACGCCTTTTGCGTATTCGCAGATGTGGATAAATGCCATTATATCTTTTGGATTGACATAAATTCCCATGATGTCGATGAGCGCCTTGATCTCGCGGCTCTCAAAGAAGCTCACCCCACCCTTTCGCTTTGAGCCGATACCTCGCTCTTTTAACGCGACCTCGATGCCGTCTGCTGATGAGTTATTTCTAAAAATTATGGCGATATTTTCTCTATTAAATGGCGAGAGCGAGATGATATCGGCGATATTTTGATACTGATCAAAAAGCTCGTTATAGACAAGTAGTCTTGGAGGCTTGAAATTCCCTTCGCGGCTAACTGTGAGGTGCTTTTCATAAAGCCTTGGGTTGTTGTTTATGACCTTGTTTGCAAGGGCAAGTATACTTGAGCTTGATCGGTAATTTACATTTAAAGCGTAGATATTTGCGTTTGGGAAGCGATCTTTAAATGAGCCAATGATCTCGATATTTGCGCCGTTAAATGCGTAGATGCTCTGGTCAAAATCGCCCACGCAAAAGAGGCTCTTTGTCTTAAATGCGTCTATGAGGCTGCCTTGAAGCGTGTTTGTATCTTGATACTCGTCGATCAAAATTTCATCATAAGCTAAATTTGCCCCATTTTTTAGCTCGTCGCGCATTTTTATGAGAAGATCGTTAAAGTCAGCGTAAGAAAATTTAGCCTTTTCAGCCTCAAACTCCTCTAAAACATCTTCATAAATTTCAGCATAAACGCCCTGCTCTTCGCTCTTCTCACTTATCCATTTGCCAAAAGTGGTGCCTTGTTCGCTGTTTTGAAAGAGCGAGTAAAGGTCGTATAGATAGGCTCCGCCGTAAGGTTTGACGTCGCTTAAATGGTAAAATTTACGCCTTTCAACAAGACTTTTTAAAAGCGTCTTTAGCTCGCTTGGCTGCTTTAGCGTGACGCCTTTATCAAGGCTTTTTAAAAGCGAAAATGAGACCGAGTGGAAGGTGCCTGCGGTGATTTTGGAGGTGATTTGCTTGTCAAAATACCTATTTAAGCGCTCTATCATCTCGCTGGCTGCTTTGTTAGTAAATGTTAGAAGCAAAATTTTCTCAGGCGAAATGCCTAAATTTAGTAAATGAGCGATGCGAGCGACAATCGTGCTAGTCTTGCCAGTGCCAGCTGAAGCGATGATGAGATTGTGTCCAAATGGCGCAGTTGCGGCGGTGTATTGTTCTTTGTTTAACCTAGATAAGGGCATTGTTTCCTCTTTTTTAAAAAGGCCTAATTATAGCTACTTAAACTTTAACAGCTATAATCACGCGGATGAAAAAGTTTAAATTTATAAAATTTCTTGCCCTATTTTTGGCTTTAGTGGTTGCTATTTTTTTGATACTTGATCAAATTTATCCACTAAATTTAGATGCGCTTAAAAAAGACGAAGCCAAAATTTTGCTTGATAAAAATGGTGAGATCATAAATATGAAGCTTAGTAGCGATGGAATTTGGAGATTTCATGAGAAAAGCTTCCCAAACTCGCTAAAACAATGCGTCATTCTCTTTGAAGATAGATACTTTTACTACCATTTTGGCGTAAATTTTGCCTCCATTTTTAGGGCATTTTTCCACAACCTAAGAAGCGACAACCGCATAGGCGCTAGCACTATCACGATGCAAGTAGCTAGGATGCTTGAGCCAAGTGATAGGAGCTATAAAAATAAGATAAGAGAAATTTTTAGAGCATTTCAGCTAGAAATTCACTTTAGCAAGGATGAAATTTTAAATTTATACCTAAATTTAGCCCCGTATGGTGGTAATATCGAGGGTGCAAAGGCGGCTAGCTTTTTTTACTTTGGCAAGGAGCTAAATGAGCTTAGCTACGCTCAGGCCGCACTTTTAAGCACAATACCTAAAAATCCAAATAGAAATAGGCTTGACCGCGTCTCAAACATAAATGCGCTAAAAAACAGGGTCATAAAAATGCTTTACAAGGCAAATTTAATCGATCTTAGTGCCTTTAAAAGAGCGCAAGCCGAGCCATTTAAAAATGTAAGGATAAGAGCTGTCGTAAATGCTAGCGACTACGCAAATGTCGCTTTTAAAAACCAAATTTCAAAGGCGAGTTTGGATCTAAATTTGCAAAAAGATATACTTAAAATTTTAAAAGACGCGATGTTTTCGCTAAAGGCTAAAAACGCAAACAACGCAGCAGCGGTAGTCATCGATAATAAAAAAATGAGCGTTGCTGCCTTCATAGGCTCGCATGATGAGCGCGCACGCGACGGCAAAAACTCAGCCCTAAATATGAAGCGAAATACCGGCAGCACGCTAAAGCCTTTTATCTACTCGCTTGCGCTTGATAGCGGGCTTATCACGCCAAGTTCACAGCTGATAGACACGCAAATTTATCTAAATGAATATGTGCCAAAGAACTTTAGTAACGACTTTTTGGGGCTTGTAAGCGCAAAGGACGCTCTAAATTTTAGCCTTAATATCCCAGTTATAAATTTAGACTTAAAGCTAAAAGACAACTCGCTTTATGAGCTGCTTGAAAAGGTAAATTTAGTTGATGAAAACAAGGAATTTTACGGCTCTTCGATAGTTTTAGGCAGCGCTGAGATGAGCCTGATTGATCTTGCGCATCTTTATACGATATACGCAAATGGCGGGGTTTATAGGCCGCTTGAGTTTGCGGGCAAAAGCTACAAAAATGAAGACAAAAACATAACCCTCATCTCGCCTCAAAGCGCATATCTAACCGCTAAAATGATGAGTGAAGCTTCAAGATCATATCTAAAAAATGCTTGGCAATATGCGCAAAACACGCCAAAAATAGCCTTTAAAACTGGCACAAGTGCAAACTCACGCGATCTTTACGCCATTGGAGTTGATGAGGACTACACAATAGCCGTCTGGGTGGGCAACTTTAACGCCGAAAAAACTGACAAACTAACTGGGCTAAATGACGTTTCAAAGATCGTTTTTGATATGTTTAAGATCACGGCGCAAAGGCAAAATTTAGAGTTTATGAGCGAGCCAGAGGGCATCGAAAAAGTGCCAACCTGCCTTGATGCTTTTAGTTACGAGACGTGCAAAAAAACGGCGCTTGATGATAGGATAGTTGGAGTTAAACTGCAAGATAAATGCGAGAGTTTAAGAGGCGAGGAGCTTGAGTTTTTGATAAAAAATGGCTTTTTAGACAAAGACGAGGTCAAAAATAGTCCTTGCGCTGAAGTCTTTAAAGACAAAAAGCCAGTCTTTGCCTATCCGTATGACGGCGAAGAGATCGTGACAGATGAAAATGTAACACAAATTATGCTAAAATGCTACGCGTTTTTAGGTGATGAAATTTACTTAAAAGTGGATGATTTGAACTTTTCTAAGATAGAAAACGCGAGCGAAAAAAGGCTAGATCTAACTCTTGGCGAGCACACTTTAAAATGCCTTGATCAAAACTCAAATCAAAGTGAAATAACAATAAAACTAAGGAGATAAAATGCAGCAAAAAGCGCTACTTCTAGCACTTTTAGGAGCGGTAAATTTATATGCTTTAAGTCTAAATGGCAATGTCGAGGTAAAGTCACCTTTAAGCGTAGAATTTGGACTAGAAGATGATGTTAGCAAAAATCTCATAGGCACGCTAAGCGAGAAAAAGCTCATCTCATGTGAGCCAGCGCTAAGTGGCACGGTGAAATTTAACGCTCAAAGTCTTACGCTTTTTACAAAAGATATGCACGCAGGTGTAGAGTATAGCTGTAAGCTAGAAAATGGCAGCAGCGCTAGCTTTGAGACGAGAGAATTTGCGCTTGAGAAGATAGAAAAGCTCTCTGATAGCAAATTTATCCTTAAATTTAATGACGAAGTTAGTGATGAGCTTGTAAAAAAAATAGCCGTAAAAGGTGCAAGCTTTAATGCCTTGCAGCTCTCTCAAAACAGCTTTGAGCTTGATCTTGATAAAAATATAAGCGAGCCTACTTTTGATCTTGGAGAAAATTTTGAGAGTAAATTTGGCGCTAAGCTTGCAGGCGATGGCGTGGTGAAATTTAGTGAGCAAGCAAGCGATGAGAGCGTAAATATAAATGCTGAGGCAAATAGCTTTGAGATAGCTAAAATCTATCCAACTAGCCTTGATAACGGCATTTTGGCCTTTAGAATTTATCTAAAAGAGTGGCTAAGCGATGATAATAATCTAAAGAAATTTATAAAGATAAAAGGCGTAAAAAGCTTTAGCATAAGCGACGTAGCATATAAAAATGATGATGAAAATAGCGCGCCAAATTCTGAGCTTGAGGGGTATGATTATTACATCGATATCACAAGCGATGAGTTTAAACCGCAAAATAGCTATGAGATCACGATAAAACCGGGCTTTGGAGATGACAGAAATGTCGTAAGAGAGGCTAAAACCTACGAGGTGGTCGCTAGCAACTTCACTCCATTTGCAAATTTTACAAACGAAGAGCCATACATCTCAAGCGTGGGCGAGATCGGCATTAGAAGTGCAAATTTACCTGAGCTAAATGTAAGTGTTGAAAAGCTAAGCGATCAAAATTTTAGATACTTTTTAAATTTCAACGACAATAGCGAAGATCTAAGCAATTTTAGCTCAAAAGTAGCAAGCAAAAGCTACAAGCTAGAGGGTGCATTAAACGAAATTTCGCTAAACAAGATCAAGCTTGACTTTGCAGGAGCAGGAGACGGCGTTTATAAGATAAGCTTAAACTACGGCAAAGATAAGAGCGTCTCAAAGGTCGTCTATCTAAGCGACATCGCCATAAATGCAAAGCTTGGCAAGGATGAAATTTTCGTCTTTGCAAACCGCCTTGGCGAAAACACAATGCTACCAAACGCAAATGTAAAAATTTATGGCAAAAGAAACGAAGAGATCGCAGTTGGCGCGACAAATGACGTTGGCGTCTTTAAATTTAACAAAAAAGATATCTACAAAGAGATCTCATCGATCGTCGTCTCACTTGGCAAGGAGCAAAATTTCCTCATCATAAAAGATGGCGAAGCGCTAAATGAGGCAAAGCTCATCAGCCAAAATCCAAGCGAGAGCATCGATGCTTACACGCATTTTGCCTCAAATATCATAAGACCAAATGAGAGCTTAAAAGGAGCTATCTATCTAAGAGATAGGGACTTTAACCCGCTTAAAAATATGCCAGTTAAGATCAAATTTATCGATCCGCAAGGCAAAAGTAGCGCCCAGATCACGCAAAATACAAATGATGTTGGCATGATAAATTTCGAAAAAGAAATTTTAAGCGATCTAAGCGGTAGATTTAACATGCAGATAATCTACGCTAGCAAGGTGATAGCAAGCGTGCCATTTTATGTCGAGAGCTTCGTGCCAAACAAGATAAAAAATGACATAGCCATAGATGCGGATAAATTCTTTTCAAATGAGCTAGTAAAGGTAAATTTGACAAGCAGCTATCTCTTTGGCGGAGCAGCTAGCGACCTAGCTGGCAGTATGCAGGTTAGCTTCTTTGATGATGAGTATAAAAATAGCGAATTTAAAGAGTATAAATTTAAAAATGACACCCTAAAAGCGGCTGCTTATCCAAGCATAGAAAATGATCTAACTCTTTCAAAAGATGGCAAATCAAGCCAAATGATAGATCTTAGCTTTAACACTAAAAACGCGCCTTCAATAATAAAAGGCGTCATAAATTTCAACGTAAATGACGATGGCAAAAACGTAAGTGACGCAAAAAGCTTTACGCTCTATCCTTACAAAGATATGGTTGGCATCGCTGCTAGCACGGCATTTGCTGATCCAAACGAAGATGTAAAGATAAGAACAGTCGTTGTTGATATGCCAAGCCAAAAGGCAGTGAAGTCAAATTTGAAATTTGATGTAAAACGTGTCACATGGCAGTATCAAAGGGACGCAAATGGCTATATAAAATGGATCCAAACGCTTGAAGATGTGGATAGTTTTTATAAAAATAGTGGCGAGTTTAGCTATAAATTTACGCAAAGTGGCTCATACGTCATCACTGCTACAAATTTAGTAAGTGGCGCGAGCACGAGCCTAGACATCGACGTAAGCGGCTATAACTACTCAACTCTAGCGCCTACAAAAGAGCTTAGCAAGTCTCAGATAAAGCTAAACAAAAGCGTCTATAAAAAAGGCGACGAGCTAAGCGCAGACATAAGCTCAGCGATAAAAGAAGGCATCGCACTTGTCACGCTTGAAGATGCAGGTGTCAAAGCTTATAAAGTCGTCAAGATCAAAAACAACTCAGCAAACGTTAAATTTAAACTTGACTTTGACTTTAACGGCCTTTATGTGAGCGCAAATATCTACCGCATGACTGACGCTGGGCTAACTCCGTTTAGAACCTACGGCAAGGTCTATGCAAACGGCGATAAATCTTCAAGAAAGATAGAGCTTAGCCTAGAAGCGCCAAAAAGCGCAAAGAGCGATGAAAATATCAAAATTTCACTAAAAACCAAGCCAAAAGCTTATGTAGATTTATTTATCACAGATGTTGGCATTCTTGATATCACATCGCAAAAACCAGCCGATCCGCTTAAGTTTTTTGACAAAATTTTACCTGATGGCGTCTTTGACTACGACATCTATAATATGCTCACAAACTACAAGGTCGAGGGCAAAACGTTAAGCTTTGGCGGTGATGCCGCGGCGATGGCAGTGGCTGCAAAAATGGCAAAACATGCAAGCCCAGTTGATAGCAAAAATGTAAAAACTTATGCAAATTTAGTGAGCCTTCAAGCGGACGACAAAGGCGAAATTTCATACGAGTTTAAAACGCCAAATGGCTTTAATGGCGCCATTAGAGTAGATGCTGTGGCAAATGACGCAACTGCAATGAACGCCGTAAGTAGCGAGATAAAAGTAAAAGATGATGTGATCATTAAGCCAAGCGCTTTGATTTATCTTTTAAAAGGCGATGAATTAAGCGCAAACTTAAGGCTTATAAATACGACAAATGCCGACAAAAACCTTACTATAAATGTAGCATCAAGCAAAAATTTAAACATCAAAACGCAAGAAAATGCCAACCTAAAGCCGTTTGAAAACAAGGCGTTTGTGCTTAAAATTTCAGCCCTTGAAACAGGTGCTGGCGAATACAATGTCACAATAAGCGATAAAAATGGCTCAAAAACGCTTCAAAATTTACTAGACGTCGTTAGCCCTTATACGATCAGTACCTACGCAAAGAGCAGCGTCTTTGACAAAGAGAGTAAAATTTCACTACCAAAAGGCTATCACGATGTGAGCGTTGATGCCTCAAGCTCGGTCTCAAGCGTGCTTTTAGCAGCTTCAAAGAATTTAGTCCAGTATCCTTACGGATGCGCTGAGCAAAGGAGCTCAAGACTGCTTGCGCTTTTAAATTTAAAACCAAAAGATGAGCTTGAAAAAAGCGATCAAAAGAGATTTATCGCAAGCGGCATAGATGAGCTAGTCAAGATGCAAAAACCAGACGGCAGCTTTGGCTACTGGAGCGATCTAGGTGAGACAAATGCATTTGCAAGTATCTTTGCAACTGATGTTTTACTTGACCTTAGTGAGGCTGGATACGAGGTAAGTAAAGGCGTCAAACAAAATGCGCTAAACTCTCTTTTAAAATACGCAAACAACGACTTTGAGGCACTTTACGCACTTTATGTAAGCTCACGTGCAAATATGGCCGATAGATCAATCTTAAATAAAATTTATGACGACAAAGCCTACAATAAAACAGCACTAAGTAAATACCTAATGGCAGCAGCCCTAAAGCTAAACGGCCTAAATGACGAGGCAAAAGTCGCGCTAAAAGATATCAAAAATGCTAAAACAAGCGAAGAAAATCCATCTGATTTTAGCTCAAAAGTAAGAGACAACGCATTTATCTTATATCTGCACGCAAAATACTTTGAGAAAAACGACTACTCAGACGACCTTGCAAATTTTTTGATAGTAAATTTAAATGAGCTAAGCTCAACGCAGGAGCGTGCATTTGTGCTTAGAGCGCTAAATGCCTACTTTGGCAAAGATAGTGGCGAGAAAAATAACAAATTTAAGCTTAGCTACAACGGCGAAAATAAAGAATTTGATGGCCTTTTAAGCACCTCATTTACTACAAAAAATGGCGAATTTAGCATCACTCCACTAGGCTCAAATAAGCTTTATGCGACTATCTTAAGCTACGCTTACTTGCCACTTGAGATCAAACATAAAATCGAGCCAAAAGAGCTTGACATCTACCGCGTTTTTGTCGATGAAAAAGGCAAAGAGCTAGGTCTTGACAGCCTAAAAGTAAATGACGTCATCTACTCAAAAGTGGTGATAAACTCAAAAACAATGGTTAAAAATGGCGTTATTAATGAGATCGTAAGCAGTTGCTTTGAGCCGATAAATGAAAATTTAAGCAACTTTAGCAAGAGCTTAAAAAACAGCTTGCAAGTTGAGTATAAAAGCATAAAAGATGACCGCGTGCTAAGCTTTTACACGCTAAGTAACGACGAAAAAGACGCCGTGCTTTACACACCTTACCGCGTAAGACTTGGCGGTAAATGTTCGCTTGGTGCAGTCACAACTGAAAATATGTATAACGAAAGACAAAACGACTACGACTTAGCCGTGAGAAGCTTTAACGTAAAATAGCCATATAAATTTCGGGGCGTTTAACCGCCCCAAGCCCATATTTCCCCACTTTTGCAAAGATTTTTTTAAACAAATTTTAGATAACATTAAGCATTTTTTAAACGAAACTGAGGAGACAAAAGTGGCAGAATTTTACAATGCAAAAGAGATAGAAGATAAATTTTATAAAATTTGGGAAGAACGCGGATACTTCGAGATAGACGCAAACAAAGATATCCAAAAAGATGGACGTAAATTTTGCATTATGATGCCACCTCCAAACGTGACTGGCTCGCTTCACATCGGACACGCCCTAACCTTCACACTTCAAGATATCATGACTCGCTACAAGAGGATGGACGGCTACAAGACACTTTGGCAGCCAGGACTTGACCACGCTGGCATCGCTACTCAAAACGTCGTTGAAAAGCAGCTTCTAGCACAAGGTATCAAAAAAGAAGAGCTTGGACGTGAGAAATTTGTAGAAAAAGTGTGGGAGTGGAAAGAAAAAAGCGGCGGCATGATCGTCCATCAGATGCGAAAACTTGGCATCACTCCGGCTTGGTCACGCCAGAGATTTACTATGGATGAGGGCTTAAGAAAAGCTGTGAAAAAAGCCTTTGTAAATTTATACGACAAAGGGCTAATAGTCCAGAAAAATTACATGATAAACTGGTGTACGCATGATGGCGCACTCTCTGACATAGAGGTCGAGCACAAAGAAAACAAAGGCAAGCTTTATCATTTGAGATACTACTTTGCAGACAAGCCAAGCGAATTTGTTGTTGTTGCGACTACTCGTCCTGAAACATATTTCGGCGATACGGCCGTAATGGTAAATCCAAACGACGAGCGCTATAAAAATTTAATCGGCAAAAAAGTGGTACTACCTATCATAAATAGAGAGATCGAGATCATTGCAGACGAGCACGTTGATATGGAGTTTGGAACAGGCCTTGTTAAGGTCACACCTGCGCACGATCAAAACGACTACGAGGTCGGCAAAAAACACAACCTTGAATTTATTACCGTGTTTGACGAAAAAGGCATCTTAAACGACAAGTGCGATAAATTTGCAGGACTTGAGAGGCTTGAGGCTAGAGATATCGTCGTGGCCGAGCTTGAAAAACTTGGCAATGTTGAAAAGATAGAAGATTACGAAAATCAAGTAGGTTACTGCTACCGCTGCAAAAACGTCGTCGAGCCATACATCTCAAAGCAGTGGTTTGTCAAAAAAGAGATCGCGGACGAAGCGATACAAAAGGTCTCAGAGGGTCTTGCTAAATTTTACCCGCCGCACTGGATAAACAGCTTTAACGCGTGGATGAGAGAGCTAAGAGACTGGTGTATCTCACGCCAGCTTTGGTGGGGACATCAAATTCCAGTATTTTACTGCGATGATTGCGGTCATATGTGGGCTGACGAGGACGAGCCATGCGAGTGCAAAAAGTGCAAAAGTAAAAACATCCACCAAGACCCAGACGTGCTAGATACGTGGTTTAGCTCTGGTCTTTGGCCATTTAGCACACTTGGCTGGGGTAATGAAAATGAACTAAAAAATGAAAAATGGTTTGAAGGCGACTTGGCTGAGTTTTATCCAAATAACCTTCTTATAACTGGCTTTGATATATTATTTTTCTGGGTTGCTAGGATGATGTTTCAGGGTGAAAACGCCCTTGGCAAGCTGCCATTTGACGACATCTACCTGCACGCGCTTGTAAAAGATGAGTTTGGCAGAAAGATGAGCAAAAGCCTTGGCAATGTCATCGACCCACTTGATAGCATAAATGAGTATAGCGCCGATATCTTGCGCTTTACACTAACGCTTCTAGCCGTTCAAGGACGCGATATCAAGCTAAGCGACGCTAAGATGAAACAGGTAAGAAATTTCACCAACAAGCTTTATAACGCGAGCAAATACCTCATGCTAAATGAGAGCAAATTTGCAAATTTAGAGGATATCAAGCTTCAAACAAAGCTTGGAATTTATATGAATAGCCGCTTTAACGAGTGCGTGAGAGAGGTGCGCGAAAACATCGACGCCTACCGCTTCAATGACGCTGCAAACACACTTTACAAATTCCTTTGGGATGAGTTTTGTGACTGGGGCATCGAGCTTAGCAAGGCTGACAAAGCGAGCGTAAAAGAGCTTGGAAGTATATTTAAAGAGGCGATGAAACTGCTAAATCCTTTCATGCCGTTTCTCTCAGAGTATCTATTTCAAGAGCTTAGTGGCACACAGCTTGAAAATGCAAAATCAATAATGGTTATGAGCTATCCAGAGATAAAAGAGCGAAATTTAGAGGTTGAGAAGAAATTTGAGCTAGTTATCGAAGCGATCGTGGCTATTCGCCGTGCAAAAGCGACTATCGATCTTGGCAACTCAAAGATAGCAAAAGCCTTTGTTAAATTTAACGAAAAAATAGATCTTGACGAGGTTAAAGAGTATATTAAACTGCTTGCAAAATGCGAAGAGATCGGCTTTGTAGATGAAAAAATCGAAAATTCAATAAGAGATGTGAGCGAAAATTTAGAGGCATTTATCCCGCTTGAAGGGCTTGATATGAGCGGTATCATCACAAGGCTAAGCTCTCAAAAGACAAAGCTTGAAAAAGAGATAGCCAAACTCTCAGGCATGCTAAATAACCAAAATTTCGTGGCAAACGCACCAAAAGAGGTCATAGAGACGAACAAAGAGGCATTAGAGAGCGCTGAGGCTAAATTTAAAAAAGTATGCGAAGAGTTAGAAGCTCTTGGAG